>CALUOX010000001.1 GCA_944322375.1 uncultured Alistipes sp.
CCGGCCGTGAACTTGTCGCCGGCACGGTAGAGACGTATCTGGAACGTCTTGTCGTGCCGGGCCGAACGGTATGACCACTCTTTCATGCGGTTGCCGTCGATATGATAGAGCCCGAACCCGATCGGCGTGCCTTCGGTGCAGACGGTCGAACGCCACCATGCCCCGCAGGTCGTTCCCGTGACATGCTCGAAGATCTCCTTTCCGTTTTTCGTATGAATGTAGTTGATGTTCGAGTGGGTGTGGGCCGACATGATCGCGGCGTATTCGTACTGCGACAGCAATTCCAGCACCTCATCATAATATTTGTCCTTGTTGACGTTGCTGCCGCCCGACGTCGAGCCGCCGCGGAACGGAACATGAACGCAGAGAATGACCATCTTCTCCTTGGGTACGAAACTCAGATCCTGTTTGAGCCATTCGTACTGTGCTGCGGTAAAACCGGCATCATAGTCGGCGCTGGCCTGGCAGCTGTGGATGATGTTGTCCATCGAGACGATGTGTACATCGCCACGGTTGAACGAATAGTCGGCCGGACCGAAGAAACTCTCGTATTTGGCCCGTGCCGCCAGTTCATTGGCCGTAGGATACTCGTGGTCGTGGTTGCCGATGGTGGAGAAGACCGGCAGTCCGGTCTGTTCCGGCTGCAGGGCAACCACCATGTTGGAGTAGAGTGCCCATTTGTTGTTCACATAATCTCCCAGTGCGATCCCATAACAGGGAACATCGGCCGATGCAGCATATTCGCGGATTTCGCGTCCGGCCTCCTCCTTGAACCGCACGGCATGCGACGCTTCGTTGATCTGCGGGTCGCCGATGCAGATCAGATCAAAGCGCGTTTCAGGCGCGGCCAATGCTTCGAGCGTAAAGTCGTAGCGGGCGGTGCCCTCCTTGAGCCTGGCGAAGAAGGCCGGCAGCCTGTAGGTCTTGTCCACGTTGACCTTGTATGCGGACGGCAACGAGTAAAAGACGAATTGCGCATCGCCGTTGCGTGTAAGGGTGTAGTACCCTTCGGCATCGGTTGCCGTGCAGGTGTATCCGTCGCTTACGACAACGCCTTCGATCGGCGAACCGCTTGTGTCCTTGATGTATCCGTAGGTATCGCCATCGACGGGTTCCGTGCCGCCGTTGCCGCCCTGCGGCGCCTGTCCGTCGTCATTCGAACAGGCGGCCGTCAGGAGCGACAGAACAACCAGCCAACCCTTCAGGTATTTTGGAATCAAATGCATGGTCTGTGTCGATTGTATGGATTATTCGGCGGAATATCCCGCATATCCGGGGTTCTGCGTGATCTGCGGCAGGGCGATGCGTTCGCTTTCGGGAATGGGCCACAGGTAATCCTTCATGGGATCGAAGGCCATGTCGATGAATTTGCGCAGATTCATCTTCTGTCCGTCGAACGTATCGCCCTTGTAGGTTACATGCCAGTTTTCGTCGATGGTGGGGATGGCATTCGACGTCGAACCGTCGAGCGCCGGAGCATAGAGCGTTCCGGAAATTACCTCTTCGGCGATTCCCCAGCGGCGGATATCGAACCAGCGGAACCCTTCATTGCAGAGTTCTACCATACGCTCGTAGCGCAGCGCCGAACGCAGGCCGTCGCGGCTGGCATCGGTAAGTGCCGGCATGTGTGCACGGCTGCGGATGGTTTCGATGTCGCTTTTGGCGAGGCTCAGATCGCCGCCGTCCCACTCGATGTTGGCTTCGGCGCGGATCAGGTAGAGTTCGGCCAGACGCATCAGCGGATAGCTCAGTACACAGACCGAACCGGTGCCGAATCCGTTGTTTGTCTTATACTCTTCGATATCGAGGTATTTGCGCCACAGATAGCCGCAAGGACCTTTCGAACCGTTGGCACCGTATTCGGACTTGGTACCGTAGGCCTCCGAGTTGGCGACGAGCACCCCCTCTGCGCTGTCGTTGTAGTTCATGATCTTCTGTACCGAGGGGTTGGTCTCGAACTGCATGCCCAGCACGCGCGAGCCGGGGCGTACACAGAAGAGGTCGAGCCGCGGATCGCGATTCTTCCAGGGGTTCTTCCAGTCGAACAGAGGCGATTCCACGATCGACTTGCCGTCGGTGCACTGGATTGCGTCGAGGAACATCTGCGTGGGGCTGAAGTAGGAACAACCGCCGGCGATACGCGGTGCGGCGTAATATCCGGCATTGTGCTGGTTGCCCGAAATCATCGTGTTGTACTGCAGGGCCCAGATCCATTCGTCGCTCTGCGCGTGTCCGCTGATGCCGAAGAGATTCGTCGCGCTGGGCTCTCCCTCGGTGTAGTCCGCGCCGCAATAACGGATATCGTACTCTTCAAGCTGATAACCGGCTTCCATTGCGAGCGTCAGCGCCTTGTCGGCATATTTGGCCGCCTCCTCGAAGAACCCCCAGTTCAGACAGATGCGCGCCTTGAGTCCGTAGGCGCCGACACGTCCCAGACGGGCCGAGCCGTAGGTCGCCTTGTTGTGGCGCAGCGGCAGGAAGTCGAGCATCTCGTCCTTGAGATCTTCGTTGAGGATCTTGTCGATGACTTCGGCGCGGGGGGTGCGGGTGTAGGTGTCGTTCATCCCCAGCATGTGGTCGATGTAGGGGATGTCGCCGTAGAGCTGGCAGCCCCATTCATAGTAGTAGGAGCGCACGAGCAGCAATTCGGCCTTGTACATGTTGTACTCCTGCTCGCTCATCTGGTCGCGGATGCGGTCGATGTTGTCGAGCACGAGGTTGGCGCGCGCCGCCGTTTTGTACATGTTGTTATAGACTTTCTCGACCCACCCGTTGTCGGTGGGGATTTTCGACTGCTGCTGGTAGTTGTAGTTCTTGGCATTGATACGCGAGGCTCCGATATCGGAGGCGTTGTCCTGAATGCCGGGGAACGGCGTCGAGGATGCGTCGATGAGCGTCAACGCCTTGTAGGTTGCGAAAACCCCCGCTTCGACCTCGGCTTTCGAGGCGGGAAACGTCGAGGCATTCGGACCGTTGAGATAGGTTCTGTCGAGCGAACATCCTGTGGCAAGAAGGCCGCACAGGGTTGCTCCTAATATGATCTTTTTCATGGTTGTTGTTCGGATTAAAATTTAAGATCGAGGCCGATCGTAACGAGTTTTACCTGAGGATAGTTGTTCGCCGATCCCAGTTTTACAAGGTCGAAGTCGCCGCTGGCATCGCCGTCATATCCGACTTCGGGGTCGTAACCGTCCCAGAAGTTCGTGAATGTGAACAGGTTCTGGGCATTGACATAGACGTATGCCGATTGGAGTCCGATTTTCTTCATCCATCTCTTGGGCAGGTCGTATCCCAACTGGATATTCTTCACGCGCAGGTAGGCCGAACTCTTCATCCAGAACGAGGAGTCGTACCAGTTGTTTTTGTTGTTGCTTGTCAGACGCGGCGTAACGCCGTCGGGATTCTCCGCGCAGGCATAATCGAGATGCTCCTTGCGGAAGGTGCCGCCTTGGTGGCTCGGCATGACATAATAGGTGTTCAGGTAGCCGTTGGCCTTTCCGACGCCCTGGAGCAGGACATTGAGCCGGAGGCCTTTCCATCCGAAATCGAGGTTCATGCTGTAGGTATAGCGCGGGATGGTGCTGCCGACGATCGTCTTGTCGTTTTCGTCGATCGCACCGCTGTTGTCGGTATCGGCATAGCGGATATCGCCGACCTGCACCGTCTCCTTGAATTGCGGACAGTTGGCATTGACCCAGTCGGCCTCCTCCTGCGTGCGGATGATGCCAAGACTTTTGAGCGCGTAGATGCTGGCAATGGAGTACCCCTCCTGGTTGCGCAGGACACCTGACGTTGCGGTCTTGCCACGCATGTCGATGATTTCGTTCTTGACGTCCGAGAGATTGGCCTGTACGCCGAAGGTAAAGTCTCCCCAGCGGTCGTTGTATCCGATGCCCAGTTCCCAACCCGTGTTGCGGACCTTGCCGGCATTCTGATAGGGGGCGTTGAGACCTACACCGGCCGGAATGTCGAGTTTCATGAGGATGTCATCGGTATTTTTGCGATACCAGTCGGCCGTGACGTTGAGCTTGTTCCAGAGCGACACGTCGATACCGATATCCAGCATGGTGGTCGTTTCCCACCGGATGTCGGGATTCGCCAGCGTGTTGAGCGTGACGAGCGACATGGGGGTTCCGTTCATCGAGATATGCCCCAGCGCGAGGTTCGAGGTGGTGGGGTAATAGCTTGCCGCATCGCCGCCCGCAAGGTTCTGGTTGCCCAGCGTACCGTAGGAAGCGCGGATCTTCATGCTGCTGAGCACGTGCTTGATATCCTCCATGAAAGACTCCTCGGAGATGCGCCATGCTCCAGATACCGAAGGGAAGTATCCCCAGCGGTTCGCCTTGCTGAAACGCGACGAACCGTCGATACGAAGGTTTGCCTCGAAGAGGTAGCGCTCCTTGAAGTTGTAGTTGATGCGGCCGAAATAGGACTGGATGGCCCACTGGTACTGGTATCCGCTGTTGTCCATGTTTTCGATCTCGCCGACATCGATCTGGTCGTAATCGGGATAGTTGAAGACCTGACGGTAGGCCGAGAGGTATTTGTAGTCGTACGTGTTGCGTTCGGTACCGAGGATCAGTTTGAGGTCATGGCCGTTGAAGTTCTTCCCGAAAGTCATCAGGAAGTTGTAGTTTCCGTAGAATGCGCGTGATCCGGATTCGGTCAGGGTGGCGTAGGACGCTGATGTGAGCGTCGCCGTTCCCTCCATGTCCTGATATGTCGTAACGGGCTTTTTCCAGTTGTGACGGTTGGTCGTGGCGTAGCGTGGGGCGAGCATGCCCTGCAGCGTCAACCATTCGACGGGCTCGTATGCGAGCGTGATGGCGCCCGTCAGACGCACCGTATTGGTCTTGTTCTGCCCGCCTTCGAGCATCAGGGCGACGGGGTTCATGCCCTGCATGCCCAGACCGTTGTAGAGCCCCGTCGAATATTGATTGGGGATGTCGGCCGGACGGGTGTTCATGTAGTTGAAAATGGTGCCCTGATATGGCGACGCCCTGCGGTCGGAGTTCGAAAGCGAGAGGTCGAGCTTCATCGAGAGCTTTTCATTGAACTTGATATCGGCATTGTTGCGGAAGGAATAACGTTTGAAGTCGGTGGTTTTGATAATACCCTCCTGATCGACATATCCCAGTGAAGTGAGCATGCGGACGCGCTCACTGCCGACTCCGAGTGATACAAGATGGCTGTGGGTAAATCCCGAACCGTTGAGTACGGCCTCCTGCCAGTCGGTGTTGGGATAGAGGTCGGGATCCTTGCCCATGTTTTTACGATAGAGCTCCATTGTTTCCGCGTCGTAGGTCGGGCCATTCCCGTCCTGCAGATTCATGGCGTTTGTCAGTTCGCGGAATTCGAGTGCATTGACCGTCTTGGGAAGATCTGTGGGCGACTGCCATCCCACATATCCCTTGTAGGAGATGGAGAAACGTTCGGTGGAGCTTCGCTTGGTGGTGACGAGGATCACGCCGTTCGCGGCCCGTGATCCGTAAATGGAGGAGGAAGCGGCATCCTTGAGGATGGAGATGGATTCGATCAGGGAGGGATCGACGCTGTCCAGACTGCCTTCGATTCCGTCGATGAGTACGAGCGGGGCGGTAGAGCTTCCGCCGAAGGAGTTGATGCCGCGGATGCGGATCGATCCGCTGTCGGCACCGGGGGCGCCGGAGGGGGTCGTTACGGTGACGCCGGGCGCCATGCCCTGCAATGCGACCGACGCGGAGACGACGGGCCGTTTGTCGAATGTCGAGGCGTCGATGGTCGATACGGATCCCGTGACGTTGACTTTTTTCTGCGTTCCGTAGCCGACGACTACCACTTCGTCGATCTGTTCATTGTCGCTCTGGAGGGCGATTTCGTAGTAGGTTTTGGAGGTGATCTCTACCGAAGTGTCTTGGTATCCGATATAGGAAATTGCGAGAAATTGGCCTTTAGAGGCGTTTAGAGTGAATTCACCGTCGGCATTGGTTGTTGTTCCCCCCCCCTCGGGTTGGGCGTTCTCCATGACGATTACGGTGGCTCCTACAAGGGGATCTCCGGCCATGTCGGTAACGATTCCGGTTACGGTAACCTTCTGGGCAAATGCGGCTACACTGAGACAGGAGAAGAGGACTGCCATGAGCAGTCTCGTTAACGGGTGTAGTGTTCTTTTCATTGTTTTAAGGTTGAATAAAGAGTTAGCAGGCTGGTGTTCTGGTGTGTTTTAGGTGCAGATGGAGAAGGCTAAGGCCCGGACAGGTTGCAAGTTGATACTTTCATTTTCTTTTCTTTTTTATCATGTTTATTTTGTAACGACTACAAATATAAATAAAAAATGTTTATTCCAATGCTTTTTTATGATATATATGGAATATTATAGTCGTTATTTCTGTAAAAAATCATATCAGGGACTGTTTTCTAATAGTCCAGGTGTGACTGTGTGAATATATGGAGAGTCCAGAACAATATTTCCAATTGAGAAGAATAGACGATTGATATTGAGAGTGTTTTGATATGATGTCCGGACCAGTTTGTCCGCCATCTGTTTCTTTTGTTTTGAAGAAAATGCAAACGTTTGCGCAAGGGCGAAATGTATTTATTGTTAGAAGATTTTGCCCCTTCAAGAGGATTTTTTATAACATTTCGAAGAATAATTATCTACCTCCGGATATCGAAAGAATCAAAATGAAAAGAGGATAATAGTTGAGACGGCTGTTATATTCAATCAAGGAAGAGTTCTGTCGATACCTTGTTGTTTGATCTTTCCGAGGTTGCCCTTCGATTACGGAGGCGGGTGTCAATAAGAATTGTCGGCATTCGTGCAGCCCGGTTGGTTCTGCTCGTCGGGGAGGGGCTGCTTGTTTCGTCTGTTTGCAGTGTTCGGCTTTTGTGCAAGTGTTGAATTCCGAGATCCTGAGCCGAATCGGGTGTTCTGCGGGGGAGGGCATGACGCTGCAGGAATGGCTCTTCTCCGATTTGTTGCGTGGAGTTTAAAAGGGAGCGACAGGCTGCAAACAAGACGCAGCCTGTCGCTCCCTCCTGCAGTGACGGTCGATAATCCCAACCGACCGGTCTTTTCACCTCCCCCCCCTCTCCAGGATCTTCCTTTTGCGCCTTTTCGGGTGGAGGGTGTGGTTGAGATGGATTGTCTTCCCTGCGGAGCTGTCTTCTTCCTCGTGCTACAACGCAAACTCGATCTGAAGATGGTCCTTCTCGGAATACCACATGTTCTCAACGGTCAGATGCAGCGCCTTCCCTTTGGCTACGGTCGTCGTCATCGTCGTAAATGGATTGAGAATAAAGGGATTCTGGCCCGGAAGGTGCAGAATGTATTGTACCGAGGTGTTGTTTGTCAGAGCGACCGTGCGACGGCCCTTGGCGTCCGTGTGCAGAACGCGCACCTTGACCGATGCCATGAAGAGGTCTTTCAGCATTTCTTCGTCTCCGGCAATTGTCCCGAAGGAGTAGGCCAGCGTGCGACGTGCCTCGATAGCCTCCCGCAAGGACTCCAGCGTATTCTCTTTGGCGAAGATCAATGTCATGTTGCGGCGGAATCCCTGCATGCGATAGGCTTCGACCGTCGTGTCGTGGATGTCGGTATTGGACGAGACAAAGAGATTTCTGGCATGGGCGCGCGCTATGGCCTTGGGGTAGAACTCGCCGCCGTTCATGATCTCGATTCCGTCGATGAGCCCTTCGCCGTACGCCTTGATCTCGAACTCGGGATGTTCGAGACTTTTCCGTTCCCAGCCGGGGTGGTTGTGCATGATCAGCGCTCCCTGCGCCCTCGCATTGCGGAGCGACTGAAGCGCATCTTCCGCATAGATTGCATTGTTGTCTTTTGTGAAGAGGGCGTTGTAGTGTCCGTATGCGACCGGTTCACGGGTAACCTCGGCTCCGGGGATGATCGTGATTCCATATTTCACGGCCGTTTCCTGCGCCAATTTGACCGGAACGTTCAGATCGGATTGAATGCCGCGTTCGTCGCCGGCCTCTCTGATCAGATTGTAGTTGATGGGCTTTGTCCCTTCGGGGACATATCCTTTGAGGAAGTTGAGCATTTTCCCCTCGAAGCGGCGGTACTCCACATGATCGGTAACGGCCAGGACATCGAGTCCGTCGTACCAGGCCTCACGAACACGGAATTCGGGGGTACAGTCGCCGTCGGAATAGATCGTATGGGTATGGAGATCGGCCTTGTAGATGTTGTATCCGTTGACCTGGGGCAGAATGAACTCGGCCCGTTGCGGTGATACCCGCAGGGTGTGCCGCGAGATGTCGGGATTTTTGGCGTCGGGATAGTAATACTGTGCCGATGCGGAGCAGGCCACCATGAGAGCGGCCAGAAGCATTAAGGTTTTTTTCATGACAGAAAGGTTAATCGTTTCAGGCAAAGATAGGAAAAATATCGCGAAAAGAGACGTCGTGTTTTGAAATCGTGTCGTTCAGGGTCGTTGTTTTGGCCGGGAGGAGGATTCTCCTTTTTCCTTTTGCGTAGCGGGTGGAGACAAGGGAGAGACGGCAATCCCGTTACACCCTAACGGGGATTACCGTCTCTCTATGAGTCTGTATTATTCTTCGTATCAGAAGTTCCGTCTGCCTCCCCCTTCTGTACGGTCGACCGACCGTCCGTCCGTCGGAAACGGTTTGCTCAGGCGCGACGACGGTTCTGCCGGGCCTTGTATGCCTTGTCAACCTCTATTTCGAAGTCCGAGAGGACATTCATGTAGTTGATGAACGCCTCATAGGAGGATCCGTAGGGGTTGAAGTAGGAGTGTACGTCGCCGTCGGACAACCATTTGGTTGCCATATAGTAGAAGTGGTCGGAGGTCTGAAGGAAATTCCATACGTAATTGAAATCCTTGTTGTTCAACGCCTTGACCTTCTCCTTCAGCCCGTACAGCTTGGAAAACGCTTCGTTCTGCAGCTCATTGCCCAGCCAGGCGGTTACGTCGCGCTCCTCGTCTGCCCAGGACATTTCATGCGGGCAGTGAAGTACGGATACGGGCTGATACTTCTTCGAAGCCTCGCTTACCGTGGCGAACTCCAGCTTGCGTGTGGCCAGCACCTGTTGCGGCAGCGCCTTCATGAAATCGAAAATCCCCGTGTCGGCTTTCTGGTGCTCGCCGAAGGTTTCATAGTCCATGAAGAGGTTGATCACCTCGCCGGCCATCTCGTCGTCGGCAAGCCAGCCGGCGTATTTCTCGGCCGTCAGCGGCCACTCCGCCCAGCTGCGGTTCGAGAACCGGAATGCAATGTCGTCGGAGAGTTTGTAGTTGCGCAGCAGCACATGCAGTTTCTGGTTCAATGCGTTGGCATAGACGTAGTTGGGAGATTTCCATCCCAGGACGTGCTTGGCGCCTTCGGCCAGAATGGTCTTGAAGCCCATCTGTGCGACCATCTCTCCGATGTGATCCGAATAGATGAGCTCGGTATTGCGGAAAGCGGTCGGTTTCATCCCGAACTCCTTGCGGACCATGGCCGTGTGGAGCTTTACCTGCTCTTCGAAGTCCTCCTGCGAGGCGAGCGATGCCAGCGAGTGTGAGTAGGTCTCGGCCAGAAACTCCACGCAGCCCGTCTCGGCCAGTTCGCGGAACGATTCGAGTACTTCGGGAGCGTAGGCGCGGAACTGTTCGACGACGGTTCCCGTCAGCGAGAACGAGCAGCGGAACCGGCCTTTCTGTTCCTTGATGAGTTTGAGCAGCAGGGCATTCATCGGCAGATAACATTGCCGTGCGACTTTTTGCAGAATGGCGCGGTTCGACAGGTCGTCGAGGTAGTTGTGGTCCACGCCCATGTTGAAAAACCGGTAGGTCTTCAGACGCCAGGGTTGATGCACCTGGAAATAAAGACAGATCGTTTTCATGCTGGTTATTTCGTTTTAGTATTTTTTCGTGTCATGCGACCGGTCGCGGGCGTCGCGGAGATTTGGCCTTCTCTGAAGGGCGGCTGTTTGCCGGACGATCCATCGTCGCGCGGTATCTGTCGGCCGGGGCGGGTTGATTTGTTCTTTGTTTCGTGCGAATCTCTTTTGTCGGGTTATTTCCTTGCGGCCGCTTCATCGATGACCTGTTGGTAGATGTCGCGGATCTTTGCTGCGGCGTTGTCCCACTTCAGTCCCGTTACCTCGTGCAACCCCTTCTCCGCGAACATCTTGGAGAGGGCCGGATAGGTTACCAGACCGTAGATGGCGTCGGAGAGTGCATCGACATCCCAGTAATCGACCTTGATGGCGTAGTCGAGCACCTCGGCGACACCGCTCTGCTTGGAGATGATGACCGGGACATTCGAACGCATGGCCTCGAGCGGCGAGATGCCGAAGGGCTCCGAAACGGAGGGCATGACATAGACATCCGAGAGCTGGAACATGCGGTGAACGTCCTCCCCGCGGAGGAAGCCGGTGAAATGGAACCGGTCGGCAATACCCAGACGCGCCACTCGCCGAATGATATGGTTCATCATGTCGCCCGATCCGGCCATGACGAACCGGACGTTGGGAACCCGTTTGAGGACCTTGGCTGCAGCCTCGACGAAATAGTCGGGCCCCTTCTGATAGGTGATTCGACCGAGGAAGGTGACGATCTTGTCCTTGACGCCGCGTTCGGGCATGGGGCTCTCCGTTTCGGCGAAGCGCACGGCATTGTGTACCGTTACGACCTTCTCGGCCGGGATTCCGTAACGTGTAATGATGATGTTGCGCGTGAGGTTCGAGACGGCGATGACGCGGTCGGCGGCCTCCATTCCGGCGCGTTCGATAGCGTAGGTCTGCGTGTTGATGTTCTCGCCGCTGCGGTCGAACTCCGTGGCATGCATGTGCACCACAAGGGGCTTTCCGGAGATCCGCTTGGCGGCGATTCCGGCGAAATAGGTCAGCCAGTCATGGGCGTGGATTACGTCGAACTGTCCCTCCAGATCCCGTGCCACCTGTGCCGCCACCATGGCATAGCGTGCCACCTCCTCCATGAGGTTGGCGCCGTATTTTCCGGAGAAGGTGTAGCGCTCTTTCCAGACGTCGGACTCTCTCCAGCTTTTGTGTCCGCATTTCATGCTGGCTTCGCGATAGGTCTCGAACTCCTCGGGCGAGACGTAGGGGACCATGTTGGAATCGATCTGGATGAACGACATCTTTTTCCAGAACTCTTCGTCGTGAACTTCGCTCGATGAAAATTGTGTCTCCACATCGCTGGCATTGACCACGCGGACGAAACTCTGGTCTTCGTCACCGAAGGCACGCGGCATGACGAAAATCACCTCCACGCCATTGTGCGCCAGCCCGCGCGTCATGCCGTAGCAGGCCGTACCGAGACCGCCGGCGATATGCGGGGGAAATTCCCATCCAAACATCAGAACTCTCATGGCTGACTATTTTTTGACGGTTTTACCATCTGTTGTTTTACCTTTGGCAGCGGCCCGTTTTTTTGCCGTTGCACTCTTTTTGGCCTTGTTCTCCGGCTCCTGCAGCGACTCGGCCCCACCTCTCTTTGTTTTCGTGGCAGCTGCCGTTTTCGCCGCGGCCGCGGTCTTTGCGGAAGCTGCCGTCGATCTGCTCTTCGCCGTTTTTCCGGCAGCCGGTTTGCTCTTTCCGCCTTTGGGAGCCTTTCCAGTCGTTTCCGGATCCGATTTGCGGAAACTGCCGGCCCGATCCATGAGCCGGTAAAGCTGCAGGACGGCGCCGACGCTCCAGGCATAGGAGATGGCGCTTTTGGGTGCATAGGGGGGATCGGCATCGTACATTTTCGAGATCGATCCGATTCCGTGGCACTGGATGTCTTCATCGAAGTTTTCGATGATCTGTTTGACGGTCGGCGTGTAATCGGGACCGTAGAGTGTATAGCAGGCCTTTACGTAGAAGGGCAGCGGCCATACCCAGACCGTGCCGTTCATGGCTGCGTGGGCGCGCGTGCGGTCGTCGCCGGCATAGGTCCCGTTGTAGAGCGGATTTTGCGGCGACAGGGATCGCAGGCCCTTGGGTGTGAGCAGATACTGGTTGACGGTGCGCAGAACGCCGATAAGCTGTTCTTCGTCAAGCATGGTGTAATTGAGGCCTGCGGCGACGATCATGTTGGGACGGATGAAACGGTTGGTTTCGGCGCCGTTGACGTAATCGGCCAGATAGCCCTCGTCGGGCAGCCAGAACATCTCCAGAAACGCTTTCCGGGTCCGTTCGGGCATCTGCTGCCAGGCTTCGACGAACGTCGAGTCCTTTGCTTCGGCAGCCAGCGTCAGGGTGTAGCATACGGCATTGTACCACAGGGCATTTGTCTCGACCTGATATCCGTTTCGCGGAGTTACGGGACGTCCGTCCACGTAGGAGTTCATCCAGGTGAGGGCAATTTTGTCGTCCGCAGCCCAGATCAGTCCGTTGTCGTGCAGCGCCACGCGATTTTCGAAACCGTTCCGATACCCTTCGAGGATCGCCTTCATTGTCGTTCCGTAACGTTTCCAGATCTCGCGGCTGCCGATCTCCGTTTCGAGCTCCTGCAGCGTATAGAAGAACCAGAGCGGAGCGTCCGCCTCCTGCAGTGCGGATGCGGAACCGCCGAAGTTGCCGTTGTGCAGGGTCCGGCATACGCAGTCCAGGACGTCGATGCAGTCCTCCTTGTGCTGTTGTTCAAGCGTGATGCCGGGCAGCGACATGAAGGCTTCGCGTGCGATCTGGGCGGTAAGCCAGGGATAGCCGGCCAACAGTTCGGTCCGGCCGTCGGCACGCCGTACGACAAACTGGCGGGCCGAGTGGCGCAGCATGCTGTGGAAGTCGATCTTGTGCGTGCGGCGGCTCAGCGCGCGGTTGAAGAGCTCCTCGATCTCGGCCGTGGAACGCATCTCCTCGACCGAGGCCGAGAAGATTACGCTCTCGCCCTTGCGGAGCGGAAGCTCGAAATACCCGGTCGTAAGCAGATCCTCGTAGCCGTCATATCCGCGTTCGAGCTCCTGCGGATATTCGAACCCGTAGTACCAGTCGGGAGCTGCGATGAATTCGGTGTCGGGCTGGTTCGTCTGGAGATAGAGCCAGGGATATCCGTCATAGAGTCTGTTCTTGACTCCGTTGAATACCGGATAGGAGCGGCCGTTGGCCTCCATGTTGGCATGTGTCAGCGCCTCCTTGTCGCGATAGGCGAAGAAGGGCCGGAGACGAAGGCGGATCACCGACGGCGAATCGACGAGCGTGTAGCGGATCATCAGCTGTGTCCGTTTGTGGATCCACAGCAGCTCCTTTCGGAGAATGACACCCCCTACGCGATAGGTGATCGTCGGTGTCGGCGTATAGTGGAAGTCGGTGATGTATTTGTGGCCGCGCGGTTCATAGACGCCGCGATAGCGGTGGATGGCCAGGTTGAACGTCTGGCCCTCCTCGATGATCGTCTCGTCGAGCGACGAGAGCAGCACGCAGGTTCGGTCGCCGTCACCGACGGGCGCCACCATCAGACCGTGGTACCTCCGGGTATTGCAGCAGACGATGGTGGTGCTCATGTAACCTCCTCTGCGGTCGGTCGAGAGCATCTCGCGTTGCAGCGAATACTCCAGGTTGCCCAATTCGTTCTTGTCGAAAGTAAGTGCTGACATGTTTATGTTGTAATTATGTAGTCGTCTTTCCCGTAAAGTTATTGAAAAATATTGTTTTTGTCAACGATAAAAACAAAAAAAAAGAACCTTTTGCCGGAGGAATTCCATAGCAGGAACAGTTTTGTTCGCCTCAAAATTCCGTTTCCCGTCGGATTCGGACGTGGCTGTTCGCATGCAGCACGGCCGGTGCGACCTTGCGGCGCCGAATCGTATGATCGTATCTCCGCGTACCTCCGTATTTGCGGAGGCTGTCTGCCGATCGTTTGCCGCAACCGGGCTCTGGCGTACAGGCAACTTCCCGTTTCTGCAACCGGCGGGGTATGTCAACGTCTGCGGAGTTCCTGCGCTCCGGACACGGGACGGCACCGCTTGCGTGCGGCCGGGTGCCCGGAGCGCGTCTCCGCAGGGATCAGGCCCATTTTACCAGCGCGAAGTCCATCCGATGAGGAAGTCGCGGATTCGAAGGGTAGATACGCAGGGCGACATCGAAGGTGCCCGAACGGCCCGAGCGGTAGTCGCGCGTGTAGGTGACGGTCGATCCTTCGACCTTGGTGCGCTCCAGCGCCACGGTCTCCAGTACATTGACGGGTTGCCCCTGCTCGATCTGCTTGGCCACGACGAGTTCGGCTCCGATGTCCTCCGGACGGAGGTTGGCGACATCGACCTTGAGTTCGAAGTGGAAACTGTCCCCGACATACATCGCCTTCTCGTCGATCTTGGCCTGTTGAACCTCCACGACGCGGACTTTGTCCCAGGCTGCCGAGATCTTCCGTTTCCAGGCGGCAATCTCCCGGGCAAGGGCATAGTCGTCAGCGGTAATCTCCCGACGGCGTGCCGCCAGCTTGTTGTAGAAGCGCTCTTCGTAGTCGCGCATCATGCGGTTCGTGGTGAAGTTCGACGCGATGTCGGCAATGCAGCGTTTGACGGCCTCGACCCAGTCGTAAGGGATATTCTGCGTGTCGCGGCGGTAGTAGAGCGGGACGATCTGATCCTCGATGGTGTTGTAGATCATCTCGGCGTCGAGTTCGTCCTGGAACTGTTGTTCGGCGAAGGTCCGCTCCATCGGCAGTGCCCAGCCGGCACCCTCCTTGTATCCCTCGACCCACCAGCCGTCGAGTACGGAGAACTGCAGCACGCCGTTCATGACGGCCTTCTCGCCCGATGTTCCCGACGCTTCGAGCGGCCGGGTCGGGGTGTTGAGCCATACATCGACGCCCTGTACCATCTTGCGTGCCAGCTCCATGTCGTAATTCTGCAGGAAGAGAATCTTGCCCACGAACTGCGGCATGGCGGCCACCTCGACGATCCGTTTGATGAGATCCTGTCCGGGCTTGTCGTTGGGGTGCGCCTTGCCCGCGAAGATGAACTGTACGGGCCGTTCCTTGTTGTTGACGATGGCCGAGAGCCGGTCGAGATTCGTGAAGAGCAGGTAGGCGCGCTTGTATGTCGCGAAGCGGCGTGCGAATCCGATGGTCAGAACGTCGGGCTTGAGGCCCTCGATGATCTGTACCATCTGACGCGGCGAGTCGGTTCTCACCTGTGCGGGGTCGCTGAAGCGCTTGCGGATATGATCGATGAGCTTGCGCTTGAGGAAGATCCGTTCCTGCCACAGCTCTGCGGCGGGGATGTCGTGCACCTTCTGCCAGGCGGGAATGTCGTAGTCGTGTCCCGAGAACCCTTCGGGGAAGTAGCGTGCGTAGAGCCGTCGGAGGTTCGAGGCACACCAGGTGGGGAAGTGTACGCCGTTGGTGACGTATCCGATATGCAGTTCGTTCTTGAAGTATCCGGGCCACATGTTGTTGAAGATCTCCTTGGTCACCTCGCCATGGAGCCAGGAGACGCCGTTGACCTCCTGGGAGAGGTTGGCGGCCAGCACCGACATCGAGAAACGTTCGTTCGGATCATTGGGGTTGGTCTTGCCGAGGTTGATGAACTGATCCCAGGTGATCTCGAGCGTATCGGGGTAGTGGGCCATGTATTGGCGCATCATCGATTCGGGGAATGCGTCGTGGCCGGCCGGTACGGGGGTGTGGGTCGTGAAGAGCGACGACGAACGTACGACCTCCAGCGCTTCGGAGAAGGAGAGGTGCTGGAGGCGGATCAGATCGCGGATGCGTTCCAGTCCGATGAAGGCGGCATGGCCTTCGTTGCAGTGGTAAACCTCCTGCTTGATGCCCAGCGCCCTCAGTACCCGGATTCCGCCCAGTCCGAGCAGCAGCTCCTGCTTGAGACGGTTCTCCCAGTCGCCGCCGTAGAGGTGGTGCGTGATCTGCCGGTCCTCATCCAGATTGGCCTCGTAGTCGGTGTCGAGCAGATAGAGATCCGTCCGTCCGACCTGGCATTTCCATACGCGGGCCGAGAGCGTTCGACCGGGCAGGGCGATCTGTACGGTGATCCAGTTTCCCAATTCGTCGCGCACGGCCGAGATCGGCAGCTTCGAGAAGTTCTGTGCCTCGTACGTTGCCTCCTGGGCGCCTTGTGCGGAGAGCCGTTGCGTGAAGTATCCGTAGCGGTAGAGAAGCCCGACGGCAACCATCGGGATGTTTTTGTCCGAAGCCTCCTTGAGGTAGTCGCCGGCAAGGATGCCCAGACCGCCGGAGTAGATCTTCAGCGAGGAGTGCAGTCCGTACTCCATCGAGAAGTAGGCGATCTTCGGCGCTGTCGGATCGGGCTTTTCGCTCATGTATTCATTGAACATGGCATATACGCCGTCGAGCATGGCCAGGAACGAGGAGTCCTGTTCGAGCTCCCGCAGCCGGTCGAGCGAGAGCCGGTCGAGGAAGACGATCGGGTTCTTTTCGCATTCGCTCCAGAGTTTGTGGTCGATGTATTCGAAGAGGTCGCGGGCGCCGCTGTTCCAGCACCACCAGAGGTTGTGCGACAGCACTTCGAGCGCGTGGAGACGCGACGGAAGGACCTTCTCGACCATGACGCGGTTCCAGCGGGGTTTCTCGGTGATGAGCTGCTGCCGCACGAAGTTGATCTGTTCGGCCGACGCTCCGCCGTCGTTGTAGATTGCACGGTTGGTTCGGGCCACCGAACGCTCGATGGCCTCGGAGTAGGCCTTCTCATAGGCGATATAGAGTTCGCTCCAGAGAGCGGTCCGTGCAATCTCGTCCGCAGCGCCGCGGGCCTTCTGAATCTCCTCCTGCGTGTATTTCGAGAAGCGGAGCAGCGATGTCGCAATTTCGTGGGTCGCTTCGGCGTAGTTGTCGTCGTTGCGCGAGATGATCCGCACCCCTTCGTGTTCGGCGTGGGCTCCGGCCCAGAGACCGAATCCGGCCAGCGTGGTGGTGAGCGTCGGCACCGAGAAGGCGACGGATTCGAGCGGCGTATAGCCCCAGGGCTCGTAATAGGAGGGGTAGAGCGTCAGATCGAGCCCTGCGAGCAGTTCGTAGTAGCTCATGTTGAAGATGCCGTCCTGGCCGTTGAGATAGGTCGGCACGAAGATGACCTTGACCTTCGACGACGGATTGGCCAGCACGCTTCCGTTGATCGAGTTGAGAATCTGATCCCACTCCGGATGTTCGAGGTAGTGGGTGCAGAAGCGGTTCTGCTTCAGATCGATGGGGTCCTTCTCATCGGCCAGGTGCGCCTGCAGGTCCTTGCGGGGGCCGGTCGTTGCGGCCGGCACGGTGATGTATGCCAGCACTTCGCGGTCGAGTGCATCGTTCTCGGCCAACTGCTTGAGGGCGTCGAGGAAGATGTCGAGACCCTTGTTGCGGAATTCGTAGCGGCCGCTGGTTCCGATGATGAGGGGCTCTTTCTGGAACTTGTAGCTCAACATCGCTTCGGCCGTGCGGATCATGGCCTGTCGGGCTGCGGTGCGTTTCTGTGCGAAGAGCTGATCGTCCCATACGAAGTCGTCTTCGAAACCGTTGGGCGTGATGACATCCACCTCGGAACCCAGCAGACTTTCACATTCGCGTGCGGTGATTTCACTTACGGTGCAGAAGACGTCGTGCTCCTTCGCCGCGGTCTTCTCGATCGAGTGCTTGGCCGTGACGTTGAACTGACGGGCCAGATCGTCGGCGTTCAGCCGGTTGAGATCCTTGTAGAGCGGCAGTCCGTTTCCGGCAATGCAGCGTCCCGTGACGGTGGCGTGCGTGGTGAATACGGTGGCGATATAGGGGGAATACTTGCGCAGGTAGAGTCCGCCGGCGGCAGTCATCCACTCGTGGAAATGAGCCACGACCTTGTCGGTCGAGGCGCAGAATGTCTTGACATAGGAGGCGATCACCTCGCCTGCGGCGTGTCCGAAGAGTACGGGTTCGATGTAGTCCCATTGTCCGGAGATCGAATCCACGTGGTAGGTCTCCCAGAGGTATTTCAGAATATCGTCCTTTTTCGGGAAGAGGGAGGTGTAGTCGACAAGTACCACCAACGGTTGGCCGATGATCTTCCAGCGGCCGATGCGGATGCGTATTCCGTCGTTATAGACGCTTTGGCGCCAGGCCTTGAGCAACTCGTCGTCCTCCTCGAATTCGGGGTTGTCGCCTTCGCGCGAGACGTCGGGGCCGACAAGGATGTAGTTGTCGCCCATCTTGTTCTGAACCGTACGGGCTTTGGTCGAGATGACGGTGTGGATGCCGCCCACTTTGTTGCATACCTCCCAGCTTACTTCGAAGAGGTAATTGGGAGTCAACAGTTCTTGTTCGTTCATAGCTGTATCGGATTACGGTTTCGGGATCCTGCATGCCACCTTGCGGCGTTCCGAGGCATCGGACGTTCGAAGGTGGAGCGGAGCGGTGCCGGGCTGCGGCTCTGACGGTCCTTGCGGCGTGTCGGTCGTTTGTCTCTTGTGTCTCTTGCGGCGAACCTTGCGGATTCCGCAAGGATGTACGGGATGTACAGACCGAACCGTATCTCTCTGTCCAACACTTTTCACCTGTCGTCTGTCCCCGCTCTTTCAGGCAGCGGCAGAAGACATGCCGAATCCCTCCTTGATTTTTAATTTTTTGTAGTGTTTTTTCCTGTTCTGCGCCCTTTGCAGCCGGTATTTTCCGCGATTGTCCGGCGGCTTGTCGGTGCTGAATCAATCCAATTGCAAAGGTACGCGCTTCTCGTCAAAAACGGTTGTTTTTATAAAAAAATTTAATAATAACTTAACATTAACATTCCCAGAATAAAGCGGCTATTACGGCGTCGGAGATCAAAAAGTGCTCGGGCGGGATGTAGAGCCGTCCGTTGCGGAGCACAAGATCTCCCGCCTCGATCCAGGGTTTTGCCGCATCAAGCAGCGTCTTCCGGCGATGCTCTCCGAAGCTGACGGCCAGACTGTCGAGGTCGATTCCCCGGGCGGTGCGCAGGGCCGTCATGACCGTTTCGTTGTAGCGGTCGCGAAGCGAGAGCCGTTCGGATTCATGGCAATCGGGATCGGCGAGGTAACGTCCGATGTCGGCCGGTGCCCAGCGGCGTTGCTGTCCGTCGAAGGAGTGTGCGGCCGGTCCGATTCCGAGGTAGGGTACTCCCTGCCAGTAGGCGCTGTTGTGCAGCGCCCGATATCCGGATCGGGCGTAGTTCGAAATTTCGTAGTGTTCGAATCCCGCGTCGGTCAGCATGCGGTGTACGAGGAGATACTCCTCTTCACTGACACGTTCGCCGACGGGCGTGAATTTTCCGCGGGCCATCAGACGTCCGAATGCCGTTTGGGGCTCAACCGTCAAATGGTATGCCGAAACGTGCTGCACGTCGAGGTCGAGAAGTTCGGAGAGCGTGCGCTGCAGGATCTCGGCGCCGAATCCCGGCACGCCGAAGATCACATCGACCGTGATGTTGCCGAATCCTGCGTTACGGGCCAGTCGGATGGCGTTTCGAGCCGTTTGCGCCGTGTGGCGGCGGTTCATCCTGCGCAGCTCGTCGTCGTTGAGGGACTGCACGCCGATGGAGAGCCGGTTGACCCGGGTCCGGGCGAGACGTGCGAGGTAGTCGGGTGTCAGGTCGTCGGGATTGGCTTCGAGGGTGCACTCCTCCACCGCGGAGCAGTCGAAGAGTCCGGCGGCCTGATCGATGAAGGATTGAATCGTTTCGGGATCGAGCAGCGAGGGGGTGCCGCCTCCGAAATAGATCGTTCGCAGACAACGTTCGGGAAGGAATCCGGCCTCCTGCCGCAATTCGCGGTGCATGGCGTCGATGACCGGTTCGCGCAACCGCAGGTCTGCCGACTTGTAGAAGTCGCAGTAGGCGCAGATGCGCTTGCAGAAAGGGATATGGAAATAGAGTCCGGCCATCGTTCCGATGAACTAACAAATTTAACGAAAAAACGGAGAAAAAAGTGGGTGTGGCGCGAAAAAAACAGCTAAATCGATCTTTTTTGCCGTCTTGTTCGACAGAACATCCTTTGCGGGCCGGCCTTGCCTTTTCGGGTCGGGGAGGGATCTCGCGGAGAGACGGGCGGTATTTTCCATGAAGAGGCGATCTGGAAGTCCGGTTTAAAGGCGCGGTTGGGAGATTGGTTCGAGGGTGAGGCTTGAGAGCGCGTCTTCAACAAGAAGGCTTGAAGGTTTGGACTGGGGGTCTGAAGACGCGGTTTGAGGGCACGGCGCCGGAGGATGCGGTACCGAAGATTGATGCGGAGAATCGTTCTGGGCCGGCCCGGTGGATGCGGAAGCTGCAAGGAAGCGTCGCAAGGGGTTGAATTATGAAAAATATTTATTAATTTTGCCCCGCCATGAAAACCTCCGAAGAGTTGACCGAACTGCTCGACTTCATCGCCGAGTATGCGACCTACCTGCTGGGATCGGGCGTCCATACGTCGCGTGTGGTCCGCAACGCCTGCCGGATCGGTGCGTCGCAGGGCGTGGAGGTCCACCTGACGACCTTCCAGCGGACAACGATTCTGACGTTGCGCGAAGAGGGTAATCCGCAGGTGGTGACGCAGGTGGTCAATATCCCGCATCTCCCGATCAGTTTCGAACGCAATTCGGACCTCAGTTCCCTGAGTTGGGAGGCCGTGGACCGGCGGCTGCCGTTGTCGGTCATCCGCGAAAAATACCGGCAGTTGATTGCCCGGCCGCGCATGGATCCGATTTTCGTCCTGTTGGTCGTCGGACTGGCCAATGCCTCGTTCTGCCGGCTTTTCGATGGAGACTGGATCGCTTCGGGAATCGTATTTACCTCGACCCTGGCGGGCTTTGCGGCCAAGCAGCAGCTGTTGAAGGCCGGTGTGAACCACTTCATCGTCTTTATTCTCTCGGCATTCATCGCTTCGCTGTGTGCCTCGATGTCGCTGCGCTTCGACTGTACGGCCGAGACGGCGATCGCCACAAGCGTGCTCTATCTCGTACCGGGAGTGCCGCTCATCAACGGGGTGATCGATATTGTCGAGGGCCACATCCTGATCGGGTGCAGCCGTCTGATCAATGCCCTGCTTCTGATTCTGTGCATTGCGGTGGGGCTGTCGATCAATCTGTTGTTGATAAAGGGAAGCCTCTTGTGATATGATTGTTGCGGATATTCTTTTCGACGGACTCTTTGCGGCGGTTGCCGCGGTCGGCTTCGGAGCCATCTCGGATCCTCCGATGCGGGCGTTTCCCTATATTGCCGTGCTGGCAGCCGTGGGACATGCGCTGCGTTACTGCCTGATGACGTGGGCGGGAATCGACATCTCGACCGCGACGCTGTGTGCGTCGCTTGTCATCGGCCTGGGCAGCCTCTGGCTGGGCGGACGGATCTATTGTCCCACAACCGTGTTGTCAATTCCCGCACTCTTGCCGATGGTGCCGGGCATCTACGCCTACAAGACGGTTTTTGCCCTCATCATGCTGATGCAGCATACGGCCGACCCCGAAGTGGCCCGTCACTACATGGAGGCCTTCCTGCTCAATGCGACCGTCGCCTTCAGCGTCATATTCATGCTTGCCGTCGGATCGACCATTCCGATCGTACTGTTCAGCCGCCGGGCCTTCTCCCTGACGCGGCGCCGTGACTATTCCGAATCGTAACAACCGCCCATGGAGATCTTCTGGAATACCATTGCCCGATACAATGCCGCGACGTGGCGTTGGCAGATCGTCATCGTTGCGGCGGCCGTGCTGCTTACCCTGATGTTGTATCGACATCCCGGGAAACGGGTGGAGCAGGCCATGAAGCTCTTTCTGGCGCTGCTCAATGTCTGGATAGCCCTGGTCTATTATCTGGTTTACGGTTATGAACGCAGCTACAGCAATGTCATGGTGCTGTTCTGGGCGCTCATGGCCGTATTGTGGCTGTATGACCTCTTTGCGGGGACTACGCATTTCAGACGTACGCGGCGTCCGGGACTGCTGTCGATGCTGCTCTATCTGATGCCGATGATCTACCCGCTCTTCTCGCTGATGCGCGGGTTGACCTTCCCGATGATGACCATGCCGGTCATGCCTTGTTCCGTGGTGGTGTTTACGCTTGGACTGATGGTGGCCTTCACGGAGCGTATCAATCTCTTTGCCGTACTGTATCTGGGACACTGGGCCTTCATCGGACTGGCAAAGGTCTATTTCTTCGGAATCCCCGAGGACTATCTGCTGGCGGTCTCGACGATTCCGGCGCTCTACCTCTTTTTCCGGGAGTATGTCCGCAGCGACACGAACCGGAACCGCAAACCCGATGCCCGGGTCTTCAACCTGCTTCTGACGGTGATCTGCCTTGTGGTCGGAGCCTTCTTCATGGCAACACTGCTGCCCTACCTCCATCCGGATCTTTGGTAACCGGTACGGTCTTGCGGAGGATGCCTGCTCCGCGTTCATCGGGCGGATGATGCGCGAAACGGAAAAATTCGTACCTTTGTTCGGCCCGTCGGCAAGACGGATCGGGGGACGAATCGGGGGCGGATCGCACCGTTGCCGTTATGCCGCAATGTCCGGATCCGTGTCGCGACGGCCGGCAGCCGGACCCGTCGCAGCGGAGCGTTGGCGGCATGCGGGAAGTCTCCGGTTCGGGCGGCGCCAGACGTTATTCGAATGAACGAAAGATGATGGAATCTCCGATATTGCAGGGCTTGAATCCTGCGCAGCGGGCGGCGGTCGAGGCTTACGACGAGCCGTCGCTCATCATTGCCGGTGCGGGGTCGGGCAAAACCCGTGTGTTGACCTCGCGCATCGCCTACATGATTGAATGCGGCGTGAAACCGGAGAACATATTGGCCCTGACCTTCACCAACAAGGCGGCCGATCAGATGCGGGAGCGTATTCGCGGAATGGTTCCGGGCGGGCGGAGCCGTTCGATCTTCATGGGTACGTTCCACTCGATCTTTTTGCGGATACTGCGGGCCGAAGCCGATCGGATCGGCTTCCCGGCAAACTTTACCGTTTACGACACGTCGGATGCGAAGAACCTCTTGAAGATGCTGGTCAAGGAGCTGAATCTTCCGGACGACCGGTACAAGCCGGCGTCGATGTTGTCGCGCATCTCGCTCTACAAGAACGGTCTGATCACGCCGGGCGCCTATCTGGCCAGTTCGGTCCATGCGACGGAGGACCGCAAGGCGCAGATTCCCGAATTCGGCAACCTCTACAACCTTTACTGCCAGCGGTGCAAGCACAACGGAGCGATGGATTTCGACGATCTGCTGCTGCAGACCAATATCCTGCTGCGGGACTGTCCCGACGTGCTGGCGCGCTACCAGGAGCAGTTCAAGTATATTCTGGTCGATGAGTATCAGGATACGAACTACGCCCAATACATCATCATCCGCCGTTTGTCGCAGCTTCACGGGAAGGTCTGCGTGGTGGGTGACGATGCACAGTCGATCTATTCGTTCCGGGGCGCCAAGATCGAAAACATTCTGTCGTTCCAGCGCGACTATCCCGATGCGAAGGTCTTCAAGCTGGAGCAGAACTATCGCTCCACGCGCACGATCGTCGATGCCGCCAATTCGGTGATTGAGCATAACGCCCGCCGCATGAAGAAGAGCTGTTTCTCGGAGGGGGCCGAAGGCGAGAAGATCAAGGTGCTGAAGGCCTATACCGATCGGGAGGAGGCGGAACTTGTGACCCAGGATCTGCGGGAGCGGATCCGCGAGTCGGGCGACCGGTGGAACGAAGCGGCGGTGCTGTATCGTACGAACAGCCAGTCGCAGGCGATCGAGGAGTCGATGCGCCGCAAGGGTATTCCCTATCGGATCTACAAGGGCAGTTCGTTTTACGACCACAAGGAGATCAAGGATCTGCTGGCCTACATCCGGCTGATTGTCAATCCGCGGGATGACGAGGCGTTCCGTCGGGTGGTGAATTATCCGTCGCGGGGCATCGGCGAACAGACGGTGCAGCGTATATCGGATCTGGCGGCGGCGCGGGGGATCTCGATGTGGGAGGCGGTCGATGCGCTGGTGCAGGAGCCGCCGGCCGATGCCGTGCAGCGTACCTTGGTGCGGAAGGTGTCGGAATTCGTATCGTTGATTCGCGAATTGTCGCTCGGACGGGCGCAGAAGGGGCTGTACGAGTTCGGTGAGGAGGTGGCCCGCCGCTCGGGTATCCTGGCGCTTTACCGTCGGGAGAATACCCCCGAATCGGCCTCGGCACTCGACAATATCGAGGAGCTGCTCAATTCGATGCAGTTGTTCAAGGAGCAGCGCGACGCCGAGATCCGCAACGGCGAGGAGCAGGCCGAGGCGAGCATCGAGGAGTGGTTGCAGAGCGTGATGCTTACGACCGACATGGATCGCCGCGAGGAGCAGGGTGACGACGACAAGGTGACCCTGATGACGGTCCATTCGGCCAAGGGTCTGGAATTCAAGTATGTCTATATCGTCGGCATGGAGGAGAACCTCTTCCCTTCGCAGCGGGCCGCCGAGACGCCCGAAGGGTTGGAGGAGGAGCGGCGGCTCTTCTATGTGGCCCTGACGCGAGCCAAGTGCCGCGCCGTACTTTCGTATGCCGAGATGCGTTTCAAGTGGGGCAACATGGAGTTTTCGCATCCGAGTTGTTTTCTGCGCGAGATCGATCCGAAATACCTTGAGCCCGATGCCGATACGGGTGACACGTCGCCGCGCGGAACCGCCGCGGCCGGCGGCCGTACGGCGATCGAGGAGCTGCGCCGGCGTTTCGACGTGCGTTATCAGCAGCGGGGAGCTGCGCCGGCGGGAGGCGTTTCCGGGTTTACACGTTCGGCTGCGTCGTTCGGCGCACGCCGCGACGGCTCCTTTTCGGGCGGTTCCGCGCGCTTTGGCGCTTCGCGTCCTGCGGGGGCCGGAACGAATCCATCCGCGTCGCGGCCGGTGGTGCCGCGTCCCGTCCAACCGGCATCCCTGCGGCGTCTGGCTCCCGGAGCCGCGTCCGTACCGGGAAGCGGAGCCGGAAGTTCGGGCTATGCGTCGGGCGACCGGGTCGAGCATGCGACCTTCGGCCGGGGAACGATCGTGCGCGTGGAGACGTTGACGACCGACGACAAGCTGATCGTGTCGTTCGACAATTGCGGAGAGAAGACACTGTTGGCCAAATTTGCCAAATTGAAGAAATTATGAAAAACCGCACCGCACCCATTGAACTCTTGGCCGAATCCGACGGAACCGTCGTGTCGGATCCGCTGGTTTCGGTCTGCATGACGACCTACAACCAAGCGCCCTATCTTGCGCAGGCAATCGAAGGGGTGCTGGCGCAGCGGACATCGTTCGATGTGGAGCTGGTGCTGAGCGACGACTGTTCGACGGACGGCACGGCGGAGCTCTGTGCGGCTTATGCGGCGCAATATCCGACGGTGATCCGGCTGGTCACGGGACCGGTGAATGTGGGCTGGCGGGCCAACTATCGGCGGACGTTCGAGGCGTGTCGCGGGACGTATGTCGCCTATTGCGACGGCGATGATTACTGGAGTGATCCGTTCAAGCTGCAGAAGCAGGTCGATCTGTTGGAGACGGATGCCGCGTGCGGGATGTGTTATACCCGTTCGGAGCGGGTGGTCGAGGCGACCGGCCAACGGTGGTCCTATCCGCAGCGGGAGTCGTTCTGCGATTTCGACAGCCTGCTCTTCAACAATACGGTAGAGAACTGTACGGCCGTGGCCCGCCGCGAGCTGATCGGCCGCTATTATGCGGAGGTGCGTCCCGAGGAGCATCCGCAGTGGCTGACCGACGATGCTCCGATGTGGATCTGGTTTTCACGTTTCAGCCGCATCCGGGCGCTGGACTGCGTGACGGCCGTCCACCGGCTGCTGCCGCAGAGCGTCAGCCAGAGCGGTGCCGTTGAACGCCGTATCGCCTTCTGCGATTCGCTGGCCGATATCTCGCTGTGGTTCGATCATCGTTACGGGAAGAACCGTCACGCCCGGGCCTTGCATCGCCGGCGCATGGAGGTTGCCCTGTGGGTCTTGTCGCGGGACGGTTCGACGGCGGAGTATCTGTCGCGCTGGTGGCGGGATGTGCGGCGCACGCCGTGTCTGCTGTTCGATGCGGCGGGTTATGGATTGCTGGTGAAGAGCTGGCTGCGGAAGCTGTCGTCAAAAAGGAGAAGACAATGACACTGAAGGAGCGTTACGAGGGCGTCATCGGGTGGTTTCAGGAACACATGCCGGTGGCAGAGAGCGAATTGCACTACAAGTCCCCCTATGAACTGCTTGTGGCGGTGATCCTTTCCGCCCAATGCACGGACAAGCGGGTGAACATGACCACGCCGGCGCTGTTTGCGGCCTATCCGACACCGGAGGCAATGGCCGCCGCCACGCCGGAGGAGATCTACGGCTACATCAAAAGCATCTCCTATCCGAACAACAAGGCGAAGAACCTTGCCGCAATGGCCCGCATGCTGTGTTCGGAGTTCGGAGGCGTCGTGCCGTCGGATCTGGATGCACTGCAGCGGCTGCCGGGTGTCGGGCGCAAGACGGCCAACGTGGTCGGCGCCGTGATCTGGGGCAAGGAGGTGATGCCGGTCGATACGCACGTTTTCCGGGTCTCGGCCCGCATCGGACTGACGCGTGGTGCGAAGACGCCGCTGCAGACGGAGCTGCAGCTCGAGAAACACATCCCGTCGCATCTGCTGCCCGTGGCGCATCATTGGTTGATACTTCACGGCCGTTACGTCTGCACGGCACGCTCTCCGCACTGTGCGGATTGCGGTATCCGTTCCTGGTGCCGGAGTTACGAAACATCAAAAAACGCTTCGGAGTAGGAAATTTGCAATCCTTTTCGTACCTTTGGAACGATGAAGTTCGAGAACGATAAAATTGCAGCACTCGGCAGCCTGATTTCAGAAGGCCCCCGCAAGATCGTGCTGGTCGCACATACCAATCCGGATGGCGATGCCATCGGAGCCTCGCTGGCGTGGCGTGAAGTGCTGGTGTCGAAGGGGCACGAGGTGACGATGATCGTTCCCAACAAATATCCCTATTTCCTTGACTGGATGCCGGGTATCGACGAAATCACGATATTCCGGTTCGATGCGAAACGGGCAACGTCGGCCATACGGGCTGCGGATCTGATCTTCTGTCTTGACTTCAATGCATTGTCCCGGCTGGAGGCCTTGAGCGAGGCCCTGGCTGAGAACGACACGGCGCAGCGCGTGCTGATCGATCATCATCTGTCGCCCGAGAAGGGTTTTGATCTCGAGTTCTCCTGCCCCACGGCATCAAGTACCTGTTTTCTGCTGTACTGTCTGATCGAACAGTTGTGCGGAACGGAGGCCATCACCCGTCGGATGGCCGAATCGCTCTATGTGGGGATGATGACCGATACGGGGAACTTCTCGTTTTCGTTCCTGACACCGGAACTGTATCGGGCCGTAGCCGTTCTGGCGGAGAAGGGGATCGACATCCCCCAGATCCACAACAACGTGTACAACGGCTATACGGAAGACCGTGCGCGGCTCTTCGGCTACACGATTCATCGCAAGATGAATGTCATCCAGGAGGGGACGGTGGCCTACATGTCGCTTACGGAGGCGGAGATGCGGCGCTACCGGTTTCAGCAGGGCGACAGCGAGGGCTTTGTGAACTACCCGCTGACGATCAAGAAGATGAAGATGTCGGCGATGTTCCTCGGCCATCACAAGTTCATTCGCGTGTCGCTGCGTTCGCGCGGCGACGTGGATGTGAATCTTTTTGCCCGCCGTTATTTCAACGGAGGCGGTCACAAGAATGCCGCCGGCGGGAAATCCTATGTTTCGATGGCGGAGACCATCGCTCATTATATCCGATCCGTGGAGGAGTTTGCCCGTGAGGGCGGTTTGGGCGAGTAGGCGTCGCTTCTCTCATTGCTCGTATCGGTGCCCGGGGCGGAAACGACCCTGAGATTCAGCTTCGAAGACTTACAACCTAAAACTACAATATATGAAGCGAATCTTATCTTTGATGTGCTTGGCGTTCTCGTTGAGCATCCAGCAGGGCATTGCCCAGCAGACGATCGTGATGTATC
Source organism: uncultured Alistipes sp. (assembly GCA_944322375.1). GTDB lineage: Bacteria > Bacteroidota > Bacteroidia > Bacteroidales > Rikenellaceae > Alistipes. Next base: position 27,860 of record CALUOX010000001.1, read on the forward strand.
ATGAATCTCCGATTCACGGCACGGTCCTGTGGGACCGGACAACGTCCGACAGAGTTTTCTTTACCCATGAACAGGGTTTGAGTGACACGCTCATACAGTTTGTACCCCGCCGTGAGGTGGAGTATATCGAATGCGACAGCAGCAGGTATGTTTACAAGGGAGCCCGCAAGGGGTGGCAGTTGTGGGATGGTACGGCCTTTTCGGCGACCCCGCAACATGGCATGCTGTATGGTGTTTCGGGCGGTATTGTGAGCAAGGGCTGGAGTGTGGAGGGCTCGGCGATGCACTACCTGAGCCGGTCGAACTTTTTTGGAATCGGAGGCTACTTCCGTTATGCGAATACCGCTCCGTTCAAGCATGTGAATGAACATTGGGGATACAACTATACGAATCAGGCCTTCTCTTTGGGCGTTCAGTTTGAATTTCGCGGATACCTGCGCAAACTGAAGAGTTTCTATTATATTCAGGTTGGAGGCGGGTGTACCTACCATCGATTCGTCGATTGCAAACCGGAATATTTCATGGATGTTAATTTTACGGAGGAGACATGGGAGAATTCATTCCGTTTTCTGAATTTCCCGTCGTCAAAGTGGGCTCCAACGATTCATGGCAGAGTCGGGTTATATACGCGGTTGACGCAGGGGTTGTATGCCGATCTTTCGGCCGGATGTATTGTCCGTTATTACGCGGAGTCCACGAGTGAGAAGGTCTCCGTATTCCATTTGGCGGATCAGTATCCGATCGGGATCTCTCTGGGTCTGCGTTTCGGTCGGGAACAGTAATTTGTGCCGAAAGACAGATTGAAATGACAAGGGTATTCATTCTCCGTGAAAAATCTCGATTATTCTATCGGAATAGACCTGATCAACCTAAAATAAACTGCTATGAAAAACATTTTAACGCTTCTTGCGATGTTTTGTCTGGGAGTCAGCCCCCTTGCCGCCCAGCAAACGATCTTCCTGCAACATGATCCTCCGGTTCAAGGGACCGTATTATGGGACCGTACAAAAGGCGGAGACCGATTGTTTTTTCTTCAAGCCGACAGTGTCGGCGATACGCTTGTCCAGTTTGTTCCGAGCCGCAAGGTAGAGTATATCGATTGCGACAGTTGCAAGCTTGTATACAAAGGAACACGCAGGGGCTGGCAGCAGTGGAAAGGTAAGAATTTTCATGAGGAACCTCGTCAGCAGATGTTGTATGGTGCATCCGGTAGCTGGATTCTCGATGGATGGTCGGCAGATGCTTCAGCCATGCGTGTGATGAACCGTAACAGTAAAATCGCTATAGGCGGTTTTATCCGTTATATGTTTACGCAGCCGGTTCCGCTTCCTGTAAAAACTTCATATGACCACCATGCGATTGTATTTGGCCCTCAGGCAGAATTTAGGGGTTATAGCCGTCGTTTGAAGAGCTACTTCTATCTTGATTTCGGTTTGGGAGCTACATACCATCGATTTGACTGGGGGAATATGGCATATAGTGATGAGGCGATTGAGGCCATTGACCGGCAGGGCTCTTTTACGACCGAATATTTGAATTGGATCCGTGACCATTATCCAACAGACAGATGGACCTATGCATTCAATTACAAAGTCGGTGTATATGTCCGTTTGACTCGGGGTTTATATGCTGATGTTGGGTTCGTCGGTGTGGGGCATATTTTCAGCCGTATTCCTCAAAAGTACAATTCGAGTGATCAATATCCTTTTGGCCTCAGTGTCGGTTTGCGTTTCGGTCGGGAATCGAAGTGATAAGAGGTGTTGAAGGTGACGATTCATGCAGGGCGGTTCATCATCGGACCGTATGACGGGCCGATCTGCCGCAGACAAGAGGAGCGGGACAACATCATTGTTGTCCCGCTCCTTTTGGCTCGAAGTACCGCTCAGTTGCCGGCCGTCGGATCGACCTCTTCTGAAAGAAGCATATCGGCAGCCGGTTTGTCCGGCGATTTCAACGAATCCCGAGACGGAGATGCCGGGGTTGTCTCTTCAGCAGGAGTCCTCTCTTCCGCTTGCACCGGAACCTCGATCTGCCGAGAGACCGTGTTGACGCTATGATTTTCGGCAGTACTCTCCGAATTGCCGGCGTGTGGCCACAACGACGTGTATCCCTCCCGGCCCAGAATCGTATAGACCAGCACCGCGACAATCGCTGCCGCAAGAATGTATCCGATAAGACGTTTGATCATGCTTTTCATTTTTTATGTTTCCCTGTCGCCCCGCCGATCTATTGCAATGTTTCATCCGGAAGCGATGCCGAATCCGGATCTTCCGGAGCATCAGATGTTGACGGGCCGTTCGTTTCGTCCGGTTGATCCGCTCCCGACGGTTGCAACCCGGCTCCGGGACGGCTGCTCTCCATGGTGGGACGCTCCAGCTCCCCGATAGCCTTCAGGATCACCTTGTCCTCGGGGTAGATGAAGAGGTAGTATCCGCTGTCCTCCAACACCGTATTCCGTCCGATGAAAGCTTTGAGCTGCGCCTCGATCAACCGGCGCGAGTGGGCAATCTGTCCGTAATGAGGTGCGACCCCTTTGCGTGCCGCATAGCGGATGAAGTCATCGACCAGCGTCCGGTCGGCATCGAGCAGGTTCTTCAGTTCGGCCGTGGTCTTTACGACATTCAATGCTTTGCGGTGGGTGTCGGCATATTCGATCGTGTAGCGGTAGAGAATATTGCGTCCCGACACCTCGATGTAGTATTTCGTGATTTCGGTGGTATCCAGCGGTACGAAGATATCGGGCATGATGCCGCCACCGCCATAGACGACCTTGCCGCCGGGCGTTACATAGCGCAGCGAATCATTGAACCGGATCGAATCGGCCGAGAAGAACTCGTTGTGTTCGTATCGGTTCCACAGATCGGCATCGTAACTCTCGAGATCTCCGGCCGTGTAGGGCTTCTGTATGGAGCGGCCTGTCGGCGTGTAGTAACGTGCGATGGTAAGCCGCAGGGCTGAACCGTCGGCATAGGGAATCTGCTGCTGCACCAGCCCCTTGCCGAACGAGCGGCGGCCGATGATCGTTCCGCGATCGTTGTCCTGCAGCGCTCCGGCGAGAATTTCACTCGACGAGGCGCTTCCCTCGTCGATCAGAACGACGAGGCCGAGGTCCGTATAGCTTCCCGAGCCGTCGCTGTAGTCGCTTACGCGCTGGTGGTTGCGGTCTTCGGTATAGACGATCAGCTTCCCGTCGGGGAGAAACTCGTTGGCGATGCCGATGGCCTGATCGAGAAATCCGCCGGAGTTGCCCCGCAGGTCGAGAATCAGTTTGGTCATTCCTTCGCCGCGCAGGGTTGTCAATGCCGTCCGGAGCTCTTCGAGCGAGGTGCGGGCGAATTGATCGAGTTTGACGAATGCAATATCGCCGGTGAGCATCAAGGCCGCCGTGATGCTGCGGATCGGGATCTTGTCCCGGATGACCGTTACCTCGACATTGTCGTCGATTCCGCGCCGTTCGAGTCCGAGTTTCACCTCCGTTCCCCGCTGGCCGCGCAGACGGCGCATGATTTCGCGCTGCGGGATCTGTTGCCCTGCGACCAGCGAATCGTTGATGCGCACGATGCGGTCGCCGGCGGTGATGCCGGCCTTGTCGCTGGGGCCTCCGGGGATGACGTTCAGAACGATGACCGTATCCGTAGCCATGTTGAAGACCACGCCGATCCCGTCGAACTCTCCGTCAAGGGGTTCGTTCAATTCGGCCATCTCCGAGGCGGGGATATAGACCGAGTGGGGGTCGAGTTCCGAGACGATGACCGGCAGGGCGCGCTCGACGAGCGAATCCATCGAGACGGAGTCCACGTATTGGTTTTCGATCAGGGCGAGCGTCCGCGAGATTTTGTCCTGCGGCATCGACAGCGAATGGAGGATGCTGCGGATATCGGATTCGGCCGTCGAGCGGCCCAGAAACTGCCCGATGAAGATGCCGGCGGCGATGCCGGCGGCGACGATCAGGGGCAGCAGGATGGTAAAACGTGAATTTCTGTACATGGGTTTCCTTGTACGCCGTGTTTGTTACTGCTTGGGCTTGGGCTTGTTCTGGAACGTATAGCTCAATCCCACGCTCAATATGGTTTGTGTCTGCACGTCATAGCATTGAGCCCGATTGTAGTAGAGCTGGAAATAGATGCTTGTCGTGAGATATTTCGTAGCCTTGATGTCGATGGTGTTTTCCCACCGCACGGTGGGATGGATGGCCAGAACGGGCTCGTCGTCGGCCTGCTTGTTCTCGAGGGCGTCCCATTCGGCATGCTTCTGTTTGTAGAGTCCGAAATCGGTGTATTTGTTTTTCTGCCCGATGTCGGTGATCCAGCCGTAGAACGAGAAGAAGGAGGTACGGTACCGCAACACCTCCTTTTTGCCGAACTTGCGGTCGAAGTCGATCTGGATGGAGGAACCGCCTTCGTATTTCGATGTTTTGCCGTTGGGCACGCCGTAAGGGGCTGTCTGGCTGTAGTTGGCCTCTTCGTGGGGCATGAAGTTGTAGTCGAAGTTGTGGCGTATGGAGGCGCTTTCGACGAAGACGGCGCTCAGGGCGACGGGCGAGAGGTTGATCTTTATGGGGAATCTCGGTGCCGGACAGGTGTAGGTGATACCTCCGGAGACATCGAGGTAGCCTGGAGACATGAAGGTGCTTTTGCGATGGATCTCTTCCTGCTCGGTTCGGGATTTGTACCCGTTGGCGAGTTGGCTGCGGAACTTGAGCACGGCGCCGTAGGACCAGTTTTTCGAGAAACTGAACGACGGGGTGGTTTCGATCCAGAATTCATCCTGGTTCTTGAACCATACGCCGGTGCTTGATGTCGAGCCGTCGTCGTTTGTGGATTCGACCTTCATGCGGTTGTATCCGAATTTGGCGCTGACCTTCGTATCGATGGAGAACTTCTCTTTCTTGAAGATGTGGTTGAGGTAGAAGGATCCGATCGTCGCGATGGAGTTGTCGCCGCCCGAGACGTCGATCCAGGGCTCGTTGAACGAGGTAAGTGTACCCTGTACTGAAGCCGTGACCTCGAGGTAGTTCCGTTCTTTGCGTATGGCGGCGCGTTCGGCCCGGTATTTTGCCAGCGAGAAGGCGTCGCGTTCGACCTGCTGCGTACGGATCGAGTCGGCGAAATCGACGCGTTCGGACCGGGGTCGAACCCTGTCGATAGAGATTTGCGCGGCGGCGGGAAGCGTGAGGACCGTCGCAGCCGTCAGAAGGACTATCGAGAGCTTGTTCATGACGTTTGGATTTGGCGTGATAATGATTTTGCAAAATTACAAATTATTCAGGAAATCGAGTATATTTGCAGGAGGTAAATCTCTCCGATAGGGCGCAACGTACGCGAATGCGGGAATATGGCTTTCGCGGTTTTCTCGGTTGAAGCCGGCGGCCGGTGGCGGGCGGGCGATCCTGACTGACGGCAGGATGTATGAGTCCCGTTCAACAGGAAGATGTGTCGGTCCCGGCCTGCGGCAAAGTGCAGCGACCCCGTCGGAGGAAGCATGTATCGGTTCCGGTTGGCGAAGGATGTAGCGGCTCCGTCTGGCGGCAAAGGAGAGCGGATTCGGTCGCGGTGGGCGGCAGGATGCATGAATTCGGGCAACGGCGGAGCGTATCGGTTTGGACCGGCAACGGATGTATTGCCTCCGGACGGCTGTTGAAGCCGGCGCAGGGCGCAAGCGTACGCAGTGCACCCGTATGATGGAGCACAATGCTGAATTTGTGAAATGCATGACCGTCGGCTGTGCATGCTGTGGAATGCGAACAGGGAGAAGTAATTGTAAAAAAGAAGAGATATGAAATATTTTGGAGCACATGTAAGTGCTGCGGGGGGCGTCGAGAATGCTCCGCGCAATGCACGGGCGATCGGCGCAACGGCCTTCGCTCTGTTTACGAAGAATCAGCGGCAATGGAGCGCGCCGCCTCTGACTGCCGCGCAGATCGCGGCTTTTCGTGCGGCGTGCGAGGAGTGCGGCTACGGGCCTTCGCAGATCCTGCCGCACGACAGTTATCTGATCAATCTGGGACATCCCGACGACGAAGCGTTGGAGAAGTCCCGACGTGCCTTCGAGGAGGAGATGGCGCGTTGCGAGGCGCTGGGTCTCGACCGGTTGAATTTCCATCCGGGGAGCCATCTGCGGCAGATTACGCCCGAAGCGTCACTTGATCGGATCGCGGCGTCGATCAACCGGGCGCTGGAGCGTACGCACGATGTGACGGCCGTCATCGAGAATACGGCGGGCCAGGGCTCCAATCTCGGTTTTTCATTCTACCACCTGGCCTATCTGATCGATCGCGTGGAGGACAAGTCGCGCGTGGGAATCTGTATCGATACCTGCCATGCGTTTGCTGCGGGTTACGACCTTTCGACCCGCGCCGGATGTGAAGCTGCATTCCGGGAGCTGGACGAGGTGGTCGGACTGAAGTATTTGCGGGGCATGCACCTCAACGATGCGATGAAGGGTGTCGGGAGCCATGTGGACCGGCATGCGCCGTTGGGAGAGGGCCTGTTGGGGTTGGAGTGTTTCCGTTATATTGCCGAGGACAGCCGGTTCGACAACATCCCGCTTGTTCTGGAGACCCCCGACGAGAGCCGGTGGCCCGAAGAGATCGCGCTGCTGAAGAGTTTCGCCGGGCAATAACGCGGGCCCGCAATCAACTTCGATCCACGGCAGGGGGACTGTTTGAACCTTCCACGGACCTGTTGCTCCGTGTGATTCGTGCTTTCCGGACAGCGGGTCGTATTTCTCATCCTTCGGGCGTTTTGTGCCGGCGTCGGATGCGGAAAATGAAAGCGGCGGACGTTGAACGTCCGCCGCTTCTGTTCTGTCTGGCGGTGCTCTTCAGCGATGCGCTTTAGTCTTCGCTTCTCCCGCCTCCTCTCCCTCTCCGGGATGCAGCTGTTTGCTCATGGGTGCCTGCAACATGGCCCGATGTGTCTCTGACATCGGGATGAAGTGCCTTAAAGCCGGTCGAGACACGTGCGGATGAGCTGCGCCGAGTCGCGGACCTCCTCGTCGGAGATGGTCAGCGGCGGCGAGATGCGGAACGCCTTGTCGCAGAAGAGGAACCAGTCGCTCAGAATACCGGCCTCCTTGAAGAGCTCCATGATGCGGTAGAGCTTCTCGGACGACCCTAATTCGACAGCAAGCAGCAGTCCGCTGCGACGGATCTCCCGTACCTGCGGATGGTCGCGGAGCAGCGACTCGTAAAGGGCACCTTTCTCTTCGACCTGCTCGACGATGCCGTTCCCGATGAGATAATCGTATGCCGCCAGTCCGGCCGCACAGCAGACGGGATGCCCTCCGAAGGTGGTGATGTGTCCCAGCACGGGTTCGCTTTGCAGCGTATCCATGATCTTTTTCGACGAGATGAAGGCTCCGAGGGGCATGCCGCCGCCGAAGGCCTTCGCCAGACAGACGATGTCGGGTGTGACGCCGTATTTCTGCATGGCGAAGAGACGTCCGGTACGTCCCAGTCCGGTCTGTATCTCGTCGAAGATGAGCAGTGCACCGGTCTGGTCGCAACGTTTGCGCAGCGCCTCCAGCCACCCTGCGGCCGGCAGTCGCACGCCGGCTTCACCCTGTACGGGCTCGACCAGTACGGCGGCCGTGCGGCGGGTTACGGCCTGCAGGGCATCGAAATCGTTGAACTCGATGGCGCGGACGTCGGGCAGCAGCGGCCGGAAGGCCCCTTTCCACTCTTCGCCTTCGGGTGCACCCATCATGCTCATTGCGCCGTGCGTCGAGCCGTGATAGGCGCGGCGCATGGAGATGAGCTCCGTGCGGCCCGTGAAGCGTTTGGCCAGCTTGAGCGCTCCCTCGACCGCCTCGGCACCGGAGTTGACGAAGTAGATGCTTTCGAGCGGATCGGGCAGTGCGGCGGCGATGCGTGCGGCATAGGCCACCTGCGGCGATTCGATCAGTTCGCCATAGACCATGATATGCATGTATCGCGCAGCCTGCTCCTGCACGGCGCGCACGACGGCGGGATTGGCATGCCCGACGTTGCTCACCGAGACGCCGGCGACCAGATCGTAATAACGTTTTCCTTCGGGCGTGTAGAAGAACGATCCTTCGGCACGCGCCACCTCGACAAGCATCGGCGACGGCGAGGTCTGACCGACGTGTGCGAGGAATTGTTTGCGTAAAATCGTATGCATGGAATTATATCGTACAATGGTTGATCCGATTGTCAGTGCAACCGGCAGCCTGGTTCTGTTTCATTTCGCTTCTTCCCTTCGTCTCGCTTCTTCCCTTCGTCCTGCCCCTTCGTCTTGTCCCTTTCTCTCGTTTTCGCGGTCCTGCCCGATCCGCACCGAGGCGGGAGGATGCTCCGCCAACGTTGTGCTGCCGGGGCTGCGGGATGTATTTGCCGTGCGGTTATTGCCCGATGTCGTCGGGGAATCGGCGGGCAAGAATCTCCTGCGCACTTCGCACGGAGGCCGTTAACCACCGCAGCCGCAGGGCGGACGACTCCTCCGGTGCAAGCTGCCACGTTTCGACCTGTTGCCGCACCCGTTCCGAAAACATGTAGATCAGAATGGCGGCCGAAGCCGAAACGTTGAGGCTTTCGACCAGTCCGCACATCGGGATGCGCAGGTATTCGTCGGCTGCCGCCATCGCCTCCTGTGAGATGCCGGCATGTTCCGTTCCGAAGATCAGGGCGAAGGGGCCGCGCGTCACATCGAAGGTTTCAGGCGTGCAGCTTTCGCGGTGCGGGGTCGTCGCCACCAGCCTGTATCCTTCGGCCCGCAGTGCGGCGAGCGCCTCGGCGGTCGAAGGATGCCGCTGCACGTCGATCCACTTGTCGGTGCCGCGCACGATGCTGGCGTTGGGCTGGAACTTGCAGCGTGTTTCGACCGTGTGCAGCTCCTGCACGCCGAAGGCGTCGCAGTGACGCATGAGCGCCGAGGCGTTGTGCGGGTGAAAGAGGTTCTCGGTCAGCAGCGTCATGTAGCGTGTGCGCATGGCAAGTGCCGCCATGAGCGTGCGATAGCGCTGCGGCGTGACGAACTCCGCGAGGTAGTCGGCCCGCTCGTCGTACCACGCCTGCGGATGGCTATTTGCGGTATTTGTCATCGTCGTCAAGGATTTTCAGATAGCTTTCGTAGCGCGACCATGCGATGTCACCGCGTTCGACCGCATCGCGTACGGCACATCCCGGTTCGTGGGTGTGCGTGCAGTTGTAGAAACGGCAGTCGGGCGCCGTGCGCAGCATTTCGGGGAAGTAGTGCCACACCTCGTGGTCGTCGATATCGATCAGTCCGAACCCCTTGATTCCGGGAGTATCGATCAGGAACCCGCCGTTCGAGAGGGGGTACATGGCGGAGAAGGTGGTGGTATGGCGTCCCGTGCCGTGGCTCTCCGAAATGGTTCCCGTGCGGAGTTCCAGACCGGGTTCAAGGGTGCCGACGAGGGTCGATTTCCCGACGCCGGAGTTGCCCGACAGCAGGGTCGTGCGTCCGGCTGTCATGTCACGAACGGTCTCCACGCCCGTACCGTCGAGCGCCGAGAGGTCGATGACCCGATAGCCGGCCCCTTCGTAGGTGGCATGGAAGGCCGTGACGGCTTCGGGATCGGCCGCCGCGAGATCGTATTTGGCCAGCAGAATCGTTGCCGGAATCTTGTAGGCTTCGCACGTCACCAGAAAGCGGTCGATGAATTCGGGGGCCGTCACGGGCTCCGCAAGCGTCACGACCAGCAGCGCCTGATCGATGTTCGCGGCGATGATGTGCGACTCTTTCGAGAGATTCGAGGCGCGTCGGATGATGTAGTTGCGGCGCGGCAGGATGCGGTCGATGACCCATTCTCCGTCGGCGCCCTGCACGCAGACGACCCTGTCGCCCACCACGACCGGATTGGTCGAACGAACCCCTTTGAGACGTATGCGGCCGCGTATGCGGCAGGCTATCGTCTCTCCGTTGTGCAGGACATCATACCAGCTGCCGGTCGCCCTGGTGACCGTTCCTTCGATTTCAGCACTCATGTTCTGCTGTATTTGCATGTGTTGACGGTTGGCCCTTGCCGTTGTCCTTATGCTCCGGAGTGACTCCGGATGCTTCATGCAGGTCCGGCAGAGCATCCGTTTCCGGAAGATAACGGCGTGCGTAGTCGCTCAGAGGCGGAAAGACGGTATCGGCGACCTGCATGATCGGCCCGTAGCATTTCGATTCGCTGCGGGTCTCGGGCGCGATGAGCTTGGGCGCGAAGTAATCGACGGCCGTAAAGAGAAGCCCCAGCAGCAGCACCCCCTCGACGATCCCGAGCAGAATGCCCAGCAGGGCGTTTACGCCGCCCAGTCCGATTGTGCTGCAGGCCTTGGCGACGATTCGGCCGATGATACCGGCGACGATGAGCGTCACGACGAGCAGGACGAGGAACCCCACGATGTCGGCCGCACGGCCTTCGAGCTGCAGGGCTTTGCCGCACTGCGGCCCGTAGGAGAGTGCGAGCCAGATGCCGGCGACGAGACCTCCGAGACTGAAGATCTTGCCGATGAGACCCTTGCGCCAGCCGTTGAAGACGGCGACGGCCAGTACCAGCCAGACGATGATATCGAGCATGTTCATAGCGTGGACGAACGTTCTTTTATGGACAAAGATACGCATTATTTTCCAGGATCGGCGATGTTCTGTCGCAAGAGCCGGAAAAAAGCTCCGGTATATACTTTCTCCGATAAGTTTTCGTTGATTTTGCGTATCTTTGTACGGGATATGTCCGCGTGAGATGCACGATGTGGAGAGCGGCCGGACGGAGGACTTCGAAACCGGATGTTTCGGGGATGCGTGCCGTCGCAGAGGGCCGGAGATGTGCATGGATCCGCTGGCGGCAAGCCCCGGCCGATCCTGTTTTTGCTCGTGCGGCAGACGTAAAACGGTGGCCTTCGGACGTTGGAGTGCCGGAGGCCCGATTTGGGAGATGAATATGAAACGTTATCTGTTGTTGATCATCCTGTTGGCGGCAGGAATTGCGGGCGCGGACGCGCGGGAGACTTACCGGCTGAATGACGACTGGAGTTTCTATTTCCGCAGTGAAAACAGCGCCGACGATGCGCGGTACGTGACCTTGCCGCATACATGGAACCTTGATGCGCTGGCCGGCAATTCGGAATACCTGCGCACGACGGGAAACTATACACGGAGGCTCTATGTCCCGGCGGAATGGTCGTCCAAACGGTTGTTCCTCCGCTTCGGAGGCGTGCAGACCGTCGCCGATGTCTTTGTCAACGGCTGCCATGTCGGCGAGCATCGGGGCGGATTTACGGCCTTCACGTTCGAGATCACCGACCGGGTGAAGTTCGGCGCCGGGAACAACCTGCTCGTAGTGGTGAGCAATACCTTTCAGAACGATGTTCTTCCGACCTCGACCGAGCAGAACGTCTATGGCGGAATCTACCGCGACGTGGAGTTGATCGTTACCGATCGCACGGCCGTTTCTCCGACGGTGTGGGGTACCGACGGACTCTTCGTCGAACAACTTTCGGTCGATGAAGATGCCGTGCAGTGTCGTGCCATGATCTATCTTTCGGTGCCGAAAGAGTGTCCCGGAACGGTGTCGCTGACCGTGCGCGATCCGGAAGGGTATGTCGTTGTCGAGAAGAGCCATCGCAACAACCGTGCGGCGGAGAGTCCCGTGGCCATTCCTTTCGAGGTGGAGGCGCCGCAGCTGTGGAGCCCCTCGTCGCCGAAACTCTATACGGTGACGGCCCGTGTGGCATGTGATTCGTTGTCCGACGAGGTGACGGTGCGGACCGGATTCCGCAAACTGGCCGTGTCGAATCGCGGACTGGTCATCAACGGCGATACGGTCCGTCTGCACGGCGTGGCCCTCTACCACGATCGTGCGAGCGTGGCCAATGCCTTTACGAAGGCCGACTATGACGAGGATCTGCAACTTATACGGGATGTGGGTGCCAATGCCGTGCATTCGATGTCGGGACCGCACGACAGCTACCTTTACGACCGGCTCGACGAGGCCGGAATCGTGGCATGGATCGATCTTCCGCTTACGCGTTCTCCCTATCTGGGCGATATATTCTACTTCCCGACAGACCGGTTCCGGCTCAACGGCCGTGAACAGGCGAGGGAAATCATCGCTCAGAATTTCAACCATCCTTCGGTGGTGATGTGGGGAATCTTTTCGGAGGTCTGGCAGCGCGGCGATGATGTGACACCCTATGTCCGGGAGCTCAACACCCTGGTCAAACAGGCGGATCCGTCGCGTCCGACAGTGGCGCTGAGCAATCAGGACGGCGAACTGAATACGATTACCGATCTGATTGTCCTCAAACAGAATGTCGGCTGGACGCGCGGCACGACCGACGATGTGGGTTACTGGTGCCGGACGCTCCATGCCTCGTGGGGGAATCTGCTCGCGGCTGCCTGCTACGGGGCTCCGGGCTATCCTTCACAGCAGGATGATCTGATCGAACGCCCGACGGCAAGGGCGCATTGGCTGCCCGAACGCGGCCAGAGCCGTTTCCATGAGGAGTATGCCAAGGTGATCGTTCCCGATACGCTTTTCTGGGGCGAATGGATCAATGCGATGTTCGATTTCGGTACGGCGCGCGGTGCGAACGACCGTTATGCCTGCGGCCTTGTTACGCTCGACCGGCGGCAGTGCAAGGACATCTATTACCTCTACCGGTCGCTGTGGAACCGGCGCGATACGACGTTGTATCTTGCCGAGCGGCGGTGGCGGGTGCGTCCCGAGGCGAACCAGCGGATCAAGCTCTATGCTTCGGTCGATGATGCGGTGCTGCTTGTCAATGACGACAGCGTGGCCCTCACGAAATATGCTCCGGGGCAGTTCTTCGCCGACTGTACGCTACAGCCGGGTGACAACCGGATCGAGGCACGCTGCGGCACGCGGCGCGACAGCGTGACGCTCAAAGTCGGCACTGCATTAAAATCCCGCGACTTCGGGGCCCTTCGCAAAACAAAAGATCGACGATCGAAAGATTAGCCGCAAAGGGCATGCGGTCGGAAAAGACCTGTATGTAGGGCACGGGCGTGAAGTTCGTGCCCTGCTTCTTTTTGGGCCGCAGGTCGAGTGCGGGGGAGCCGTCGTCGTCGAAGGACTCCGCCGGCAGGTAGCGGTCGGAAAGCGGCGGAACCTCCAGATGCAGTATGTCGGCCAAAAGCGCCATGAGTCCCAGATCGAAGTCAAGGAGGAACTCGTATCGCTGCGTGTAGAAAGGTTCGAAACGCGGGGCGTAATGGTCGAAGTAGGGGGAAGCCTTGTATGCCGAGACCAGCGCCGTCCAATGCTGGTGCTGCCAGCGTTTCGAGTAGTCGATGCGCAGGTCGCAGAGCGGCGTGCGCGGACGGTTCGCCCGCACGACCTGCACGGTGAGATCCAACGGGCCGTTGGCCGTCAGGATGCGTGTGCGGTTGCGTTCGGACCGCTTGACGAAGTGTTCATGCGCATCGATCACGCAACGCTCCTGCGCCCAGTGGGCGCAGTATTCAATCGAAGGCAGATAGGCGGCGGGAAGTATCGTCATGGGTCCGATGTATTCCGTTTTCTGGTCCGTGTTGTCCGATTCGGGAGGGGCTGGAACTGTGTCGTTTTTAGGAGAGCCCTCTCCGCTCAATGGGTCTCGTCGATCCAGTCTCCGTTGGCCTTGATGAGGTCGATGAGCCGGTCGCGCGCCTCCTCCTGCGGGATGTTGCGTTCTACGACCGTCCGCCCCTTGTAGAGGGTGATGCGTCCCGGTGCGGCTCCCACATAGCCGTAGTCGGCATCGGCCATCTCGCCGGGCCCGTTGACGATACAGCCCATCACGCCGATACGGAGGTTTTTCAGATGCGACGTGCGGGCCTTGATCCGTTCGAGTGTCCCCTCGATGTCGTAGAGCGTGCGGCCGCACGACGGGCAGGCAATGTATTCCGTGCGCGAAAAACGGACGCGGGCAGCCTGCAGAATCATCAGCTCCACGTTGCGCAGCTCCTCCTCGGAGAAACGGTCGCTCAGGATGCGGATTCCGTCGGCGAGGCCGTCGAGAAAGAGCGGACCCAGATCGGCGGCGGCCTTGACGGCGAGTGCCGTGAGGTCTTCGTCGTTGTAGCGGCGTTCGACGACGACCGGTTCGCTGTCGTCGAGCGAGAGAATGGCGGCCCGCAGTTCGGCCGTCGGATTCTGCGAGGTGCTGCGCAGTATGCGGAACGCTTCGGTGATCTCGTCGCGCACGACGGGGGTGAGCAGCCGGCTGCGCCGGCGGTAGCGTGCGGGGGAGTAGCGTTCGGGGCGTTTTACCTCGAAATGTCCGGCGCGATGGCGGAAGTGATCGGCAAGAAGCTGCGCGACGGGTACCTCGTTTTCGGGCGCTTCGGTCAGCGAGACGCGGATCGTGTCGCCGATGCCTTCGGCCAGCAGCGCGCCGATGCCGACGGCACTCTTGATGCGTCCCTCCAGACCGTTTCCGGCTTCGGTTACACCCAGATGGATCGGGTAGGTCATCGCTTCGCGGTCCATCGCCTCGCAGAGCAGCCGGTAGGCGGCGACCATGACGCGGGTGTTGCTCGACTTCATCGAGACGACGACCTGATCGAACGCTTCCTCGCGGCAGATGCGCAGAAACTCCATTGCGGCGGCGACCATTCCTTCGGGCGTGTCGCCCCACCGGTCGAAGATGCGTTTGGAGAGCGATCCGTGATTCACGCCGATGCGCAGCGCGACGCCGCGTTGGCGGCAGCGGGCGATGAGCGCCTGCAGTTCGCCGTGATCGGTGCGGTAGTTGCCCGGATTGATGCGGACCTTATCGACGTATTGCGCGGCGACGGCCGCCGCTTCGGGCAGGAAGTGGATGTCTGCGACGACGGCCGTCGGGAATCCGTCGGCACGCAGCCGCGTTACGATATTTCGGAGGTTTTCGGCCTGCCGTGTGCCTTGGGCTGTGAGCCGCACGACGGGTGCTCCGGCACGGGCGATACGCTCGATCTGGGCGACGCTGGCGGCCGTGTCGAGCGTGTCGGTGTTGGTCATCGACTGGATGGCGACGGGTCGGTCGCCGCCGATGGTACAGCCGCCGATGCGGACTTCGTGTGTCCGACGGCGGCGGTATTGCGTAAGATCGATCATCTCTGAGCGGATTTGTCCACAAAAGTAACGATTTATTCGCAATTTTCGTCCCGAGGAGGAAGGGCGAATGTTTCCGGCAGGCCGATGCTTGAGATTTCCGGAAAATTCCGTATCTTTGGCTTTGTATTCCGGCGCTGCCGCTGCGCCGGTTGCCAATGTGAACCTGAAAAAACGAATCCGATGAGACGAATCTGTATCTTTTGCTTGTCGCTGTTGGGGTTTGCGGCAGGATGCGAACCCGAATCGCCGGACATGTACGGGCCGGCTCCTGCGGAGTATGAAGTGAAGCCACAGGCCGAAGCTGACGGGGCGGCGGTCGATCCGGCGGAGGGAAACTCTGCGGAACAGGATGTAGCGGATGAGTCGCTTCCGACGGAGCAGGAGTGAGGAATGAATCTTCGATACCGAAAAACGGGGGCAGCGATATGAAACGGCGTCGGATCTCCCTGCGCAAGCGGTTGGGACTGGAACTCTATCGGCAGCTTCATCGGGAGGCTGTGGCGCGGCATGAATTGCGGACGCTTTTCTGGGAATGCACGCTGCGGTGCAATCTCCGGTGCGGTCATTGCGGCTCGGACTGTACGTCATCGCCGTCGTATGCGGATATGCCGGCCGAGGATTTCTTTCGGGTGCTCGACACGCAGATCACGCCGCATGTCGATCCGCATCGGGTGATGGTGGTTCTTTCGGGCGGCGAGGTGCTGGTGCGCCCCGATCTGGAACGGATTGGACGGGCGCTCTACGATCGGGAATATCCCTGGGGGCTGGTTACCAACGGCATGGCGCTGACGGCGGAGCGCTTCGATGCGCTGCTGCGTGCGGGCCTTCACTCGATGACCGTCTCGTTGGACGGTTTCGAGGAGGAGCACAACCGTTTGCGCCGCCATCCGCTCAGTTTCGCGCGGGCGGCGGAGGCGGTGCGGCGTGCAGCGGCCGAACCGTCGATCGCCTTCGATGTCGTGACGTGTGTCACACCGGCCCTGCTGCCTCGTCTGGATGCCTTTCGCGATTACCTGATCGGCTTGGGCGTGCGCAGCTGGCGGCTTTTCGCCATCTTCCCTGCGGGACGTGCGGCGGCGGACGACGCGCTGCAGCTCTCCGACGGGGAGTTTGGCTCTCTCATGGAGTTCATCCGGCGCACGCGGCGTGCCGGAACCATCGAGTGCAATTATGCCTGCGAAGGCTTCCTCGGCGGTTATGAAGCCGAGGTGCGCGACTGGTTCTATCATTGCGATGCGGGCGTCTCGACGGCCTCGATCCGGGTCGACGGCTCGATTTCGGGATGTACCTCCGTGCGGAGCGATTTCTCGCAGGGAAATATCTATCGGGATGATTTCTGGGAGGTGTGGAGCTCCCGCTTCGAGCTTTTCCGCCGCCGTGAATGGATGCGGACAGGTGCCTGCGCCGAGTGTGCCGTATGGCGCTACTGCGAAGGCGGACCGATGCACCTGCGCCTTGCTGACGGCGGAGTGATGCATTGCAGCTATAAAAGATTAAATCATTGATTTCTAAAACGATGGATGGTGTTCCTCCGAAACTTGCGAGGGGGGGGGAGAAAAGCGATCGCAAAGGGCGGTTTTCTCTTTTTTTTGTTTATATTTGTCGCGCCGAAGCGTGAAACGATATGAAATTCCTATTCCGACAAACGTTTGTGCCTGCACTGTTGTCTTTGTCCGTTGCGGGTTGCAACGGCGATGTCTTTATCGACGATTACCTTCCCGACCCGCCGGCCTCGATTGCCGGACAGAGCGGAGAGACGTCGGAGATCCGTTTCGAGGCTTCGAACTGGGATATTCTGGGTGTCGGAGGCCTCAGCGGTAGGACATACGATCTGGACGGCAACCTCCTTTCCGTCGGGCCGCTCGGCGGCGAAGGGCTCCTCTGCATGGAGTACGATGACGGTCTGGTCAGCTTCCGGATCGAGCGCGGCGATTACAGAACCCTGAAGATCGTATTTGAGGAGAACATGGGCAGCGGCCCTTTCCGCTTCACGCTGACGGTCGGAAACCTGTGCGAGAGCGACAGCATCGACGTGACGTTCAATCCCACCGGAAAGTATCGGGTCGAACGTGTCGTCTATGATTACGAGCGGTTCAGTTTTACCTATACACGGGTGGAAACGGTTACGACGTATCACATTGACAACCGCACATCGTCGAAGCCCGTTTCGATAGAGGCCTATCCCTATGCCGGTCGTTCGCGGCTGATTCGGTTTTACAACAACGAAGACCAGCGTGAGGATATTCTCGGGCTGCCGCTGCCGCTGATACCGATTCCCGATATCGAAGACGAACAGCCCGTCATGCGGGAGTCGGAGGTTGCGTTTGCATGTTATTATACGGACGTCATGCTGCCGGCCGACAAACGGGATCTCTCGGAGACTGTAACGGTCAATGCCGGTGAAGCCAAAGATATCGAGGTGATGCTCCAATATATGGAGTATTCACTCCCCTATACGCTCTATACCACCAATTCCGAAACGGGGAAGGACCGGGCCTTTACCGGAGAACTTCAGGGGGAAGAACCGTACAATTATTTCATCTTCCGCAAAGATTTTGAAAAGTAACGGGTCATCATGAAAGTTTCTTGCAGGTCGTTTGCGGTTTTGGGGTGTGTATTGCTTTTTGCCTGTCATTGTGCGGCGGCACAGGTGCGGGGTGCCGCATGGGAAAGCCCTCTCACGCCGGCCGACAGCATCACCCACAACCGGAAGATGATTCATAAGGCAGGGTTCGATGTCTGCCCCAGCCATCTCTTTGCGACGGATGACTTCTTCAGGGGGACGAACGCTGCGCAGCAGCCGCTTCGCTCGGCGCTTTCCCTGCATTTGAAATACGCCTTCCAATTCGGCCCCGACACGCGGTTCGGGCGCCGCTACCCCTATACTTCGCAGGGGATCGGCATAAGCGTGAACGACTTCCGGAATCGTGCCGAAGTGGGACGTCCTGTGGCGGTCTATGTCTTTCAGAACTCCCGCATCGTCTCTTTGGCCCGCACGCTCTCGCTCGATTACGAGTGGAATTTCGGCGTGTCGTTCGGTTGGGAGAAATACGATGCGGAACGCAATCCGTTCAATGTCGTGGTCGGTTCGCGCATCAATGCCTACATCAATCTGGGGCTGATGTTCAACTGGCATTTTGCGTCGCAGTGGAATGTGACGGCCGGTGCGGGGCTGATGCACTTCTCCAACGGCAATACGACCTATCCCAACGGCGGCGTCAATCTGTTGAACGGCCGTTTCGGACTGGTGTACACCTTCGGGCGCGAAGCGGCCGGAGGCCGGAGGGACAAAGTACGCCGTTTCGGAGACTTCAAGCCTCATGTGAGCTACGACCTGGTTCTTTACGGCGCCATGCGGACGAAGGGCTACATCTGGCCCGACCGGGCCTATCTCATCCCCGGAAAATTCGGGGTGGCCGGTGTGAATTTCAATCCGATGTATAATTTCAGCCCCTATTTCCGCGCCGGTTTGTCGTTCGACGCCCAATACGATGAAAGCGCAAACCTGAAGGACCACATCGCCAACGACAACATCTACGACAATGAACTCAAGTTCCACCGTCCGCCCTTCCGCGAACAGTTTGCCGCAGGCATCTCGATTCGCGGCGAGATCGTGATGCCGATTTTTTCGATCAATCTGGGGGTCGGTCGGAACTTCATCTGCAAGGGCGATGATACCGACTCTTTCTATCAGATCTTTGCGCTCAAGGCGGATGTCTCGCGGAATCTCTTTCTGCACATCGGTTACCAGCTCTACAAGTTCAAGAGGCCCAATAACCTGATGCTGGGTGCAGGGTATCGTTTCAACGGCCGGTGACATGCCCGTTTGCGGTCGTGCGGTACGTCTCGAAAAGCGGCACGCCGCAAAACCGCTTCCGCTGCGGGACGGCCGGCTCTCCTTTTGAGACGGCATGTCCGCCGTCGGAATGCCGCGGGCCGTTTCGCCGCATCGGTCGCCGCCGTTCGATTTGTTCCCCTTTCGCTTTTTTTTACACGGGCTTTTTATATCTTTGTGGAGAGTTAAAAACCCTCGACCGATGAACAGATACCTTTATGTGTGGATCGTCTCGGCTGCCGCAATGGTTGCAGCGGCAGCTTGTGACGAGCCGAAACAGCAGCCGACGCTTCCCGATTTTCAGGAGCTGGCCGATCCTGCAGCGCCGTTTGCCGACTGGTCGGCCGTCGCTGCGGAGCCGCAGGCCTCCTTTGCAAGTATCGATTGCCGCTATGCCAAGTCGCAGCCGCCCGTACTGACCGTGCGGAAAACCTGTCGTCTGACGGCCTGGCGCGGCGAACGGGTTTCGGCACAACTGCTCGTCTGGAGCAAACGCCCGGTGGCGGAGGTGACCTGTCAGACCGGTATCCTGCGCTCCGAAAACGGAGCGTTGCCGGCGTCGGCCGTTCGCAGCCGTTTCGTGCGTTATGTGATGAGCGACGAGTTCGCCTGCGGCTGCTGCAAGCGCAAGCCACAGAACTTTGCATCCGTGCTTGTGGCCGACATGCTCGACGAGCGGCCCGCAATGGCGCTCGACAGCTGCACGGTGCGGCCCGTCTGGGTAACGGTCGATGTTCCGGCGGAGGCTGCTCCGGGGCTTTACAGCGCTCCCGTGACGGTGCGCTGCGACGGAACGGAGCTGCCGCTGACGCTCGAACTGGAGGTTGTTGACCGTACGCTGCCGGCTCCCGCCGCCTGGCGTTATCATCTCGATCTGTGGCAGCATCCGGCGGCTGTTGCCCGCATCGAGGGGGTTGAGGTGTGGAGCGACGCCCATTTCGAGGCGTTGCGCCCCGTCATGCAGCTCCTGGCCGATGCCGGTCAGAAGGTCGTCACGGCAACGCTCAACAAGGATCCCTGGAACAACCAGTGCTACGATGCCTATGCCGACATGATCGTCTGGACGAAACACGACGACGGAACATGGACGTATGACTATGCGGCGTTCGACCGTTGGGTGGAGCTGATGTTCTCGCTGGGAATCGACAGGCAGATCAACTGCTATTCGATGCTGCCCTGGAACAACGAACTCCATTATCGGGATGCCGTGATGGGGGAATGGGTTGATGTGACCGCCGAACCCGGCACGCCGGTTTTCGAGGAGATGTGGCGGCCTTTCCTGGCGGATTTCGTGCGCCATCTCGACGAAAAGGGGTGGCTGTCGAAAACCTGTATTGCAATGGATGAACGGTCGCCCGAACAGATGGAACAGGCCGTATCGTTCCTTGCCGCGCAGGCGCCGCAGCTCGGTATTGCACTGGCCGACAACCACAACAGCTACAAACGTTATCCGCAATTGCGCGATATCTGCGTCTCGGCCCGTCAGAGCGTGGCCCCTGAGGACATTGCCGCGCGGCGCGCCGAAGGCAAGGTCACGACCTTCTATGTCTGCTGCTCGCACCGTTATCCCAACATGTTTACCTTCTCGGATCCGGCCGAAGCGACCGTTGCGGCATGGCATGCCGCAGCGAACGGTTACGACGGGTTCCTGCGCTGGGCCTACAATTCCTGGACGGCCGATCCGCTGCGGGATTCGCGGTTCCGCCGATGGCCGGCCGGCGACACCTATATCGTCTATCCCGGAGCACGGTCGTCGATCCGCTTCGAACGGTTGCGCGAGGGTATTCAGGATGCCGAGAAGATCCGTCTGCTGCGCGAAGAGCTGCGTGGCGCGGGCTCCGGGGAGGCCGACGAGAAACTGGGACGTCTGGATGCCGCCGTGGCACCCTTTGCCTCCCGTGAACCCCTCGACAGCCTTCATGAACGGCTGGCAGCGGCAAAACAGCTGCTCAACGAATTGTAACCGCTCCTCTGCCATGTCGATGCATCGCCCGACGGACATATCCACTGCGGACCCTGCCGCTGCGGCGCCCCTTGCGCAAAAGGACGGAACAGCGGGGCAACGGAGCTGGTATGACGATGACATAAAATATGTCGCCGGAGTCGGCGAGATGCGTGCGAGGTTGTTGTTCAAGGAGTTGGGTATTGCTACCGTCGGGGAGTTGCTTTACTGTTTCCCGTTCCGTTACATCGATCGTTCGCGGATTTACCGCATCGTGGAGATCGATGCTTCGGGATCGTCGCTCGTGCAGTTCCGAGGCCGTGTGACAGGAGTGGCGTATGCCGGTACAGGCCGCAAACGCCGCTTTTCGGCGTTTGTTTCCGACGGTACGGGGCAAGCCGAGCTGGTGTGGTTTCAGGGGATCAAATGGATCGAGAAACGGATCGAAGTGGGACGCGAGTACCTCATCTTCGGACGGCCGTCATCGTTCCGCAATGAACTTTCGCTGGTGCATCCGGAGATCGAAACGGTCGAAAAGGCCCTGTCGCGGCGCATCGAGAGCGGATTGCAGGGGATCTATTCCTCTACCGAGCGGTTGTCATCCGTCCTGGGCGCCAAAGGTTTCCATACGATTGTCTGCAATGCGTGGCGATTGGCGCATACGCGGATTGCCGAGACGCTGCCCGACGGAATGCGCCGGCGTTACGGCCTGGTGTCGTTACATGACGCATTGTACAACATCCATTTCCCGCAGTCGTCCGAGGCGCTCCGGCAGGCACAATACCGGTTGAAATTCGAAGAGTTGCTCGGCGTGCAGCTCAATGTCCTTGCCCGTCGTGCAACCCGGCTCTCGAAAAACAACGGTTTCCTCTTCCCGCATGTGGGTGAGGTGTTCAATACGTTCTATCGGGAGAAATTGCCCTTCCCCCTTACGGAGGCGCAGAAGCGTGTCGTCCGCGAGATCCGGCAGGATACCGTCACGGGATACCAGATGAACCGGCTGTTGCAGGGCGATGTGGGATCGGGAAAGACCCTTGTGGCCCTGCTGTCGATGCTGCTGGCCGTTGACAACGGCTTTCAGGCCTGCATGATGGCCCCGACCGAAATCCTTGCCCGCCAGCATTATGCCACCCTGACCCGCCTGCTCGAAGGCCTGCCCGTGCGCGTGGCGATCCTTACCGGCGCCTCGAAGGCCCGTGAACGGAAGTCCGCATTGGGGGGGATCGCTTCGGGCGACGTGCAGCTGCTTGTGGGTACGCATGCCCTGATCGAAGACCGTGTGCAGTTCCGCAATCTGGGTCTTGTGGTCATCGATGAGCAGCACCGATTCGGCGTCGAACAGCGCGCCCGCATGTGGACCAAGAACGAACAGCCGCCCCATGTGCTGGTCATGACCGCCACGCCGATTCCGCGCACGTTGGCCATGACGCTTTACGGCGATCTTGACGTCTCGGTCATCGACGAACTGCCGCCCGGACGCCGGCCCGTGCAGACGGTCCATTATACCGACGCGATGCGCCTGCGCGTGTGGGGCTTCCTGCGCAAGCAGATCGCACAGGGCCGGCAGGTCTATATCGTCTATCCGCTCATCGAGGAGTCCGAGGCGATGGATTACAAGAATCTGCAGGAGGGGTACGAAGCCATCTCCCGGGATTTCCCGTTGCCGGAATACGTCACCGAGGTCGTGCATGGCCGCATGAAGCCCCAGGACAAGGAGGAGGCGATGCGTCGTTTCAAGTCGGGCGAGGCGCAGCTGCTCGTCGCGACGTCGGTCATCGAGGTCGGCGTCGATGTGCCCAATGCGACCGTCATGGTCATCGAATCGGCCGAGCGGTTCGGGCTCTCGCAGCTGCACCAGCTGCGCGGACGTGTGGGTCGCGGAGCGCAGCAGTCGTACTGCATCCTCATGTCGGGCGAGAAGCTTTCGAAGGAGTCGCGGGCGCGTCTCGATGCGATGTGTGAAACGAACGACGGCTTCCGGCTGGCAGAGCTCGATCTCAAGCTGCGCGGTGCCGGCGATCTGGCCGGTACGCAGCAGAGTGGTATGGCCTTTGATCTGAAAATCGCCAATCCGACGCTCGATGTCCAGATCCTGGAACGCACGCGCGATGCGGCGGGGGAGGTGCTTGCGGCCGACCCGACCCTCGCGGCGGCGGAGCACGCCGGTCTGCGGCAATTGAAAAAAAGATATTCCGGAGAGAAATCGATCGATTTTTCGATGATCTCCTGACATGTCGTACTAAAACGATGAACCGGAGCGTTTTGATGTTGAACCCCCGGGTGAAAACCGGCATCCGGAGTCCGCTCCGCATGACAACCGAGAGAATATGATGAAACGATTGTTTTTGTTGATCTTGCTCGCAGGTATGCTGCAGTCGGCTGCGGCACAGCTCTATGTGCCGGGCGAGGAGCTCTTTTATCGGGTAAGTTACCGTGCGAAGCTGGTGCCGAATACCGAGGTGGCGACCGTTCTGGTGCGGACCACCGAGACGCAGCTCGACGGCAAAACCGTCTATAACGTCTTCGGTCATGGAAAAACGCTCCCGACGTTCCGGTGGTTCTTCTCGCTTGATGACCGCTACAACATCTGGATCGATACGGCAACGCTGCGTACCGTGCGTTTCACGAGCGACATCCACGAAGGGGAATATACCTTCCGCAGCCGGTATGACTACGACTGGCCGGCCCGGCGTATTGCGACGTGGTGGCAGAAGCGCAAGCTGCCCGCAAACCGCAAGGAGATGGAGCTGACCGATGTGAGTATGGATGCCGTATCGCTCTTCTTCAACATGCGCAGCGTCGATGCGTCGATCTTCCGGGTGGGCGAACAGCACGAACTGCAGATGGTCCTCGAGGATACGATCCGCCATCTCAAGTTCCGCTTCGAGGGGCGTGAGGAGAAAAAGATCCGCAACCTCGGCAAGTTCCGGACGATGAAATTCGCCTGCCAGATCGGAACGTCGGAGAGTTACTCCTTTACCGACGGTTCGGAATTCTTCATCTGGCTGTCGGACGATGAAAACAAGATTCCGCTCTGTCTCGAATCCCCGATTCGGGTAGGAAGCGTAAATGCCTACATATCTGGCTACAAGGGACTCAAATATCCCCTGTCGAGCCAGATCCGGTGAAACAACATGCATATATGAAACTGACAGAAATCTATCTTGCGGAGGATCGCTCGCAGGTCGTGCCGCACTTCGCACCGCAGGAGGCTGTTGCTGCGGTCGAGGCCCTGCCGTTTGGAACGCTGGCGCTGTTTGAACCCGATACGGCACCCCGCGCCGTTGTCGTTCTCTTCCCCGGCGGCGGTTTCAACAAGGTTAATGCCGATCAGGAGGGAGGTGCGGCCGCCGTGTGGTTTGTGGAACAGGGACTCGCCGCCGCCGTGGTGAAGTACCGGCTGCCCGAGGGTGATCCCGAACGCCCGTTGCAGGATGCCCGAAAAGCGATGGATACGGTCCGGAGCCGGTTCCCGAATCTTCGGTGCGGTGTTTTCGGCGCTTCGATCGGCGGCTATCTTGCCGCTGGGGTGGCCCTTGCCGACAAACCCGTTGAACGGCCCGATTTTCAGGTGCTTTTCTATCCTGTCGTAAGCATGGAGGAGGGTTTCGCCCACCGGCCTTCGATGCTGCGCCTCTTTGGGCACGAAATACAGGGACTCGACGCAAAACGCCGCTCTCCGTTGTTGCGCATCGACCGAAGCGCTCCCGAGGCCTTTGTCGCCGCGGCAGCCGATGATGCTGCGGTCACTCCGCTGAACGCCTGCCGCTATGCCGAAACGCTGCTTGCGGCCGGTGTCGGCGTATCGTTCCATCTCTATGCCTCGGGGGGTCACGGGTTCGGATTCCGTCCCGATTTCCCCTGGCACGACGTGCTGGTGCATGAGCTCGAAAAATGGTTGAATACGCGGCTGTGATTTCGCCGTTCCCGAAAAAAATATTACTTTTGAAACCTAAACAGCCCGGTTTATGGAAGAGAACAGAGATTATCGTTCGTCGCAGTACGAGGAGGACGAACGGATGGATCCTCGGAAGAGTGCCAAGTCGATTCGCGGTTATCAGACGATCATCATCATTCTGGCCGTGATTCTGGCTGCCTTGTCGATTCTCTATTTCAACATCCATCGTCAGCAGCAGGAGGAGTATGACCTGTTGCTGATCGATCGTGATTCGATCAAGAGCAATCTGACGGATCTGATGGAGGATTTCGACAATCTGCAGATCTCGAATGACAGCATCTCGCAGAGTCTCGGTATCGAACGCAACCGTGCCGATTCGCTCATGGAACGTCTGAAGAAGGAGCGTTCGTGGAGTTATGCGAAGATCAAGAAGTATGAAAAGGAGATCGGGACGATGCGGACCATCATGCGTGGTTATCTGCGGCAGATCGACTCGCTCAATACGCTTAACAAGAACCTCATCAAGGAGAACGTCTCCTATCGCAAGGAGATCTCGTCGGCCAACCTGCGGGCCGAGGTAGCCGAAGAAAAAGCCTCGGAGTATGCCAACAAGGTCCGGCAGGGAGCCGTGATTCTGGCGCGCGGAATCCGACTCATCCCGCTCAATGCACGGGATTCGCAGGTGTCGCGCGTGAAGAACGCTTCGCGGCTGCGGGTGGACTTCACGCTTGCGGCGAACAACCTTGCGGAGCCCGGTGAACGGGTCGTCTATGTGCGTATCACCTCGCCGGACGGATATGTGCAGTCGAATGCCGCTGCCGCGACCTTCGAGTTCGAGGGAGAACGGCTGACCTATACCGCCTCGCGCGAGGTCGATTACCAGAATAAGGATCTCGACGTGGGTGTATATTACAACGACGGAGCCGGATTTACAGCCGGTACCTATTGTGTGGAGATCTATGTCGATGGCCGTCTGGCCGGACAGAACGATATTGCACTGCGGTAGGATCTTTGAGACTGATATTATCGGCTCCCGTCGTCAGGCGGGAGCCGTTTTGTTTCGCGGCTGTCTCTGCATCACCGCCCTTGTTCCTCTTTGGGATCTCCGTTTGCCACTCTCCTTCTTGCCCGGAGTTCCTCTCTCCGCTCTTCCGACGGTTTTTCGTGGACTTATGTTCCTGTTGCCGGGACTGTCCCTGTCCGGTATGCCGAATGGATTGTCAGTGTCCGGATTCCGAACATCTGGTGGATTGCGGCTGGCCCGGCCGTAAATTGACGGATCGTTCGGCTGCCCGTTTCCCGTTTCCCGTTTCTTGTTTGGGAAGTTCGGCCTTGTCGGGATTCCGACAAAATAAAAGATGCCGGAATCTGAATTCCGGCATCGTCTTGCATCTGTCCGTTCGTGCTATCTGATTCCGCGCGCCTCTTTCAGGATATCTCCGAACTCCTTGAGCGACAATGCCGTGATGTGCGGCTGGGGATCGGCGGCTGCGGCAATCTCCTCGGTCGTTTCGCCCGACAGAACCAGGACGCCCATCGCGCCCGCATTGTGGGCCATCGCGACATCGGTGTAGATACGGTCGCCCACCATGGCGATCTCGTCGGCGGCCAGTCCGAAACGCTCCTTGATTCCGGTAAGCATGTTGGGGTCGGGCTTGCCCAGCACGATATCGGGCGTGCGGCCCGTGGCGTGTTCGAGGCACTTGCAGATCGATCCGCAGTCAACCAGTACGACCGGCTGGTCGGTCGGACATACCCGGTCGGGATTCGTCGCAATGTAGGGAATGCCCTGTGAAATCCACCATGCCGCACGGCAGAGACGCGGATATACGAGTGTCATGTCGAATGCGGCTACGATAATGTCCGGCACGTCGTCGGCACTGTCGGCCGTCGATTCGAAACCGGCAGCCTCGAACTCCGAGATCATGCTCGGCGTCCCCAGCAGAAAGAGCCGTTTGGCCTGCGGGTAGTGCGACCTGATGTAGTCGATCGTGGCGAGTGCCGTCGTGTACATCTCTTCGCGTGTCGCCGTGATGCCCAGCGTTTCGAGTTTGTGCAGGTAGTCAGCAATGCTCTTCGAAGGGTTGTTCGTCAGAAACGAGTAGCCGATGCCCATCTGCGTGAGGTCCGAGAGGAACTGCTTCGTCCACGGGAAAAGCGACATGCCCATGTAGATCGTGCCATCCATGTCGAGTGCTACGTGTTTGATGCGCCGTGCGCGTTCCATCAACTCGTCGTGTGAGAAGGGCGAGCGGTACTTGTCTATTTTTGCCATTTTTTCTGATTCTGATATTGTATTCTCGTTTCGTTTCCGTGTGGGCCGCGCCGCCCCAAGGCGGCACAACCGCGCAAAGATAACGATTTTTCCGGGACCGACGAACTATTGTTTCGGATAATTCTCGACGGTCGGATAATCCGTTGGCAGGTTGGTCGTGAAGATGTTCTGCGTATAGGTGTTTCCGAACGGATCCGTGGCACGGACCTCGACGGCGGCATCCGCATCCTTGAGCGTATAGTAATAGAGATGATCCGTCTGTTTGGGGTATGTCTTCCGTCCCAGGACACCGGCCAGATATCCGCTCGCCCAGGCATCGTAGTCCCGGAACCGGCTCATCTCACCCGTCTTGACGCCGTTTTCAAAGACCTCCACGGTCCAGTTCTTTGCGTCGGAGTTCCAGATATTGGCCACGATCTGGCTGTCGTTGTGATAGATGAACTGCGGCCGGTCATCGTAGGCATAGCGGGTGGCGGCACGGTACAGCCGGATCTGGTACTCCTTGTCGTAACGAACCGATTTGTAATACCAGTTGGTGAAGGAGTCGCCGTCGATCTCGAAAACACCGTAGCCGTTGGGCGTACCCTCCGCGCAGATCGTCGAACGCCAGTGTGCACCGCAGACGGCTCCGTGGTTGTGTTCGTAGATGACGTGCTCGGGATCGGACGTCGCATGGAAATAGTTGCGGTTGCGGTGGCTGTGGCCGCTCATGATATGGGCTTCGGGGAACTGTTCCAGCAATCCGAGGATCGTTTGCTGTTGCCCGGCCGGAATCATGTCGAGTGTAACGTGCGTGCAGAAGATGACCAGCTTGTCCTTCTCCGTGAGCCCCAGGTCCTGTTGCAGCCATGCAAGCTGGGCCTCCGTGAATCCCCGCTCGTAGCTCGACGGGTTGTGCGTCTCATCCAACAGCAGAACGCTGTCCATGCCGACGATATGGACATTCCCCCGTTCGAACGAGTAGTCGCAGGGACCGAAGACCGCTTCGAAGTCCCGGCGGGCGGCAAGGTCATACGTGCTGCTGCCGGGGCTCAGCTCGGGATGGGTCGCCATGTCGTGATTTCCGATGACCTGGAAAAGCGGCATGCCGATCTGTTCCTCGCGCAGTACCTCGACCATCAGCGGCATGATTACCGGCGTCACGTATTTTGTCCGGTTGTTGGAGATGACATCGCCGAGGGTAATCCCGTAAACGGGCGGTGTGCATTCGGCGGCATGTTCCCGGATATCGGGAACGGACTCGCTGACAAAACGGTTGAATTGTTCTGCGTCGCGTGTTTGGGGATCGGCAAGGCAGAAAAGCGTGAAATGCGTCTCGACGGGTTGCCGTGCCCCCAATGTGAAATCGTAACGCTGCCGGTTGTCGGACAGCCGCTGCCAGAAGCAGGGCCGGCCGTCGGTCATGGGAACTTCCCGGTCGGCCGGAATGCGGTAATAGACATGAAAGGCATCCTTGTTGCGCGCCATCTGATAGATGCCGTTGGCATCGCTTGCGACGCAGGTGAATCCGTCGCTCACGACGACCCCTTCGACCGGTGCACCCTCCGTATCGACAATCAATCCGTAGAGGTCGTTGCCCTCCTCGATGGGTGTTCGCAGCGCTGCGGCTTGCAATTGTCCGGATGTGGAGACGACGTTGCCGTCGCTCGGAGAGGCGGCGGTGAAAAATCCGCAGGCAAGCAGGAAAAGTGTGCAGATCAGCTTTTTCATGATGCAAATGTGTATTGGATGTGTGCTGGATTGAAATCAGGGACGCTTCAGGCGGGATGAACTTGATCGGTGTGACTTCGGGCGGCGGTTTTTACCGCCCGTGTTGTTTCTGCTCGGCGACATTGCGGGACTCATCCGGAAAAAGCGTCCGTCAGAACAGGAGGAACGAAGGAGCGTGGCCGATTGCGGGCATAAAGGCAACATGTGGAATCCTGTTGCGATTGTCCCCCCCCCTCGGCTGTCTATAGGGCCGTCCGCTATGATTCGGGCCGTATAGACAGCTCCCGACAGGGGGAAATCGACTCCTCCGTTCGCCCTGTCCTGCGGACGTTTTCGGCGATGCCGGCTTGCCGCCGGTCGTTTACTGTTGCGGATAGTTCGCTACGGTCGGATAATCCGATTGGGAGTTGGTCGTGAACGTATCCTGCGTATAGACATTTTTAAACTTGTCCGTTGCACGGATCTCGACGGTGGCGGCATTGACATCCTTGAGCGTATAGTAATAGAGGTGCTCCGTCTGTTTGGTGTATGACGTGTGGCCCAGAACACCGGCGTGATATCCGCAGGCCCATACATCGTAGTCATCGGCCGCAAAACGTGACATCTGTCCGGTCTTGATGCCGTTTTCATAGACATCCACCGTCCAGTTTTCATCCGAGTTCCAGATGTTGGCCACGATCTGGTTCGCTTCGTGATAGTAGAATTGCTGGATGGGGGTGTAGTTGAAGCGCATATTGGCGCGGTACATGCGGATCTGGAAGGTCTTGTCGTAGCGCGTGGGCTTGTAGTACCAGTTGGAGAAGTCGGTGCCGTTGATGACGAAGACGCCGTATCCGTTGGGTGTTCCTTCCGCACAGATCGTCGATTTCCAGTGTGCACCGCACACGGCACCGTGGTTGTGTTCGTAGATGCTGTATTCGGGGTCTGCCGCTACGTGCGTGTAGTTCAGATTGCGGTGGCTGTGTCCGCTCATGATATGGACATTGGGGAACTCCTGCAGCATGCCGATTACCTTGCTCTGCTGATCGGCCAGAACCTTGTACATCGGTGCGTGAACGCAGAAGATGATCAGTTTGTCCTTCGATACGAAGCTCAGATCCTGTCGCAACCACTCGATTTGATCCTCCGAGAATCCCAGTTCGTAGTTCGAGGGGTTGTGTTCGGGTTTCGACAGCAGGATGTTGTCCATGCCGATGATGTGGGCATTTCCCCGTTCGAACGAGTAGTCGCAGGGTCCGAACTGCGTCTCGAAGTCGCGACGGGCCGCAAGGTCGTAGGTGCTGCTGCCCTCGCTGATTTTCGGCTTGGTGGCATTGTCGTGGTTGCCCATAACCTGGAAGAGCGGCATCCCGATTTGGTCTTGCCGCATGAGCCGTGCAATTTGCGGCATGATGGTCGGTGTGACGTACTCCTTGCTGTTGTTGGAGACAATGTCGCCGAGTGTGATGCCATAAACGGGAGGCGTACATGCTGCGACATGTTTTTTGATGTCAGGGACGGATTCATCGGCGAAACGGCCGAGTTCCGTAGCGTCGTTCGTTTGCGGATCGGCGAGACAGAAAAGCGTGAATTGCTTCTCGACAGCCTGTTTCGCCCCTATGGAGAAGTCATAACGTTGCTGATCCTTCGAGAGTTTCTTCCAAAAACAGGGCGCGCCGTTGGCCATTTGGACGGGCCGGTCGGCCGGAATACGGTAAAAGACATGGTAGGCATCCTTGTTCCGTGCCATCTGGTAGACTCCGTTTTCATCGCTTGCGACACAGGTGAAACCGTCGCTGACGACGACCCCTTCAACAGGGGTGCCGGCATTGTCGATCACGATTCCGTAGAGGTCATTGCCCGCTTCGATCGGGGTTTTCAACTCCGGTGCGGGTGTATCCGGCGTATCCGGTGTGTCGGGTGTATCCTCTCCGCCGCTTGAGCATGCGAAAATGAAGAACCCGCAAAGTAATAATAACAGCAAATCAGTCTTTTTCATATTGTTGCGGTGGTAATTGTTGTTTGCCTTTCCTGTCGTGAATATCTATTCGGGAATAAAAATATAAATTTTCAGTTTAATATTTGCCTTTTCTGTTTTTTTCTTGATATCATTCATGCCGGCACGATTGTCGGAACATTAACCTAATAAACCTTATCGGCAACTTATACAATCGCCAGTCGTCGATAAGGTTTATGCCCATGAGTGCCGGTGCTACTCCTTCGGGTAGTTCGCTACGGTCGGATAATCCGATTGGGAGTTGGTCGTAAACATCGTCTGTTTGTAGGTGTTTCCGAATTTGTCCGTTGCGCGAATCTCGACTGCAGCGTCCTTATCCTGTAATTTATAATAATACAGATGATCGAACGATCCCGTATAGGTCGTTTTACCGAGTACTCCCGCGTGATAACCGACCGCCCAGACATCGTTGTCGGTGTAACGTGTCATGTTCCCGGTTTTTGCCCCGTCTTCATAGACCTCGACGCTCCAGTTCCGATTGTCGGAATTCCAGATGTTGGCTATGATCTGATCGGAATTGTGATAAATGAACTGTTGGATGTCGTCGTAGGCAAAACGTTCATTGGCGCGGTACATGCGGATCTGGAACTCTTTCTCCATGCGGGTCGGCTTGTAATACCAGTTGACAATCGATGCGCCGTCGATTTCATATACGCCGTAACCATTGGGAGTGCCGTCCTTGTTGACCGTCGAGTTCCACCAGGCACCGCAGGCCGCTCCATGTACATGTTCGTAAATGTTGCGGCTCGTATAGATATAGTTTTGTCCGTAATGTGTATGTCCCGACATGATGTGGCTTTCGGCAAAACCGTTGAGCAGATCGCACACCTCGTTCATTCTGTTGTCCGAACTGTTGCGGATCGGGATATGAATGCACAGAATGACCATCTTGCTTTTCGGAACCAGCGCAAGATCCTGACGGAGCCACTCTACCTGTGCATCGGTAAAGCCTTTTTCATACGTCGAGGGGTTATGCTTTTCGGTTTTGAGCAGGATGTCGTCCATGCAGACAATATGTACATTGCCCCGATCGAACGAATAGTCGCAGGGTCCGAACTTGCTCTCGAATTCACGGCGTCCGCCCAGATCGTAGTTGCTGCTCCCCTCGCTGATTTTCGGCTTCATCGAGTTGTCGTGATTGCCCATGACCTGGAAGAGCGGAATGCCCGTATTGTCCCGATGCATGACATTGCCCATTTGTGCCATCAGGGTCGGAAAGACATTTACCGAGGAGGTATTGAAAAGAATATCGCCGAGTGTAACGCCATACACCGGCGTATTGAATGTCGCACTGTGCTTTTTGATGTCGGGAATGGTCTCGTCCTTGAATCGTGCGACGTCGGAATCCGATTGCACCTGCGGATCGGCGACGCAGAAAAGCGTGAATTTTGTCTCGACAGCCTGTTGTGCACTCAGGATAAAATCGTAACGTTGTTGAGAGGTGGAGAGTTTCTGCCAGAAACAGGGCAGTCCGTTGGCAATGGGTACGGCGCGGTCGGCCGGAATCCGGTAAAAGACATGGTAGGCATCCTTGTTGCGGGCCATCTGATAAACGCCGTTGGCATCGCTTTTGACGCATGAGAAGCCATCGCTTACGACTACGCCTTCAATGGGCGATCCGGTATTGTCGATCACGATTCCGTAGAGGTCATTGCCCGCTTCGATCGGTGTTTTCAATTCGGGCGCAGGCGTTTGGGCGCCCGGATCATCGTTGCCGCTGTCGTTTGAGCAGGCTGCAAAGAAAAGACTTCCTGCAACAAACAGGAACGAACAGATCAGTTTTTTCATCGGTGTTGATTTGTTAAAAAAGAGATGTTGCCCCTTTTGCTTTCAAGCGGGGACTCCCCCCCCCGAGGAGTCCCCGTGAAAGCTGAAGATCAGAAAGGGTTATTCAATCCACATGTAGTTCTGCTGCAGATTGGGGTTCTTGTCGATGGCCGTCTTCGGAACAGGGTGGATGTACCGTTGTTCGCTGAAGTGACGTTCGACATTGATCGTCAGACGTCCGTAGGTGTCAAATTCCAATCCTCGTTTTGCAGATAACGTGATGTATTTTACTCCGGGTTCGGTACCTGCGGCGCCGTCCACGACACAAACATCGTTCGTGCCGTCATTGTTCAGATCATAGGCCGTATCCAACGCTCCGATGTAGATGCCGTACCACTGCTTGTTGAGCAGATGTCCCAGATGCCAGCGCATCAGGTCGTCGTAGCGGCGTCCTTCGAGCAGCAGTTCGATGGCACGTTCGCGACGGATCTCCAGAATATCGCTGTTGGTGATCTTGGGATTGCCGTCCTCTGCCGTATAGTAGTAATCCTGCAGGTAAGGATCGATCTGCGTGGGGCGATCGCCGTTCACGCCGGCGCGCTCGCGCAACAGACGGATCGTCTTGTCCCAAACCGTATCGTCGAATTCGCCCAATTCGGCCTTTGCTTCGGCGTAGTTGAGCAGGATCTCCGCATAGCGCAGAATAGGCAGCGAATTGGTGCAGATGCCCGAGGCTTCATACGAGTCGTCATCGACATTGAATTTGATGACCTGATAGCCGGAGTAGCTGACAGAGAAGTTCGGTGCGAAGGGTTTCGATACGCCGCTGACCAGTTTGCGATAGGTCGGCGAGATAATCGATTGCTGGAGCCGGTAGTCCTTGTTTTCGAAGATCTCCTGATAAGTCCTGCTCTTGTAGTCGGGATCATCCGTGAAACGGGTGCCGTCGAGATTCAGGTAGGTATAGACGAAATCGGCGTCAAGCGACCATCCCTGGCCCATCGAACCCGAGGTGTAGTACCACGTGATGTTGTGCCGCACGTTGAGTGCATCGTTGTACTCGCGGGCCCAGATGATCTCCTGTGACAGCACGGATTCCGTCGTAAAGAGCGAACGGTACTGCGATGCGACATTCGCCGACGAGCTGATGAGCGAATATACACCCGCATTCATCAACTCTTCGCAGGCGTCAGCGGCTTCACGCAGCCACTTGTTGTCCTTGTTGTACTCCGGATCCCAAGCCTTGCCTGTCGAGGGATCCACCGAGTGGTATTTGCGGTAGGTGCCTTCGAAGAGGCAGATGCGCGATTTGATACCCAGTGCGATCCATTTGTTGATCTTGGTGTTGTTTACCCATTCACTCGAACTGAAGCAGTGTTCGCAGGCATAATTTAAGTCCTCAAGCACTTTATCCATGACATATTCCCGACTGTCGCGCGGCTTGTAGAGGGCTTCGGTATCGGTCGAAAGAATGACATAGTCGTACCAAGGCACGGCGCCGAAGGTCTTGACCAGTTCGAAATAGTTCCATGCGCGCCAGAAACGGGCAGTGCCTTCATAGTGTGCATAGGTCTCTTCACTCAGCCCTTCGGCTTCGTGCATACGCTCAAGGAAGGTGTTGATATAGTAAACGAATTTCCATGCGCTGTTACCCCAACCTCCTTGCAATGCGGAGTTCCAACTGGGTTGATTCAGGTAATTCGATGTCTCTATTACCTGCACGATGTCGCAGTTCCCGTCCCCAAATGTAAGTTCGGTGGCCGAAGGCAGGTAGGAGTTGATGAATCCGTTCGTGTATTGTAGCAGCGAAGATTCGTCTTTGAAGAAGTTGTCCGTACCGATCTCTTCGATCGGCTGCTTGTCGAGAAAATCTTCGCAGGATGCGAATGTCAGACAAGCAAGTACTGCATATATTGCTTTTTTCATGGTTGTTCAAGTTTAGAAGGTAATGCTCAGACCGATGCTGTAGGAACGCATGACGGGATAACCGTCGCCATCACCCGAACCGTCGCCGCCCCGCGTGCTCGAGAAATCGGAGTCACCGGCGTAGATGCCTTCGGGATCGTAGTTCTTGGCGTATTTCTTCAACGGAGTGAAGGTCAGCAGGTTCTCGCCCGAAAGATAGATGCGCAGATTCTGAATGCCGGCCTTGCTCAACAACTTCTTGGGGAAGGTGTAGTCGATGGTCAGGTTCTTCAGACGCAGGTAGCGGGCATTCTGCAGGTAACGTGTATTAGGCTGAGAAAGAAGCCCTTTCGACGTCTGGGCTATGTAACCCACCAAACGCGGCCAGTAGGCGTTCGTATTTCCATTCTCGTCGGTGTAGCGGTCGCTGTGCCAAGGCAGAGAGATACTGTACGGACGTCCGTACTGGCCCCAGAAGTAACCCGACTCCTTTGCGGGATACCAGTCGCGGCGGCCTACGCCCTGCCATACCATCGACAGCCCGATGCCGTTCCAGTTCACACCGGCCGACAACGAATAGCTGTAACGCGGCGAGGTGTTGCCGATAACCGACAGGTCGCCGTGATCCTCCAAGGTGTTGGAACCATTGTCAATTCGACCGCTGTTATCGAGATCCTCGTATTTAGGATCACCTTTCTGCCAGATAATGGTGTTGTCGGTAAACTGTGAATAATCGAGCGACTGGGCTTCTTCGTTGCTTTGGAAGAGTCCGTTGCAGGTGTAACCCCAGATTTCACCAATCGTCATGCCTTCATAGTAGTTGGTCGAATAGTTCGTCGGAAGCGTATTGGTCGTTGCCGTGAATTTTGTCACTTTCGTCGTGCTGTCCCAAACCATCGCCTTGATGTTGTAGCTGAAGGGCTTGCCTCCCAACTGGAAGCTGTCTCGCCACGAAATGCTGGCTTCCCAGCCGTTGGTTCGCATGTCGGCGTAGTTGCCTTTGGGAGCATTGTTGCCGAATACTGCCGGCAACTCCGGACCCGTTACGATCATGTCCTTCGTATCCTTGCGGTAGATATCGGCGACAAGCAACAGGCGACCGTTCAACATCTCCCAGTCCAGACCGAGGTCATAGGTGCTGACCGTCTCCCAGGTCAGGCCATCGGGGGCCAAGGTCGGAACGCCGGCATAAACCAGCGGACTGCCGCCGGTCAGGATACCTGTACTGCGCGTGATGGCGATCTTGCTTAGATAAACGTAGTCGTCCACCTGTCCGTTACCGGTCGAACCGAACGAGGCGCGGATCTTCAGGTTGTCCAGCCAGTTTTTGGTGCCCTCCATGAATTTCTCCTCGGAGATACGCCAGCCGATCGATGCCGAGGGGAAGAAACCCCAACGCTGATTGCTCGGGAACTTCGAGTTACCGTCATATCGACCGCTCACCTCGGCAAGATACCGCCCCTTGTAGCTGTAGTTGACGCGGAAGAAGGCACCCACGAGGCTCGACGAATAGCTGCCGTTGCCCTTTGCCGTGGGAAGTTCACCGGCCAAAAGATCCAGGGTCGGGTGGTCGGCGTCAATGACATCCGTGTTCTTCGCCATCGTGGTTGTGTAGGTGTAGTCTTCGATGTTCCAGCCGCCCATTACCTTGAGCCAGTGGTTCTCACCCAGTTTGGGAGTCCAGGTCAGCACGGCGTTGCTGGCTACACGTTCGCGGTTGTAGTAGCGCTCCTCATACCAGGAGGTAGCGGGTCGCTCGCCCGAAGAGTTGGGACCCGTATAGTACGTATAAGGGATAGCGAGCATGTGGCGTTCCGTGTGGTTGCGGTAGTAGTTTACGTCCACATCGGCTACCAGCACGTCCTTGATGAAGTCAATCGTGAACTTCGTACGGTTGTTGAGGTCGAACTTGTCGTCTTCACGCCAGGTATGGCCCTCGACGAAACCGGCCCAGCCCATGTAAACGGCGGCGTCGGTCCATGTTCCGTCGGGGTTCTTCTCCAGCGTCATCGGGAAGCCCTGATGGTTCATCATACGGGTCGGCGTAACGGTAAAGGACTGTCCGCCGGTGGTCAGTGTCGGCTGGTGCGAGAACCGGCTCATGAACGACATGGTGTTCTCCACGCTCAGCCATTTGTTGACTTTAACGGTTCCCTTTGCCAGTACGTTGTACTGGTTGTAGCGTTCGTCACCGGCATTGTAGATGCCGTCCTGATGGAAGTAACGGCCGGAAAGATAGAACGAAGCGCGGTCCGTTCCACCCGTGATGGAGAGGTTGTGCTGGTGACCGGTCGTATAGTTCTTGTAGAAGATGTCGTACCAGTTCGTGTTGCCGAAATACTCGTAACGCCCGTCGGCGGGGTTGACGCGCCACTTTTCAAAGGACGGATCGGCATCGCGGCGTACCAGTTCGTTGTACCATGTGCGGTTGAAACGGAATACGTTGTTGATGTTTGCGGGATCCGTCTGTTTGCAGTTGATATAGGATTCGAGGTAGGAGTTGGTCCAGTTCAGACCGTTGTCCACGAGTTCCGGAGTGACGGTACGCTGGTAGAAGTTGTAGGAGCCGTTGTAGGTAATTTTCAGCTGGCCCTTTTCCGGCTTTTTGGTCGTGATGAGGATCACGCCGAAGGTACCGCGCGAACCGTAAACGGCCGTCGAGG
Organism: uncultured Alistipes sp.; assembly: GCA_944322375.1. Taxonomy (GTDB): domain Bacteria; phylum Bacteroidota; class Bacteroidia; order Bacteroidales; family Rikenellaceae; genus Alistipes. The sequence continues at coordinate 64,914 of CALUOX010000001.1, forward strand.
AGGCATCCTTCAGTACAGTTACGCTCTCGACGTCTTCCGGGTTGACGGTTTCAATACCCATCTCGACGCCATCGACGAGAACGAGTGTCGAACCGCCCGAACCGATCGAGTTCGTGACGCCTCGGATGCGGAGCGTACCGCCGCGAGTCGGTTTACCGTCGGAGAAGGTAACGGTCAGGCCCGGAATCGATCCTTGCAGGGAACGGGTTACGTTCTGGTAGGAACCGAGGCGGTCTTCGATATCTTTGCTTGTGATTTGCTCTACGGCGCCGACGATGTCGCGTTTTTTCTGTACGCCGTAACCTACGACGACGATCTCTTCAAGGCTGGTGTTGTCCTCTTCGAGGGTGACGTTGATTGTGGATTGGTTGTTGACGGGAACGAGTTGGGTCTTGTAGCCGATGAAGCTGAAATTCAGAGATTCCTTGCTGGAAACGGAGATTGTGTAGTGACCCTCGATATCGGTGGTGGTACCGCGCGACGTGTCGGGGATTGTGATTGCTGCACCTACGATAGGATTGCCGCTCTTGTCTTTAACGGTACCCGAGACGGTATTCCCCCCCCCTTGTGCCATAACGGAGGTTGTAAGGGCCGTCAAAACAAGCGCAACCATGAAGAATCCGATACGCCGGCAATGGTCTGCGAGCGAACGGCGTCCTCTCTGAGTAGAACGTTGTTTCATTATTAAAAACAGTTTAAGTTTAGAATTCGGTTCGTGTTGATAGGTTGGCATTGTCGAGGACGTTGAAATAGGACAACGACGAAAAATAAGACAACGACGCATGCCGCGCTCTCACTCTGTGCAGGCTGGTCCGCGTTAAACTGTTCCGGAGGATGAAAAATAAGGTTAGTTGAGGTTCATTCTGTAAAGGTGTAAAGTTTTAAGTTTGGCTTTTATTTGTTTTCGGTCTCTTTTTGGTTTCTCTTCTGTTTCCAAAAAGGAGTTATAAGGTCTTTGCAAATATATCGTTATTCTTTCTTTTTGCAAAATATTTTACGCTTTTTTTATGTTTTCATGTGAGAATTTCTCTGAAATGTAAATAAACACGGTTCAAACACTTTTCCTGAAAAATCGAACGCATGAAAATTTATGAGTGTCGGAAGGTGTCGTATCTCTTTTTTGCTCTTTTTTAGCTCAATTTTGCTTTTTTTTGTCTGGAGAAAATTTGGATTATTGAAAATTTTGTTACCTTTGTCCTTGCAAGCTGATCTGTATCATTCTTTTCCTGGAGGAAGGGGGCGTCGAAATGATGCGTCCTTGAGCTATTTTGTTACAATAGTTATTACTCTAAATCGGAAAACTTTATGAAAATCACAAAATGGATGGCTGCAGCTGCGCTGCTCCTCTCTTTTGGTTTGTCGGGTTGTACAGAGGACCTTACCGACGAGGTGAGCCAGTTGACCCGCAATACCGATGAGGTGACTGTGGCCTATAATAAAGGTGCTACGACAAGTTTCACCGTGCGTGTCCCCGGAGCATGGGCCGCTACGGCAGCTTGTAAGGATGCGGCAGGTCAGAGTACCTCCTCCTGGATTACACTCGAGCCCTCCGAAGGCGTGGGTGACGGCAAGCAGTATCAGACCGTGACGGTCATTGCCGACCGCAATGCCGGCGAGGCTCGTGAAGCCATTATTACGGTTGTCGGTGCTACGCGCGGGGATGCCGTAGAGATCAAGGTTTCGCAGGAAGCCGGTATTTTCGAGGTCGGAGACCCTGTAATCTCCGGCTCGTTGAAAGAGAAGGTGCCTTCGACGGCATCCATAGAAATCAGCTACACAAAGGCGCTCGGCGGTGAGGAGGTGACGGTTGAGGCCTCTTTCGAAGGCGACAACTACGGCTTGTCGGTCGAAAAGTATTCGACGACGGTCGAGACGGAAGGCGACGGCGCATGGAAAGTTCCCATCGAGGGTACTCCGACCAAAATGGGACTTGTCACCATCAATCTTAAGATTACGGCCGGAGAGTTGACGTTCGACAGGAAGTTCAGTTACGACATCAGCTCCGAAACCACGATCTTCCGTTTCGGATTCGACAAGTTCGTATGGGGCGGCGATGCGATCAACAATGAGGAAGGTGTGGTGCCGACGGAAGATGGTACGGGCGCAACGGGCTCATATGACGGAACCGAGCCGGCACGTTCTACCTGTACGCGTGGTACCGACGGTACGGGCAACTGCTTCGCGACGATGGGTGAAGAGTACCGTAAGAACCGGGACATCTCCGACTGGGACGGCACCAGGGTGTATGAGCATCCGGGCTATGTGAAGATCGGCGTCACTGCCGAGGGCGGATGGATCATGACCCCGCCGATGAGCGCCATTGCCGGTACGACGGATATCGACGTATCGTTCAAGGCGGCGCATTGGAATGAGGAGAACGGCCATACGGATATCGTCTTCGCCGTCGAAGGCGACGGTGTAATCGACGGCAGCGCCGTACTGATCATGCCGGCTGCGGATACATGGAAGAAGGTGAAGAAGAACGGCTGGACGCAATTCAAGATCCGTGTGCTGGACGCTACATCCAATACCCGTTTGAAGTGGTCGGCTGCGGATCTGACGACCGGCGGTTCGCGCTTCATGCTTGACGACATTCTGGTGGAGGTCTCGAAGGAGCGAACCGAACCGCTGAATCCCGTTACGGCCGAGACGATTTCCTATACGGCTGAGGAGAATTCGTTGACCTTCACATGGGATGCCGTGGAGGATGCCTCTGCATATCGGTTGGAACTGGCGCGTGAAGCAACACCGGATTTCATGCAGACGGTCGAAGTTGCGGAGACGACCTATACCTTCGACAAGCTGGAACCCGATTATTATCTTCTGACCATTCGCGCGCTCTTCTCGCAGAACGAGGAGTTCAATTCGGAACCCGTGACGGTAACGGCCGCGACTGCAGGGCTCAGCTATGGAAAGTTGGATACGCCGGCGTTGAACGTCGAATCGACGGCATGGACCGCGAATGTTTCGTGGAATGCGGTTGAGCGTGCTACGGGATATGAATGCGTGTTGAAGGACGGCGGGCAGCCAATCGACACGCAGACCCTCGATGCAGACCACACGTCGATAAGCTATACGGGCTTGACGGAGGAACATCAGTACGAAGTCTCGGTCACGGCTCTTTATGACCGTGATCCGCAGTACAATTCGGATGCGGCAACGGCAGCAATCCAGACAAAGGCGCTGGAGGTCGAGGCTCCGACAAATGTTGCTCTTTACGCGAAGAGCCCGACGACCCTGACCTTTGCTTGGGACGACACTAACAAGAATGGGCGTACCTATACGGTTCAGTATGCGTCGGAGGCTTCGGACAAGGCTGCGAAGTTGGCCGAATTCAGCTATACATGGACAACCAAATCGACGGATCCGAGCTGGACCTGGGCTTATCCGACGCGCATCACGATCGTTTCGTTCATGAACGAGGACCGCACGATCGGTTCGGAGGCAAATCTGATCCGTCCCGGACAGACCTGTTACTTCCGTGTACGTTGCGGCGGTGCTTCTGATGAAAGCAAGTGGTCGGACTGGGTGTCCGCTACGACCGATACACGCACGGCACCGGCCAATGAGATCTTCTACGAAGGTTTCGACAGGTGCTTCGTGGGCGGCGGCGACTGGCTGAACCAGGCAAACTGCTCGGTTATTACGAAAGATAAGAATCAAACGGATATCTGGCAGTTGAAATTGTCAACGTCATTGGCGTCCAATGCCGTTTCTACCTTCGGCAATATCTATACGGCGGGCAACATGACGACCGATGTCGCTTCGTGGATCGGCTATACACGCATCTGGGATCGCGGTACCGGTAATGGTGACCTCCAGCCGTGCCCGGGTTATGTGAAATGCGGCAACGGCTCGAATGTCGGCGCCTTCCGTATTCTGGCTTTGGGTACGGACAAGCTGGCGGCCGAAGGCGAGGATGTGACCCTGACATTCAAGGCAACGCCCTGGAGCGAGGTGACGACCGGTGCCGGATACACGATGGACAACAAGCTGGTGGACATCTATGTCAACGACGTGGTTGTGGCGACCGACGTGCGGATTACCGATTCGAATGCGGTTGATGGCGATCCGGCCGTTCTGACCGACATGAAGTGGAAGACGGTTTCGATCGATATTCCCGCCCTGAAGCCCACCGATCAGATCACGATCATGAGCAAGACCAACGAGGCACTCGGAGCCAAAGGCCGTTTCTTCCTCGATGAGGTTTCGGTGGTGAAGAAGTAATTGAAGAAAACCCTCTCTGGCAGGCGGGCCGCATGTGCGGCCCGCCTTTTTAATATGTGAAAAGGGAGCGATATCATTTTGACTGGCTGGATTTTTTGGAGAATTGCCTGAATTTTTCTATATTTACACAATTCAATTAGAAATAACTCGAAATATGTTGAGCGTAGCCGAGAGACACAAGTATATTCTCGATCATCTGAACAAGTACGGTTTTGTCCGTATTACCGATGTGGCCAATGAATTGGGCGTTACGAAGGTGACGATCCGAAAAGATGTCAAGATCCTGGAAGCGAAGGGGTTGTTGTACAAGGTTCACGGAAGTGCGCGTGCCGCAAATCCGCATGTGGTGGATACCGACGTGCACGTGAAGGGCAATGTGAATCGGGAACAGAAGGAGCGTATTGCCGTCAAGGCACTCGAACTGCTCAACGACAACGATTCGATCATCATGGCTTCGGGTTCCACGATTTATGCCTTTGCAGAGGCCATACGCCGTGATTTCCGCTCGCATCTGAATGTCGTGACGACCTTTCTCAAGACATCGGTGCTGTTCAACGAGGTGGAGGATATCAATGTCGTCCAGTTGGGCGGTTGCGTTCACAAGAAGTCGCTGTCGGCGATCGGCAGTTATGCCGAGGCCGCGTTGAGCGACTTCAGCTGCTCGAAACTCTTTTTCGGGGTCGATGGCATCGATCTGGATCATGGAATCACCACATCGACGATTGAAGAGGCGAAACTGACACAGGTGATGATGCGCTCGGCGTCGAAAATCATCATCCTGGCCGACTCCTCGAAGTTCGGTCAGCGTGGATTTGGCCGCATCTGTTCGCTGGAGGATATTGACGTGATCGTTACCGATGATCAGATCTCCGATCAGGCCATGTCGATGGCCGAAGAGGCCGGAGTCGATCTGATCATCGCCTGAAACGGGGGCCGGAACGGGTCTGAAGTAAGGTCCGGAACAGTTCTGAAACGAGGACCTGAAACGGGGCTTGAGGCGCAGGGTTCGGAGCGGGTCTGAAACAAGGATCAGAAACGGGGTCTGAAACACGGACTTGAAATGGGTCCGGGAAGGTTGGCTGGGTGAACTGGCCAGGAAGAGTTTGCAAGCTTGTTGCTATTCTCGTTGAGGGAACGGGAATTGTCCCCGGTTCGTCCGGTTCCGGCTCTTTAGAAGCGGAAATCGAGGCGAGTGGCCTTTTCGGAGCGTGAAGGTGCAAACCGCCGGGGTGAGATCTTCCGTGAACCGGAAGGACACGGTAGTCGGCGGAGTGAGGCGATGGCCGCATAGAAGAGAGGGGGGAGGAAAACGACAGTTGTTGCAGAGCCATTGGAATCGTCGCGCGAGAACATGCCCGGAACGTGGAGCGTGCAAGTGTAAGTATAAGTAAGCGAGCCCCGCAAACGGATAAGTCCGTTTGCGGGGCTCGCTCTGTGCAGACCCTTCGGTGCGGTGCCAAGGACGGTGCGGTTTCTGTTTCCCGGCGACCGGTAGGGCCGCTCCCTGCGGGCACCCGAAGATGATCGCTATTTCGGGACTCCGTAGATGGCTTTGTCGCCCAACTCCTCGGCGATGCGGAACAGCTGATTGTATTTGGCCATGCGGTCCGTACGCGACATCGAGCCCGTCTTGATCTGTCCGGCGTTCGTTGCCACGGCGAGATCGGCGATCGTCGTATCCTCCGTTTCGCCCGAACGGTGCGAGATGACCGGTGTGTAACCGGCCCGCTGGGCCATTGCGATGGCATCGAGCGTCTCGGTCAGCGTGCCGATCTGGTTGACCTTGACGAGGATCGAGTTGGCACAATGCCGTTCGATTCCCTTGCGCAGGAAGGCGACGTTGGTGACGAAGAGATCGTCGCCGACCAGCTGGCAGCGGTCACCGAGTCGGGCCGTGAGCTCTTTCCATCCTTCCCAGTCGTTCTCCGCCATGCCGTCCTCGATCGAATCGATCGGGTATTTGCCGACCAGCGAAGCAAGGTATTCGATCTGTTCGGCGGCGTTGCGGCGTGCGCCCTTCCCACCTTCGAACTTCGTATAGTCGTAGATCCCGTCGTGGTAGAACTCCGATGAGGCGCAGTCCATTGCAATCGACAGATCACCGCCCTCGCAGCAGCGGCCGGCACGGTAGCCGGCCGTGTGAATCGCCTCGATGATCGTCTCGATGGCATCCTCCGGCCCGTTGAGAAGCGGTGCGAATCCTCCTTCGTCGCCGACAGCCGTTGACAGACCGCGTTTGTGCAGCACCTTCTTCAGTGCGTGGAAGACCTCGGCGCCCATGCGTACCGCTTCGGGAAAGCTCTTAGCACCGATGGGACGGATCATGAACTCCTGAAAGGCGATCGGTGCATCGGAGTGCGAACCGCCGTTGATGATGTTCATCATCGGTACAGGCAGCACGCGGGCATTCACGCCGCCGATGTAACGGTAGAGCGGCAGATCGAGGTAGTTGGCGGCGGCGTGGGCCGCAGCGAGCGAGACGCCCAGCATGGCATTGGCTCCGAGATTCGATTTCGTCGGCGTATGGTCGGCCGCCAGCAGGGCATGGTCGATTCCTGCCTGGTCGAGCACGCTCATCCCCGTAATCAACGGTGCGATGGTACGGTTGACATTCTCGACGGCTTTCAGGACACCTTTGCCGCCATAGCGTTTCGGATCGCCGTCGCGCAGTTCGAGCGCTTCGTGTTCGCCCGTCGAGGCGCCGCTCGGAACGGCCGCACGGCCGCGTGCGCCTGATGCCGTGACGATTTCCACTTCGACGGTGGGATTGCCCCGTGAATCGAGGATCTCCCGTGCATGTACATCCACAATTTGCATGATCGTATTGTTTTAGATAATTTGTTATTTCCGCATATCTGTTTTCAACTCTCCAATGATATAACGGATCGCGGCCGGCATTGTTGCGTCCGGCACTTTTCGTCGGTACTGCAAAGACCGTCCCAAATGGCGGGGAGAAATCTGCGTTTTTTCAAATAGGGAAATAGGAAATGTGCTGCCGCAAAAGGGAGCGGACGGGATCTGTTCCCGGAGAGTGCCTCGGAGAAAAACGGCAGTTTGCCGGCCTCCACTGATCTATCGTCTGTTGCGGAAGGTCGGGAAAAAGGGTTGATATGAGTGCCGTCCGGAGGAACGGATCAGTTACCCTGCGGATGTTCCGCAATGAGCAGCGATGAATCGCCGTAGCTCAGGAACCGGAAGT
>CALUOX010000002.1 GCA_944322375.1 uncultured Alistipes sp.
GGATTGAATCCCTGTCCTCATGATAAGAGCGGGAACGGAGCGTGATATTCGCCCCGTTTTTTAAGTCTCCGGAACATTCAAGGTATAACGACACGATGCCGCTGCTTCTCGCAGCGGCATCACAGTTGAACGACATGAAAGTCGGGGCAATAGGGATTGCCCGTTATTGACGGAAAGACTCCTGCTCGAAAAGTTCCGCTTCCGTATATAACGACGGATATTCCGCCGGCGGCAGCAGATCGATGCCGGCTTTGTGGGCCTGAACATGTTGAAATTCTCTCCGGATACGATAGATGCGCCCCTCCTTCCGCAGACGGGCGCCTGTCTGATGAAAACTAAAAGCGACTCCGGCCGACTTACACTGTTCCTGCAACGCCGTCACCCACGCATAGTCGCATACACGCGCATCGTTACCCGATTCGCCGCCGCACGTCACCAGATCGATTCCTCCCGACGCAAGATACCGCTGGAGATCGATCGGGCCAAGCAAGGGAGCACAAATCACCTCCCGGCGCCGCAGCGGCAAATCGAGATAGACCGGCAGACGTTCATCGGCCCGCTTCTGATTTTCACAGGTGCAGCAGAGAACCACATGGGGCCACCCGTCACCCCAATCTTCCGGCAGGCAGGCAGCCACACGTCCGATACGTTTGGTAAAGATCACGAAGGTGCAATCGCGCCGCCGACGGATCATTGACCAAGCCTCTTCGCGCCACGCATCGGCTTCGTCGATGAAGAAGTCGGAGGTAAAACAGGTATGGATCGTCTCGCCGGGTGCAATCCGGTAACGTCCCGTCCGGTCGCGGCGCACCGGCAGGTCGAAAGCGGCGGTTTTACGGATCAGCGAGGCATCCTGCGCCCATAGCGCATCCTGCCGATAGACATAGCAATGGCGGCATCCCTCACTGATTTTGCGGCACCCGTGCCACAGATTCCATGAAGTCATGACGGGGAAACAGGGATAAGGCGATCGGACCTTCCGGATGCCGCACCTCTCAGATCCGCACCTTGACGATGATCTTGCGGATCGCGCCCTCGCCGATCATCGGGGCATGTGCATCTTCCGGAAAGAGCAGCACGAACTGTCCGGGCGTCACGTCGTAACAGGTCTGCGGCACGTCATCGAAGAACTGGATATCCTTCGCCTCGTCAAACGCACCCAACGGACGCACGATCCGTTCACGGGGACTCCAGCCGAACGTCTCGCTCCGGCCCGTCACCAGCACCTGAATATCGAGGTAACGGTCATGAATCTCCAGCTTGGCATCTTCCGGACGTTTCAGATCGACATCCATGACATTCATGTAGATGTCGTCACCGTCGATGTCGTGGCGACCGGCGGCAAGACGTGTCAGATCGGTCGCAAGAATGTAGTCGAACGCCTTTTCCAGACGCGGGTTGAGCGCGTGATAACGCGCATGGTTCTTCAGTGAATCAAGTATCATGGTTCAGTTTTGTATTTAAGCCGTACGAACACGGGATGATGATCGGAAAACTCGACCGCCGGAACTTCGTAGGAGAGAAATTCGAACTCTTCGGAAGCAAGGACGTAATCGATGCGGAACGTATTGTAGAAGCCTCTGAAGGTATGGGAGAAGCCGTCTCCCTTCTCCCGAAAGGCATCCTGCAGGCCGTGCGACATGCGACGATAGGTATATGACAACGGAGTGTCGTTGAAGTCGCCGCAGACTATGCGGGGATGGGGGGTCGCTGCAATCAGTCGGGCGATCGTATCGACCTGCAGCGACCGCGAGATGCTGTTGTACCGCATGCGGCTCAGCATGCTGCGCAGCTTTTCATGCCGCGCCGTATCGGTCAGAAACCGATAATTCATCAGATAATCGCCGTCATCGGTCTTGATGTGTGTCGAGCGGAGGTGGTTGCAGAAGACGCGCACCGTATCCTCTTCTATGCGCAGATCGGCCCAGACTGCTACCGTGCGGGAGGTATCGACCCGATTGATACAATCGATCCGTCCGGAGTTCAGAATACGGAACCTGGAATAGATGGCCAGCGTGGTACCCTTCGTACCCTCTCCGTCGCGTGAATAGACCACACGCCTGTAACCGGGAGCGACGAGCGAATCGAAACGCGCATCCCCCACGATCCCGTCATTGAACTCCTCCAGACAGAGAATATCGGGATCGCAGCGATTCACGAAGGCCGCAAGGCTGTCAACCGTGCTTTGTCCGTCATCGCCATAGAACATGCGGATGTTGTAGGTCATCACCTTGATTGCCGAACGGTCGTACGAGGGTTCTCCGTAATGCCGCAACAGGTCGGTCCGATAGTAAAGCGAGATCTTCGGGATGCCGATCAACAGCAGCACCAGCATCCATACGGCGAGACTCCACCTCCAGCGGATCACCCAATAGAGGAAGAGAACGATTCCCAGAATATAGATGACGGGGGCGACAAGGCCCAGCAGAGAGAAGATCCACGAGGCCTCGGGCGGAATATACGGCGCAAGATACATGAGCAGCAGCAACAGCGCCAGCAACGCCGTCACGATGGCCAGCACCTTGTCAAGCAGCCACAGGAAGAGACTGCGCTGCTTCCGGTGTCGTTTTTCCTCGGTCGTATAGCTCCAGTTTTCCATTGTCGGAATCGTCAAAAATCGTCAAGATCTGCCGGGACCGTTCAAGGCCGTCCGGCCGTCGGAATCATCAACATTCGTGGACCGCTTGGGTTCGTCCAGGGCCATCGGAATCATCAACATTCATGAACTGCTCGGGTTCGTCCGGGACCATCGGAATCATCAACATTCATAAACCACCCGGGTTCGTCCGGGGCCATCGGGATCGTCAAGATTCGTGGACCGTTCCGTTCCATCCGGACATCGCAATCGTCCGAATCCGGGCAGCCGCCGACGTCCGGCAGCCATCAGAATCGAATATACCCCTTTTTACGCCAGTAATACAACAGGGCCCAGCCCCACAACATGCCGCCGATATGGGCGAAGTGGGCAACACCGGGATTCCGGCCCGTAGCACCGAGCAGCAGCTCGATCACCGCATAGATGATAACGAACCACTTCGCCTTGAGGGGAATGGGCGGAAAGATCAGCATGATGATCGAATTGGGCCACAGCACGCCGAAGGCCAGCAGGAGTCCCATGACAGCGCCCGAAGCGCCGACCAGTTGAATGTAATACTCGCCTGTCAGGCCGGCGACGAGCATCTGAACGAGTGCCGCACCGATACCGCAAATGATATAGTAGGTCAGAAACCGCTTCGACCCCAGCGCATATTCCAGTTCACGGCCGAACATCCACAGCGCAAACATGTTGAAGAAGAGATGATCCCAACCCGCATGAATGAACATGTAGGTAATGAACTGATAGGAGTGGTAGTAGGGGCTGGAAAACCAGTACAGGGCGCCGTATTTTGCCGCCAGCATCTCGATGGGCTGGATCAACATGACGGCCAGCGCCACGAGACAGTTTATGATGATCAAATTCTTGACTACGGGCGGAGTCGAAAAGTAACTGCTGTTCATTGTCATTCGGTTTTTCAAGATCGTATTTTGACGAGATTGCGGGATCAAAGAGGCCTCAGCGCAATTTTGCACGCAGTTCGTCGAGCGTTATTTCAGCAAGGATCGGTTTTCCGGAAGGGGAATAACAACGGTTCTCCGCCTCGCACAACCGTTCGAGCAATCGTTCAGCCTCAGCCGTATCGGTACAGGCCGCCATGGCCCGGGCCCCGGTACGCGCCAGTTCGGCAGCCATGCGCGAACGCCGCACGTCGGCGGCAGATTCCCGTGTAAAGGTCTGCAACAAGTCATAGATCAATTCGTCGATCGTCTCCAGCGGCATGTCGGCCGGGATGCCCTTGACATCGACGGTGCCCTCGCCCAGCCGATCCAGATCGAAGCCGATTGCGGCAAAGTCATCGGCATGCTGTTCGAGCAGCTCGTACTCGTCGTGCGAGAGAATCAGCCGCTCGGGAAAGAGCAGCTGCTGACTTACGGACGAACCATTGGAGAGCATCCGGAGAGAGGCTTCGAAGAGCAACCGCTCACTGGCGCGCCGCAGATCGACCACGACAAGTTGACCGCCATACAGCGCCGTGACATATCCGGGAGCCACGACCGTCACGGATCGGAACGTCTGCGGTGCATCCTCGATCAAGCGCTGCTGTACCGCCTCCTCTTCATCAACATACTCGATCACGCTCCGCCGGGGATCATCCGCACCGGACTTTCCGCCGTCCAGCGACGACGGGAACTCCTCGAGAGCGGCATCTTCTCCCGTCTCCACGACGCCATCGGCCGTCGAGACAAACTCTTCGTAGGTACCGGCCTCCGAATCGCCATACGTCGAGGGAAGATCGGCGCCACGCACCCCTTGCCCCGACAACCGGCCGCAGAAGCCGCGGCCGACAGACCGTCCGCCGGTGCCCGGAATTTCCGTCAACCGGCTGTTTTCCGCACCTCCCCGCATGACCGGATCGACATAATCCTCTCCGGGAAACTCCTCGACCGGCTCGTCGTCGGCAATGCCCTCGGCGGCATACCCTTCGGCAAACGGATTGTAGGCCTCGTTGCTTATCGCCGCCGGCTCGTCATACACGACGCCCCGCCGCGCAACGGGAATGTCGATGCGGCCCTCCGTCGAGAAATCCATCATCGGCACGGCACCCGTCTTGCCCAACGTATTGCGCACGGCGGCATGCAGAATCTCCCACACGGCATCCTTGTCATCGAACTTCACTTCGGTCTTCTGCGGATGGACATTGACGTCGATTCTGTCGGGCTCGATCGTAAGATACAGGAAATAGGAGGGATAGCACGTATCCGGAATCAACTTCTCATAGGCCTTGATAACCGCCTTGCGCAACGACGGATCGTTGAAATACCGGCCGTTGACGAAAAAGAACTGCTCGGCATTGCTCTTCTTGGCAGTTGCCGGGCGGCCTACGTATCCATCGATACGCACGATCGAGGTATCGGCCGACACCTCCAGCAGATTCGACTTGATATGCCGTCCCACCACATCGACAATACGGTTTGCCAGCGAAGCCGGCTGCAACCGATAGACGGGAGCATCATTGTCATAGAGTTCGAACGCCACGTCGGGATAACACAAAGCGACCCGCTGGAATTCGGTTTTGATCTGACGCGACGACACCGTATTTTTATCGAGGAACCGACGACGGGCCGGAACGTTGTAGAAGAGGTTGCGGACGAAGAACTGCGAGCCGACGGGACACATCACCGGCTCCTGACGCTGGAACTTGCCGCCATACACCAGCGTGAGGGTCCCCACCTCATCATCTGCCTGCCGCGTGCGGAGTTCGACCTGGGCGACGGCCGCAATCGAGGCGAGCGCCTCACCCCGGAAGCCGAAGGTGTGCAACGCATAAATATCGTCGATCGAAGAGTTCTTGCTTGTAGCATGACGGTCGAAGGCCATCAGCGCATCCATGGGCGACATTCCGCAACCGTCATCGACGATCTGAATCAGATCACGACCGCCCTCGCGGGTATTGACCGTAACGGTACGTGCTCCGGCATCGATGGCGTTCTCCATCATCTCCTTGACCACCGACGACGGACGGTTGACGACCTCGCCGGCAGCGATCTGATTGGCGACGACATCAGGCAGCAGTTTGATCCGATCGGCCATAAACTACTCTCCCTGATAATCGTTGGGCACCACCGTAATGGGCATTTCGCGCCACTCTTCATCGGATATCCCCGAATAATCCAGCGGATCGGCGGGATTCCGCCGTTCGGCTTCTACGGATGCCGCCCCCCGGTCCGCATCGTTCACCAGCGCCATGATGCGGGGATATACGACCGCCGAGAAAAACAGGATCAATAGCACACCGGCCAGCAGCAGTCCGACACGTTTCTTCGAGTGTGCGGCGCGCTCTTCTTCGCGGCGGGCGGCACGGGCGGCATAGGCAGTCCGGATATACTGACCGGGTTCATAATCGCCTTCGGCACCTTCGGGGCGTTCACCGCGCAATTCGGCACGACGCTGCGCACGGCGCTCCTTTTCGGGGTCGTAATAACGCGGCGTATAGGAGAATTTGTTCGCGTGCTTCTTAAAGGGAGTGAAACCTAACATACCTCGATACGTTCTTTTTTGCGAAGATACGACTTTTTACTGGAAAAAGTTCTTCATCCGCTCGAAGATATTCTGGTTTTTGACCGATTCTGCCCGTTGGAACGACGGCTGCTGGGCGAGCTGCTCCACCAGACGTTTCTCCTCGGAGGTCAGTTTCGAAGGAATCGTGATATCGACGACAACCAGCAGATCGCCCGTACCGTAACCGTTTACGTCGGGCAGACCTTTTCCTCTCAGACGCAGGACCTTTCCGGCATGCGTTCCGGGTTCGATCTTGATCTTTACACGCCCATCGACGGTCGGAATCTCGACCGATCCACCCAGCAGCGCCGTCGTAACGGTAATATTGAGGTTGTGAATCAGATCATTGCCGTCACGCACGAGTTCCGGATTCTGCTCCTCGTCGATGACAACCAACAGGTCGCCGTTCACACCGCCCTGACGTGCGGCATTGCCCTTTCCAGCCACCGTGAGAACCATGCCGGAACCCACACCTGCAGGAATACGTACTTCGACGATCTCCTCGCCGCGCACGATACCCTCGCCGCCGCACTTGTCGCATTTGGAGGTAATGACCTTTCCCGAACCGCCGCAGGTCGGACAGACGCTCTGAGTCTGCATACGTCCGAAGAACGTATTCTCGACCCGTGTGACATAGCCCGAGCCCTTGCAGGTCGAGCAGGTCGAATAGGCATTGGGATCCTTTGCGCCCGTACCGCCGCACTTGTCGCAGGCGATATATTTCGTTATTTTAAGTTTCTTGGTCGTTCCCTTGGCGATCTCGGCCAGCGTCAGTTTCACACGCACACGCAGATCGGAGCCCTTGCTCACGCGCTGTCCGCGCTGCGTGCGTCCACCCGAGAAGTTCGAGAATCCGCCGCCGAAATGGCCGCCGAAAATATCACCGAACTGCGAGAAGATATCCTCCATCGAGAACCCGCCGCCCGAAAATCCTCCGAAACCGCCGGCACCGGCAGCACCGTTCATTCCGGCATGACCGTACTGATCGTAACGGGCACGTTTTTCCGGATTCGACAATACGTCGTAGGCCTCGGCAGCCTCCTTGAACTTCTCCTCGGCCTCCTTGTCCCCGGGATTCTTGTCGGGATGATATTTGATTGCCGCCTTGCGGTAGGCTTTCTTTATCTCATCGGCATTGGCGTTCCGTTCGACGCCCAACACCTCGTAATAATCTCTTTTTTCTGCCATAGTTCACATCGACGGTCCTGCGACCGTACGCTCCTCATTTATTCAGTCCGACCGTTCGTCTTCGTCCGTTTGCCGCCACGACCGCTTCTACTCTCCGACGACGACCTTGGCGAAACGAAGCACCCGATCACGCAACTTATAACCCTTCTGCACCACATCGATAATCTTGCCGCGCTGCTCCTCCCCGGCCTGAAATCGGGCTACGGCCTCGTGATGGTCGGTATCCAGTTCGAGTCCCTTGGCTTCGATTTCACTCACGCCGCAGGCCTTGAGCGCATCGTGGAACTTCTGGGCGATCAGAGTGACGCCGGCACGCAACGCCTCCATGTCGTTACTCTTGGAGATGGCGTCCAGTGCGCGATCCAGATCGTCGGCTACGGGCAGCATCGTCTTGATGACATCCGCACCGCCGCGTTCGACCAGCTCCATCTTCTCCCGCAGGGTCCGTTTGCGGTAGTTGTCGAACTCCGCCTGCAGACGCAGATACTTGTCCTTCCACTCGGCAACCTGACGTTCGAGATCGGCCTGTTTGTCGTTTGCTTCATCCTGTCCGGCAGGATGTTCTTCCGGCTCCTTATCCTTCCGCGAAGCATCGTCCGCGGACTCGTCTGCCAACGTGTCAGTCCGTGAAGCGTCACCGGCTGACACATTGTCACCCGCGCTCTCGCCGTTCGTTGCGGAGCCGTTTTCCGGCGACGGCTCCTTTACGTCGTCAACCGACTCATTATAAGACTCTTTCCGTTTCATATCTCTTGTTTTTTAATTTTCTTTTCCGATAGTTGCACAAATTATATACCAACACCCGTACGCCGGCTCTTCCACCGGCAATGTTCCGTTCGGTCTCCCTGCGGATTCTCTCCCGCTCACCCGAGGATGAAAATCGCCGGTCGCTTGTTCAGATCGGGCAGCGGCATCCGGCGCCATTCGGCCACACTGTGCGTTGTGACCGACTCCGCCGCTCCCGTCAGATCGAGCGCGATGGTCAGCAGCGTCTGCGGAGCGCAGAGCTGCAACAGCTGCTCGACGAGCTTCACATTCCGATAAGGTGTTTCGATGAAGAGCTGCGCCTGATGTTCGGCACGGGCACGGCGTTCGAGCGCCCGAACCGCCCGTGCACGCTCATCGGGCTTGACGGGCAGATAACCGTTGAACGCAAACGATTGTCCGTTCAGTCCCGACGCCATCATCGCCAGCAGGATCGACGAAGGGCCGACGAGCGGCACCACGCGGATGCCGCGCCGATGACAGGCCGCCACGACCCACGCACCGGGATCGGCCACCCCCGGCACGCCGGCTTCCGAAATGACTCCGGCCGAACGTCCCGCCGCAATCGGCGCCACCAGCTCCTCGACCTCGCGGCCGGGGGAGGTATGCTCGTTCAGTTCGCGGAATTCGAGCTCGTCGATCGGACGTCCCAGTTCCGCCTTAGCGAGGAACCGCCGCGCCGAACGGGTATTCTCGACGATGAAATAGTCCAACGAAGCCATCACCGTGCGGTTGGCTGCGGGAAGAACGCCCCACACGTCATCGCACTCGGCGATGGGACAGGGAATCAGATAGAGGGTTCCGGCCATGTCCGTAGTTTTACTCCTTGAGATAAATCCGTTTCACACGGCCCGACACCGAGGTCATGATCTCATAGGGGATCGTGCCGAGCACGGCGGCCATTGCTTCGGGGGTGTTCCCCGCCGCCGGCGAGAAGACCAACGCTTCGTCACCTTCCGCCACGCCTTCAATGTCGGTAATATCCAACATGCAGCTGTCCATACAGATACGGCCGACGATGGGGGCCGGACGGCCCTTGACGAGCATCGACCATGCGCCGCAGCCCAGATGGCGGTCCAGGCCGTCGGCATACCCGATCGGCACGGTTGCCGTCACCGTCGGACGGGTCAGCACACCGGCACGGCCGTATCCGACCGTTTCGGGGGGTGCAAGCCGCTTGATCTGCACGATGCGCGTGCGCAGCGTCGAGACGGGATGCAGCGCCTCGTTGTGCTCGAATCCGAAGCCGTAGAGCCCCAACCCCAGGCGGCACATGTCATACTGCGCTTCGGGGAAACGCTCGATAGCGGCCGAATTGGCCGTATGACGCAGCACATCGTAGGGCAGCGCCTCTTTCAGTCGCGAACTCATACGGTCGAAACGCGCAATCTGCAACCGCGTGAAATCATCCTGCGAGGGGTCGTCCGACGTACAGAGATGTGCAAATACCGTTGCCGTGCGGAGACTTCTCCGCCGACGGCCGAGGGCTTCCAGCAGTGCCGGCAGCTCCTCCTCCATGAATCCGAGACGGTGCATGCCGGTATCGAGTTTGATATGGATCGGATAGTTCCGTTCGCCGTAGCGGTCAACGGCATCGGCGAACTCCGCAAGCGAATGCAGGTTGTAAATCTCCGGTTCGAGCCGGTTGGCCACCATGACGCCGAAGCTGTCGGCATCGGCATTAAGGACAACAATGGGCATCGAAATACCTCTTTCGCGCAGCAAAACGCCCTCGTCGGCAAATGCTACGGCGAGATAATCGACCCCTTGGTGCTGCAGCATCTGTGCGACTTCGAAATCTCCGGCGCCATAGCTCGAAGCCTTGACCATCGCCACAAGCCGCACACCCGGACGCAGCCGCGCACGGAAATAATTGAGATTGGAGATCATGGCATCCAGATCGACCTCCAGCACCGTCGTATGGCTGCGGCGCGAGAGGGCGTGTTCGAGCCTTTCGAAACGGCTGTCGCGGTTTCCCTTGAGCAGGACGGCGCGGCCGGCGATATCCGCACGGTCGATGCGGCGCAGATAGTCGTCGGTCGAGAGATAGAAAGCCTTGTCGCCTGTAAAGCGATCGGCCTGCGCCGAGAGATGCGGGCCGATGCCGATGACCTTCCCCACTCCGGCCGCCGCGACCATCGCTGCAACCCGCGCATAGAGTTCGTCGTCGGTCATGCCGCTTTGCAGAATATCCGAAAGGATCAGCGTCGTGGGACGTCCCGCCGCCACATTGTGGAGGTAGTCGAGGGCGATGGCCAACGAATTCATATCGGAGTTATAGGCGTCGTCGATCAACAGCGAACCGTTGATGCCCTCCTTCACTTCGAGCCGCATGGCAACGGGCTGCAGACGCCCGAAATCGGGTTTCGGCTGCCCCATCATCTGCCAAAAGGCCTCCACAAGCTGCGAATTGCGCTCCGAAGCGCCATCGGCGAATCCTCCGCCGGCATACGGCGCGGCGTCCGTCAGTTCACGGCCGTCGGCATAGACCTCCCGCAGCATCGACGCCATCGGTTCGTAGGCGCCGTGATAGAGGATGCGGCGGGCATGCAGCCCCAGCAGGAGTTTCTCGGCACACTTCTCCTCCAGCGAAGCGAAATGCTCCTGATGGGCATCGCCCAACGAGGTGAAGAGCGTCACGTCGGGCGCGATCATCCGTTCGAGCCGCGCCATTTCGCCGGGCTGCGAAATTCCCGCTTCGATCAGTGCGATCCGCTCGTCCCCCTCGATCATAAGGAGCGACAACGCCGCTCCCAACTGCGAATTGTAACTGCGCGGCGAACGGAAGAGTTTCAGGCCGGCGGGCGCCGTCTGGGCAATCCACTCCTTGACGACCGTCTTGCCGTTCGAGCCGGTTATCGCCACCACCGTACCCCGGAAACGGCTGCGCCAGTCGGCCGCGAGCCGCTGCAGGGCGTCGATGGCATTCTCGACCGTCACACAACCGGCATCGGGTCCGGTCTCAACCGGACGTTCCGTCAAAAACGCCCTTACACCCCGTGCATACATCTCGCCCACATAGGCATGCGAATCGTGCCGCGCCCCTTTCATGGCCACGAACAACGGCTCGGAGGCCATGTCGCAACTCCGGCTGTCGGTCACCACATCCCGCACATGCCGGTCCCGCCCTGTAAACGAGCCGCCGCAGATACGGGCAATTTCGCTCAAGGTATAGTCCATCTCTCCCTCCTCTTTCTCTCTGGATTCCGAGGCCCCGTCTTCCCATATGCCGAGGTCTCATTTCATCGTATGTTTTCGGGATCCTGCGCCCGCACATCCGTCATTCCGAATATTCCCGGCACGAATCACGGCCTTTCTCCCGTTGTTTCTCACTGCTTCGTCCGTACTCAAGTACGGAAGGTCACCACCGTAATCCCTGCACCTCCACGGTCGGCATGTTCATCGACCGCACTCTCCACATCGGGAATCGTCCGCAGATAACGCCGTATCTCCTCCTTGAGGGCCCCTGTACCCTTTCCATGCAGGATCGTGACCGAACCGACACCCACCATCAGTGCATCGTCGATGAAATTCTGCACGGCTTCGACCGCTTCGGCAGCCCGCATGCCGCGCACATCGATATGATCCTTGAAATTGAGTTTCCGAGCCGACACATCGACCGACACGACCGTGCGGGGCGTTACGGGACGCATCGCCTCCCGATAGGCATTGTTCGACACCACCCGCAGCCGCTCCTTGTCAACCATCGTCAACAACTGTCCGAAAGCCACCTGCGCCTTGTTGCCCTTGATCATCCGCACCTCGCCGGGCGTCTGCTGGCCTTCGAGCACCACCTTCGCACCGACCGTCACCTCACGCGGTTTTTCGGGTTCGGGCGAGGCAGCCTGCCCCGACGCAGCCGCTCCCTGCCGGCGCCGCTCCTCGCGGCGTTCCCGACGACGGCGCAAACGCTCCATCTCCCGTTCGATACGGGCCTCCTTCTCCGGATCTGCGGCATCCGGCTGTTCGACCTGCTCGCGGAACTCATCGAACTCCCGACGCACCAACCGCGTCGCTTCGCGCTCGGCCTGCGCCTCGCGGATCTCGCGGATCGTCCGTTCGATCCGGCGGTTCGCTTCGGCCATCAGCTCCTTCGCTTCGGCCTTCGCCGCACGGATGATCTCGGCCCGTTCCTGCCGGATCCGCGCCAGCTGCGCCGCATAGCTCTGCTCCAGCTCCTCCACCTTGCGGTCGGTCTGCCGGATGCGGTTGCGCTTCTGCTCCCAGTAATGCCGGTCGCGCGCGATCTCCCGCAACTGCCGCTCCAGATTGATATGGTCCGTTCCCGCCTTGTCGCTCGCCGCACGGATGATATCTTCCGGCAATCCGATCTTGCGCGCGATCTCGATGGCAAACGAACTGCCGGGCTTGCCGATCTCCAGCTTGAACAACGGACGGATGTTCTGCACGTCGAACATCATCGCACCGTTGGCAATTCCTTCGGTGTTCGACGCATAGTATTTGATATTGGCGTAGTGGGTCGTGATGACGCCGTAACAGCCGCGTTCGAGCAGCCGCTCCAGAATCGCCTCGGCAATCGCTCCGCCGATGGTCGGCTCCGTACCCGAACCGAACTCGTCGATCAGCACCAGCGTACGGTCCGACGCTCCGGCCAGCATCTGCTTCATGTTGCGCAGATGCGACGAATAGGTCGAAAGATCGTCGTCGATCGACTGCTCGTCACCGATATCGATGAAGATCGACTGAAATACAGGAAGTTCCGACACCTCGGAGGCCGGCACCGGATAGCCGCACTGGAAAAGATACTGGATAAGCCCCGTCGTCTTCAGACAGACTGACTTGCCGCCTGCATTGGGGCCCGAAATCACGAGAATATGCTTGTTGCGGTCGAGCTGCAGGTCCAGCGGCACCACCTCGCGGCCCTGCGCCTGCAGCGTCTGCTGCAGCAAGGGGTGACGCGCCGTCCGCAGCTCCAGCCGGTCATCCGTCGATACGATCGGTTTTCCGGCCCTGTTGGCCAGCGCCCACCGGGCCTTGGCACGGATCATGTCGATCTCGGACAGATAGTCGCCCGCATCGGCAATCAGCTCCGCATCGGGACGGATCGACTCCGTAAACGTCGTAAGGACCCGTACCACCTCACGGCGCTCGGCATACTCCAACTCCTTGAGTTCGTTGTTGATCTCGACCACCTCGACCGGCTCGATGTAGAACGTGCGGCCCGTCGCCGATTCATCGTGGATGAAGCCCTGCAACTTCCGTTTGTTGGCTGCCGCGACGGGGATAACCGTCCGGCCGTCACGGACCGACAGCACGGCATCGGCCTCGACGATTCCGGCCTGTTTGGCCCGCTGCAGCACCTGTTGCAGCCGTTTGGCAGCCTGTCCTTCGCGCTCGCGGATGGCACGGCGCACCTGCTGCAACTCGGGCGAAGCCGTATCCTTCACCTCTCCATAGGGATCAAGGATCGCATCGATCGCCCGCACGATCTCGGGAAAGGTCGTCACACGCCGGCTCAACGCCCACAACCGCGGATAACGCTCCTCGCCACGCCCCAGCACAAATCCCGCAACGGCACCGACCGTTGCAAGGCCCCGACGCAACATTGCTGCTTCAGCGGCCAGGAGGTAACTTCCTTCGACACGGATTTTGGCGGCAAGAGGCGCCAGATCGGGATAATCGTCGTTCGGAAAATCGTGTTCGAGCATCAGCAGCGTCCGCATCTCGTCCATCGACGACAAACGGCGCTCGATCTCTTCCGCAGAGGTCGAAAAGCCCTCCTGTGCAAGTCGTTCCACGGCCGACGGCATCGAACACAAGGCCGACACCTGTTCACGGATACGGTCGAAACCGATCTTCTCTTCAAAATTGGCAGGATAGATCATAATACCGGCACCACGATCAAGGATGCATACACATTACGCCGCACGGCATCAGCGTACCGCCGGCAGGGAATCGGCTGCGGCAGCCGGTGCCGGAGTCGTCTTTTCGCTCTTGTCCTTTCGGCCGAAGAGCGAGAAATGAACATACCGCTTGGGATGCGCCTTCAGGTCTTCGAGCAACAGGGCAAGGTTGTCGCTCGCCGCGCGCAGCGACTCGTAGAGTTGCGGATCGTTCATCAGTCGTCCGACCGTACCCGTACCGTCGTTGATCCGCGCCACGGCGACGTTCAACTCCTCAAGCGTTGTCCGCAGTCCCGTCGCCAGCGAATCGATACCGGCATCGGCAAGCTGTTCGGAGAAACGGTCCATGTTGCCGAGCATCGACGAGAGGTGTTCGGAATTCTCACCCAGTGCGGTCGAAAAACGGCTGATATTGTCCAGTGCGGTCCGCAGATCACCTTTCTCCTGCGAAAGGACTTCGTCCATCGTGCCGGAGATCGAATTCAGATGCGCCAACGTTCCGTCGATGTGCGTTTTGTTGTCGCTCAGAATGGCGTTGACATTTTCGAGGGTTACGGTAAGGTTGTCCATCACACGGGTCAGACGCTCCTTGACATCGGCCAGCTCCGTGCCGGCAGCGGCCAACATGTCGCGGATCTCCGCCGCCTGGAGCGTATCCCCCTTGCGGAGCATTTCACTGCTGTGGCCCATCTCGATGGCGATCGCCTTGCCGCCCATCAGACCGTCCGTATAGATCCGGGCTTCGGAATCCTTCGGGATACGGAATTTCCGGCGCACGCTCAGCTGCAGCGTCACGTCCCGGTTGACCGAAGGCTCGAATTCGATCGCCGTCACCGTACCGACCTTCACGCCCTGAATGGTAACGGGCGTAGCGGTCTGGATACCGCTGATTTCGGGATACGACACATAATAGGGAATATTGCGGCTGAAGATATCGATTCCGCTCAGGAAACGCACACCGCCCCACAGGCATCCCAACATCACCACGGCAAAAACGCCTATCTTAACCTCTCTTCTCATAATCTTTCTTCAAAAAATTTACTCATTATCCCGTTGTCCCGCACGCGGCAATGACAGATGCACGCCGCCACGAAGGACTTCCAACCACCGGTCATCCAACCGGGATCCGGTTACTGCGCCACCGCATCACCTTCGTAACGCACGACATAGGCGTCACGGAAGCTCTTGCGTACAGCGGCAAGATCCGCTTTTGCCTCGGCCGCCGTGCGATAACGGCCCACACAATACTTGTAGCGATAACGCCCCTTGCTCCGCAATTCAATCACCTTGTTCTTGTAGCTCTTGAATTGCCAGTCATTGGCCTTCAACGGCTTTGTACTGGCAAGAATCTGTATCGTATATCCCCTTTCAAGTTTTGCGTTCTTCTTCTCCGCACCTTTTGCCGTCGCAGCGGCCGCGTCCTTCGCCGCGGAGACCGCCGGTTTGGCCGCCGGTTCCTTAGATTCCGCCGAAGCCGCCGTGTCCGTCCGTCCCGCCTCCGGGACCTCGGCCCCGCTCGATACCGTCGCCGGCTCCTCCTCGATCAGCTGAATACCCTTGACAAAATTCACATAGTCCCGAACGGCATTGAACAACGACCGTGCAATTTCGGTCTGACCCTTTTCGGAACACATGTAACGCAGCTCTTCGGGATTGGACATGAAACCGATCTCGGTAAGCACTCCGGGCATGTTCGTGGCATAAAGCACCTTGAGCAGCTGCGGCTTGACACCGCGCACATGACGCCCCGCCGCCTTGTAACTCTTCTGCACCAGATTGGCCATTGCCTCGCTGTATTCGCCGTACGTAAAACGCAGGTTCTCGATATAGGCGCGGACGATCGCGGCGGTTTTCTGATCGCTCATGTCGATGAACTCCTCCTTGTTGTTGGCAAAAAGCACTTCATCGTTGAGCCGTTTCTCGAGCGGACTCTCGCCCATGATAAGCGTCTCGACACCCCGTGCAGCCGTCGAACGCGCAGCATTCGTATGAATGGAGAGAAACAGGTCTCCTTCCGCCTTGTTGGCGATGTCGGCCCGCGCCTGCAGATCCTTCGTCAGCGACGTCGAGAACTGCTTGTCCGTTTTGCGCGTATAGACGACCTTCACTTCGGGCAGTTCTCGCTCGATCATCGCACCCAACTTGAGCGCAACCTTCAGATTGAGATCCTTCTCATAAACGCCGCGATAGTGCGCCCCCGGGAAATTGGGGCCCCCGTGTCCGGCATCGATCACAATAACCCGGACGCCGCGCGCAATATTTTCCGCCATCACACCGTTCGCACAGAGTGCGAACACTACGCAAAACGACAGAAGAAAGACGAGACGTCGCATGGCAAAAGTGGATTTGACTGTGGTGTATCTCTAAATTTTTACTACCTTTGTCGGATGCAAAAACGGCTTCAGATCAGCACGAAGCCTTGATTTTTGCGGTTTTGCCGACTTGTCGGCAAAGGTATGAATTTTTTTGGAATTTTGAAGCGTTTTTCGTTAAAATATCTCGCTGCGATCGCGACCGTCCTACTCTTCGCGGAGATGGTTTTCGGCTTTGCGCCGCATGCCGGCGTAAAAGCCCCCGGTCAATTCGCGGGAAACGACGGCGATACCCTGCTGGAAGAACGCTCCAACCAACGCCTCACACGCCGCGAACGCCGCAGACAGCGACGCCTCGCGACCGAAACGGGAGAGGACAGCCTTGTCATCGAACGGCTCGATTCGCTGCTGCTGCCGGCCGACTCGCTGCTGCGGGACGATTCACTGCGCATGCGCGGCGACACGACGCGCCGCGACACGACCCGGCGCAAAAAGAGCGGCGGATCCTTCCTCGAAGACGTCATGAGCGGAAAAAATACCGACTCGCTGGTCTATGACATCCGCAACAAGATGGTCTATATCTACAACGAGGGAGACGTCACCTATCAGGACATGAACCTCAAGGCGGACTTCATGCGGGTGAACATGGAGACCAAGGAGATCTATGCCTACGGCAAGGCCGACACCGTCGACGGCGTTCCCACCCCTACGCGGCCGGAGTTCACCGAAGGCTCCGCATCGCCCTACATGATGGATACGATCACCTACAATTTCAAGTCTGGCAAGGCGAAGATCAAGGGTGTCGCGACACAGGAGGGTGACGGCTGGCTCATCGGCGGCAGCGTGAAGAAGATGCCCGACAACAACGTCAACATCCAGGGCGGCAAATATACGACCTGCGACCAGACCGACCACCCGCACTTCTATCTTGCAATGACCAAGGCCAAGGTCATTCCCGGCAAGAAAGTCGTCACGGGACCCGCCTATCTGGTCATGGAAGATGTCCCGATCTACATACTCGGTATTCCCGAAGGATTTTTCCCGATCAGTTCGGGGCCCAAATCGGGCTTTCTGATGCCGACCTACGGCGAAGACGGGCAGCGGGGCTTCTTCTTCCGCGATTTCGGCTACTACTTCACGCTGGGACAGCACATGGACCTCTCGCTGACGGGCGGCATCTACACGCTGGGCTCCTGGGAGGCCGCCGCCGCTTCGCGCTACATCAAGCGCTACAAATACACGGGCAACTTCAACGCCCAGTTCTCGAGCGTCCGTACGGGTGAGAAGGGTGAACCCGACTTCCTCAAGCAGAACAGCTTCCGCCTGCAGTGGACCCATTCGCAGGATGCAAAGGCCAACCCCGGCTCGACCTTCTCGGCCTCGGTAAACTTTGCAACGAGCGGGTACAGCAAATATGCCGCAACAACGATCAACGACATTCTCCAGACACAGACCAACTCGACGATCTCCTATTCAAAGAGCTGGGCCGGCACGCCGTTCTCGCTCTCGATGAACATGGCCGTCTCGCAGAACTCGAATCAGGCGACGATCTCGATGACGCTGCCCAACGTGGTCTTCAACGTATCCCGTTTCTACCCCTTCAAACGCAAGGAGGTACAGGGCAAGGAGCGGTGGTACGAAAAGATCTCGATGCAGTACACGGGCAAGATGACGAACTCGGTCTCGACGACCGAATCGGAGATCTTCACGAAGCAGACGCTGCAGAACATGCGCAACGGTATCGAACATTCGATTCCGGTCTCGGCATCGTTCAACCTCTTCAACTACATCAACGTCTCGCCGTCGTTCAACTACACCGAGAAGTGGTATTTCAAGAAGCAGGAGCGCGAATGGAGCCCCGTAACCAACTCGGTGCGCTACCTCGATCCGGAATACGGATTCTACCGTCTGTACAACTACCAGACGTCGGTCAATGCCTCGACAACCGTTTACGGCATGTATCAGTTCAAGAAGAAGACGAGCAAGATCCAGGCGATCCGACACACATTGACACCGTCGGTGGGCTTCTCCTACGCGCCCGACTTCTCCAAACAGAAATACGGCTATTACAAGACCGTGCAGACCGACTCTACGGGACGCTTCCAGGTCTATTCGCCCTTCTCGGACAATGCCTACGGCGTTCCATCCTCGGGCCAGTCGATGGCACTGAACTTTTCGCTGTCGCAGACTCTTGAGATGAAGGTGCTGTCGAAACGCGACACCTCGGGCATCAAGAAGATCAAACTGATCGACAACTTCTCATTGAGTGCCTCGTACAACTTCCTGGCGGACTCGATGAAACTTTCGACCATACCGGTACAGTTCCGCACGACGCTGTTCGGCACGAACTTCGGCATCCAGCTCAATGCCACGCTCGATCCGTATCGCGTCACGCCGCAGGGCGTCCGAATCAACAAGCTCTTCTTCCCGGGCCGTATCGTTTCGACGGGCTGGTCGTTCGGCTACACGTTCAAATCACGGCAGGACAACTCCACGCCGGCCATCAACGACATCAACAGCATTCCGCCGGAATATGCCAATCCGTTCTACGATCCCTACGGCATCCTCGATCCGGTATTGCGAAGGCAGTACATGGCACAATCATACTACGACTTCTCACTGCCCTGGAATCTGGGATTCAACTATACGGTTTCGTATTCGATCAGCTACGTCAACAACGGCACGACGGGCTATCGCAAGAACATCACGCAGAACGTGGGATTCAACGGCAGCGTCAACCTCACGCCGAAGATGGGTATCACGTTCCAGGGCGGTTACGACATCAAGGAGAACAAGCTGACGACCTCGTCGGTAAGCATATCGCGGGATCTGCACTGCTGGCAGATGTCGTTTTCATGGATTCCGTTCGGCGCCCACCGCAGCTGGAGTTTCAATATCGGCGTCAAGGCGGCATCGCTTGCCGATCTGAAGTACGACAAGAGTCAGTCGATGTACGACAACATGTATTGATTTCGGCATTTCGGCACGGATCAGGGCGGATCAGAAAGGTGCCGGCAGAGGGGCGGGGCGTGTTGACGGCTTCTCCCAACGGGACATCTCTTCGACAAAACCGGACACGACCGTTTCGGAATTTTCCGCACAGCGGTACGTTTCACCCGTCACCCGGCGGACAGCCGTCACAAGCCGCCCTCCGGAGCATTACGTCACTTCAGACTTGGTCCATTCCGTTTCTTATCCGTTTTTTACCGGTTCTTACCAGGCACGCATCTCTCCCGAAGGGGATCGTTCGCACCGTCGCCTGCTCCGAACACCACCGGACAATCGCACAAAAGGCGGTCTGAGACGCCCCCGCCAAAAGCCCGCCAAAAGAGAGACAACAGACTTCAACCGACAGCAACCGGCGGCAGACCGGTCAACGGACCTCAAAAACTGTGATACAAGACAAGATATAACGCAAAAAAGAGGCGCTCTTTCGATCGCCTCTTTCAGTTGAGCTACCCGGACTCGAACCAGGAAAAACAGGACCAGAATCTGTTGTGTTACCATTACACCATAGCTCAATGTCCCACGGAACCACCCGTTCCACGTGTCCTCCCGACTGTCACTCCCTCCGGCTCTCCAACCTTCCAGCCCGCTGTTCCTCTTCATCCGACGAACATCCTGCTGTCCAGCCTTGCCATCCCGTCGTCCTCGCTGTCATCGCGACCAACGCCCGGGTTCCAATCGTTTGGTGTTGCAAAAGTAGTACATAATTTTGCTCCATGCAAGAAAAATCCGAAAAATTTTTCTATTTTTGTTTCCGCTCACCCCGCATGACCCTGCAGGAAGATGCCGGGCGACAATACACACGGAAACCCAATTATCAAATCCATACGAATGAATACAAAAATTCGACTAACCGTAATGAATTTTCTCCAGTACGCCGTCTGGGGTTCCTACCTCACCTCGATGGGTTCGTATCTGGTTACGGTCGATCTCGCTTCGAAGATCGGACTCTTTTACGCCATGCAGGGCATCGTATCGCTCTTCATGCCGGCCATCATCGGCATCGTTGCCGACCGGTGGGTCCCGGCCCAGCGGCTGCTGGGCATCTGCCACGTTCTTGCCGCCGGATTCATGGGCATGGCGGGATGGTATGCACTCTCGGCCGGTGCCGAAGCCGGGTTCCCGACGCTCTTCACACTCTACTCGTTGAGCGTCGCTTTCTACATGCCGACCATCGCCCTTTCGAACTCCGTCGCCTACAGCGTGCTCGAACAGGCCGGCTACGACACGGTCAAGGCCTTCCCGCCGATCCGCGTCTTCGGAACGGTCGGCTTCATCTGCGCCATGCTGCTGTGCGACGGACTGGGATTCCAAACCTCCTACATGCAGTTCCTCCAGTGCGCCGCAATCGGCATCGTGCTGGGGCTCTACTCCTTCACGCTGCCCCACTGCCCGATCGACAATTCGGGCAACAAACAGACGCTGGTCGATGCTCTGGGGCTGAAGGCCTTCGCGCTGTTCAAGCAGAAGAAGATGGCGCTGTTCTTCATCTTCTCGATGCTGCTGGGCGTGTCGCTCCAGATCACCAACGGCTTTGCCAACCCCTTCATCACCAGCTTCAAGAGCATTCCCGAATTTGCCGATACGTTCGGAGCGAACCATGCCAATGCCCTCATTTCGCTGTCGCAGCTCTCGGAGACGCTCTGTATCCTGCTTATCCCCTTTGCGCTCAAGAAATTCGGCATCAAGCGCGTCATGCTCATCGCGATGTTCGCCTGGGTGCTTCGCTTCGGGTTGTTCGGACTTGGCAACCCGGGCGGCGGCGTGTGGATGTTCATCCTCTCGATGATCGTCTATGGCGTGGCGTTCGACTTCTTCAACATTTCGGGATCGCTCTTCGTCAACAACGAAACCGACGAGAAAATCCGCTCGTCGGCACAGGGGCTCTTCATGATCATGACCAACGGCATCGGCGCCACCGTCGGCACCCTGGGCGCGCAGGCTGTCGTCAACCACTTTGTCCTTACGCAGCAGACGGCTGAGGCACAGACTGCGGGATGGTCAACGGCATGGCTTCTGTTCGCGGCCTATGCGCTTGTCGTAGGGATCGTTTTTGCGCTT
The DNA here is from genome assembly GCA_944322375.1 of uncultured Alistipes sp. Classification (GTDB taxonomy): domain Bacteria; phylum Bacteroidota; class Bacteroidia; order Bacteroidales; family Rikenellaceae; genus Alistipes. The sequence continues at coordinate 21,294 of CALUOX010000002.1, forward strand.
GTCTTCAAATACAAGCACCACCCCGAAGCGATCAAATAAGATTCGAGGGGGGGGGCGGTGAGAAAAAAAACTCGAACCCCGGACCGAATATTTATTCAAGAGCGGGAAGGCAACACTCCCGCTCTTTTTTATTCTGAGGTACGAGCAGAGAAAGAGCGTCGAACCCGGAGCAGAAACCGAAACTGTGCAATTAAAACCGGGATTGAAACCGACTTCGATGGCCGGAAGATGAGATACACCCGCTCTGCGACATCCCGCAACACCCGCCCGCAGGGAATGGGCTTCGGATGAAACGCCAGCAAGCATATGGGGAAGGGCCGGGGACAAGGAGATACAGGCGAAAAAAGAGAATCCAGGAAACAACGCCGCAGTTGGAAAATCCGAGAAGAGGGGCATTCGACCCGGGCACAATTTTCCCGTTTCTTCCTTTCCTGCAACCCGGTCTCTTTTGCATCCGAAGCGTTTGCATCCGGGACATCGGATCGAAGATCAGATGAAACACCCGATATTCCGAATCTCTGCGAGCGCTCACCTCTTCACGACAGGCGACAAAGACTGAACGGCGCAACCGCTCTACGGGTTGCGCCGTTCAGTCTTCTGCGACAGGAAGGACGATGCTATTTCGTCAGTCCCATCTTCTCGATCAGAGCCTTTGTTTCGGGCTTATGACCCCGGAACGCCACATAGAGCTTCATCGGATGCTCGTGGCCGCCCTGCGTCAGGATATGCTCACGGAAGGAGTCGGCCGCGGGACCGCCAAGGATGCTGCCGGTCTCTTCGAAGGCCTTGTACGCATCAGCCTCGAGCACCTCGGCCCATTTGTAGCCGTAATATCCGGCGGCATACCCGCCCGCAAAGATGTGTGTGAAGGAGGGATTCATCGCCGTTCCCTTCACGACGGGCAGCACCTGCGTGGGTGCCATCGACTCCCGTTCGAAGGTCTCGACATCACCCGTAAAGGGCTCCTTCAACGTATGCCAGGCCATATCGGTCATGCCGTATGCCAGTTGACGGACATTGAGGTAGGCGGCCAGATAGTTTTTCGATGCAATGATCTTCTCGACCAACTCCGCCGGCATCTTCTCACCGGTCTGGTAGTGCTCGGCCCAGAGATCCAGCCACTGTTTCTCGGTCGCCCAGTTCTCCATGATCTGCGACGGCAGCTCCACGAAATCGCGGTAAACGTTCGTACCGTTGATCGACTCGTATTTGCCCTGGCCCAGCATGCCGTGCAGCGAGTGGCCGAACTCATGCAGGAAGGTCGTCACTTCGTCGAAGGTCAGCAGCGAAGGCTTCGTCTCGGTCGGCTTCGTGAAGTTCATGACGAGCGACACCAGCGGGCGGGTCTCCTGCCCCTCGACGATCTTCGAACCCCGGAACTCGGTCATCCACGCACCGGCGCGTTTCGACGCGCGGGGGAAGAAGTCGAGGTAGAGCACCGCCAGGAACTTGCCGTTGGCATCGGTCACCTCATAAGCCGTCACGTCGGGGTGATAGACGGCAATGTCATCCCGCCGCGTGAAGTTCAGCCCGTAGAGTTTGTTGGCCAGCAGGAAGACCCCCTTCTTAACCTTCTCCAGTTCGAAGTAGGGCTTCACCTGCTCGTCGCTGAGTTCGTATTTCTCGTGTTTGTACTTCTCCGTATAATAGGACCAGTCCCAGGGCATCACTTCGCCCTCGAAGCCCTGCGCATGGGCATACTCCTCGATCATGCGGTAATCGGCCCGGGCATAGTCGATCGTCTGATCGAGCAGCTCCTTCAGGAAGCCGTTTACCGTCTGCGTGTTCTCGGCCATACGCTCCTCCAACACGTAATCGGCATAGGTCTCATACCCCAACAGACCGGCGATCTGACGTCGCAGATCGACAATGCGGCGGATGTTTTCGCAATTATCGAATTCGCCGCCCAGCGCCCGCGAATTCGAAGCACGCCACAGCTGCTCCTTGGCCTCACGGTCGGAGGAGTAGGTCATGAAGGGAACATAGCTCGGCGCCTGCAGGGTTACGGTCCAGCCCTTCTCGCCGCGCGCCTTCGCTTCGGCCGCCATCCCCTCCTTCACGAAATCGGGCAGCTCCTCGACCCGTTTCGGATCGGTGATGTTGAGCGTAAAGGCGTTCGTTGCGGCCAGTGAATTCTGACCGAAGCGAAGCGTCAGCTCCGCCAGTTCGGAGGTGTACTGACGGTAGAGCTCCTGTTTGTCGGCGGGCAGTGCGGCACCGTTGCGGGCAAAGCTCTTGTAGGTCTTCTCCAGCAGCATCTTGTCCTCCTGCGAAAGGAACCATCCGGGATGTTCGTAAACGGCCTTCACGCGGGCGAAGAGCTCCGGGTTGAGCGAGATATCGTTGGCCAGCTCGGTCAGTTTGGGCTGCACGTCGAGGGCGATGCGCTGCATCTCGTCGTTGGAATCGGCCTCCAGGAGGTTGTAAAAGATCCCTTCGATACGTGCAAGCAACTCTCCGGAGCGCTCCAGCGCCACGATCGTGTTGTTGAAGGTCGGGCGTGCCGGGTTCTTCACGATAGCGTCGATCTCGGCGCGCTGTACGGCAATTGCGGCATCGAAAGCCGGTTCATAATCCGAAAGTTGAATCTTCTCGAAGGGAGGCGTTGCGTGGGGCGTCTCCCACTCGGCCAGCAGCGGATTCGACGTATCGATCTCGGGCAGCTGTGCCACCGGCATCGAACGATCCGCACATCCGGCCACCAATAAAGTCAGTGACATAAAAGCGAACAGATTTTTCATTGCGAGTGTGTTATTTGAGGTTTCCTGATTTGTCGAGCATTCCCTGCGCACGTTTTCTCCAATACTCTTTCGTCGCGGGGAGCCGCCGCACGGCAGCGGAGTCCGTCTGCAGCGAATCCGCCGGCTCCTTCCAGAATCCGGCAGCCTTGAGCAACGCCGTCTTGTCGGGATCCGCGCCCCGGAACGCACGGTAGAGCGTCATGCCGTCGGCCTCGCCGCCCCGGGCAAGGAGCTTCTCTCGGAAGGCGCGGGCCACCTTTTTGTTAAAGATGTCACCCGTCTCGCTGAAGGCCGCATAGGCATCCTTGTCGAGCACCTGCGCCCAGATGTAGAAGTAATATCCGGCCGAATATCCGCCGTCGAAGATGTGGCTGAAATAGGGATAGCGGTAACGGGGTTCGATCTGCGGAATCAGCCCGCGCCTGTCGTAAAGCACCTCGCGCTCGAAGGCATTGACATCGAGCGGTTCATACTCCTTGATCGAGTGGATGTCCAGATCCGACAGCGCCGCGGCAAGCAGTTCGGTCATCTCGAAGCCCTGATTGAACTGCGCACTGCGCTTGATCTTCTGCATGAGGCTTGTCGGAATCCTGTCGCTGGTGCGATAGTGCAGGGCATACTGTTCGAGCATTTCGGGTTCCATCGCCCAGTTCTCCATCACCTGCGAGGGAAGCTCCACGAAATCGCCCTCGACGTCGGACAATCCGCGATACTCCACCTGTCGGAAGAGATCGTGCAGCGCATGTCCGAACTCGTGGAACAGCGTTTTCGTCTCGTCGATGTTGAGCAGCGTCGGTGCATTTCTCGTCGGACGGGCATAGTTCGTCACCACGCCCACGACCGGCGCCACACGTTCGCCGTTCTCATAGGTCTGCTCCGTAAAGTTTCCGCACCACGCGCCGCCGCTCTTGCCTTCACGCACATAGTAATCGAAATAGATCACCCCCAGATGGCTCTCATCCTCGTCGAGCACTTCATAGACACGGCAGTCGGGATGGTAGAGCGGCGCGACGATCGGCCGGAAGGTGATGCCGTACAACCGGTTGGCAAGGAAGAAGATGCCGCCCTGGACGTTGTCAAGGGTAAAATAGGGACGCACGGCCTCGTCGTCGAGCGAATAGTCGCGGCGGCGGACCTTTTCGGCATAATACCACCAGTCCCACGACTCGAACGTCCCCTCCGGCTCGTCCGCCTTGAAGAGCTTCTCCATCTCCGCCAGCTCCTCCTTTGCACGGTCGAGCGCCGGTGTCCAGATCTCGTCGAGCAACGCATAGACGGCCTTCGGAGTACGGGCCATCTGCTCCGAAATCACATAGTCGGCATAGGTGTCGTATCCGAGCAGATGCGCCTTCTCGGTGCGCAAGCGGATGAAATCGTTCACCAGCGCCTTGTTGTCGTTCGCATCGTCGTGATTGCAACGGTTCAGATAGGCCGTATAGAGTTCTTCACGCAATTTGCGATCCTTGGCATAAGTCAGGAAAGGCAGCATGCTCGGCTTGTGGAGCGTAAAGAGGTACGTCTTGTCGTTGAGCCCCGCTTCACGGGCCCGATCCCGGGCGGCATCCCGCACCGTGGAAGGAACACCGTCCAACTGTTCGACCTTCAGTTCCAGTCGAAAGCCGTCGGTCTCGGCCAGCAGGTTGCTGCCGTAACGCACGGACAACCGCGCCAGTTCTCCATTGATCTCCTTGAGACGTTTCTTACCCTCCTTGTCAAGCAACGCCCCGGAACGGACGAATTCGTCGTAGATCTTCTCCGTCAAGCGCATCTGTTCGGGGGTGAGCAACGTCGAGTCGCACCGGTCATGGACCTGCCTTATCCGATCGAACAACCGTTCGTTCATGCGTATTTCATCGGCATGGGCCGTCAATAACGGCATGGCCTCCTCCTCGACGGCCTGCATCTGCGGTGTGGAGTTCGACTCGGCGAGCATGCCGAAGACAAGCTCCGCACGCCGCAGCATCTTGCCGGCATTGTCGTAGGCCAGCACCGTATTTTCGAAGGTCGGGGCATCGGGATTCTCCACGATGGCCGCAATCTCCTCGTTGTGGAGCGACATGCCCCGTTCGAAAGCCGGCAGGAAATGTTCCGTACGGATACTGTCGAAGGGCGGGACACCGAAAGGGGTCGTCCAGACGGATTCAAAAAAAGGATTGGGGATTTCGGGAGTCTTCTCCCGACACGAAAGAAGCATCATGGAACTGAAAATTATCGGCAGCAGCCGAAGGAAACGTTTCATGCAATCGATCTTTTTACAACTTTTTATAACTTTGCAAAGTTAAAAATTATTGTACACTCATGCAACTCTTTTACGCGCCCGACATCGTTCCGCCGCTCTACACGCTCAGCGAGGAGGAGTCGAAGCACTGCATCCGCGTTCTGCGCCTTCAGTGCGGCGACACGCTTCACCTGACCGACGGACGGGGCACGCTCTACCGCTGCCGCATCGAGGAGGAGGAGGACGGCAAACGGTGTACGGTCCGTGTCGTGGAGAGCCTCCCGGAGTTCGAGCGCATGCCCTACCGGCTGACAATGGCCGTTGCTCCGACGAAAAACATCGAACGGTTCGAATGGTTTCTCGAAAAGGCCACCGAGATCGGCGTCAGCGAGATCGTGCCGCTCGACTGCGACCATTCGGAGCGCCACATCCTGAAGGCCGATCGTGCACAGCGGATCGTCGTGGCGGCAATGAAACAGTCGCTCAAGGCCTATTGTCCGACGCTGCAGCCCCTCACGCCGCTGCGCGAACTGCTCGCCCGCCCCTTCGACGGACGCCGGTTCATCGCCCACTGCGATACGCCGCGCACGACGAAACGCTACCTTCCCGCGACGCTCCGCCCCGGCGAGGACCTGCAGATCCTCATCGGTCCCGAAGGGGATTTTTCGCCTGCCGAGATCAATGCGGCCCTTGCCGCCGGATTCGAGGAGATCACCCTCGGCGAACAACGGCTGCGGACGGAGACGGCGGCGGTCGTCGCAACGGTCATGGCCGCCGTCTGCAACCGGCTCGCAGCTGAAAAGGATTGACCCGGAATACCGATTCCGCCACCCGCAAGGGGCTTTTCACCAACGCCACCGGCCGGGAAGCGCCTCCAGGCGACGGAATCGAGATCGTCCGCCTGCACACACGGCAAGATATGTTTCGCTCCCGCGAACCAGGATGCGGAACGGACCTTTCGGCCACACATGTCGGACAGCCAACTGCCGCAAAGCTCGTCGGGCAACGATACCGGGCAAAACGGACACGACTGACAAAACCGAAACAGGCAAAATTCAAACCGGTTCGACCGGTCAACAAACACTCCGACCGGTCAACAAAGGTCTGAGAAAAAATCTGAAACGCTGAAACAAAGGAAAGAAGCAAAAAACGCAAGATTGAGATATGATCACATCCCTGTTTACCCTGTTCCGATCGTTTTTCAAGATCGGACTTTTCACCTTCGGCGGGGGCTATGCCATGATCCCGCTGATCGAGGCCGAGATCATCGACCGCCGCAAGTGGCTCGCCCGCGATGAATTTCTGGAACTGCTGACGCTGGCACAATCGGCGCCGGGACCCATCGCCCTCAATACGGCCGTCTTCATCGGCTACAAGGTGCGCGGCATCCGGGGTGCCGTAGCCTCGGCGCTGGGCGCCGTCATGCCGTCGTTTCTGATCATCCTTGTGATCGCCATCTTCTTTGCCGAGGTGCGTCACAACGTCGTGGTCGATGCCGCATTCAAGGGAATGCGGCCGGCCGTTGTCGCCCTGATCGTCGTCCCGACCCTCTCGCTGGCCCGCGGCATGCACCCGGCACTGATCGGCGTGGTGATCCTTTCGGCGCTGGCCGTCTGGTGGTTCGGATTCTCGCCGATCTATCTGCTCATCGCCGGCGCCGCTGCCGGAATCCTCTGGACCACGCGCATACGGAAGGAGGTGCGGCGATGATCTACCTGCAACTCTTCATCAGCTATCTGAAAATCGGATTTTTCGGATTCGGCGGCGGTTACGCCATGCTCTCGCTCATCCAGAACGAGGTGGTCGTACAACATGCCTGGATGACCAATACGACCTTTACGGACATCGTAGCCGTCTCGCAGATGACCCCCGGCCCGATCGCCATCAATTCGGCCACCTATGTGGGCTACACGGTCGGCGCACAGGGAGGACTCGGCTGCTGGGGCGGCATCCTGGGATCGATCATCGCCACCTTTGCGGTCTGCCTGCCGTCGCTGACGGTCATGCTGCTGCTCACACGGTTCTTCCTCAAGTTGAAAGGCAACCGCTATATCGAAGGAGCAATGGCCGGCATGAAGCCCATCGTCATCGGGATGATCGGTGCGGCAGCCCTGCTGCTGATCTTCCCGTCATCGGACGAAGGCGCCAGCTTCATCGACGGCTGGAGCTGGCTGCTCTTCGGATTGTGCGTGCTCGGATCGCTGCGCAAATGGAACCCGATCCTGCTGATCGTACTGTCGGCCGTCGCGGGCATCGCCATCTACTACGTCCCGACGGTGGTCTGAATCCGAGGAAGGGGCCTTACATGGCGATAAACACGCCTCCAGCCAGCAACATCAGTACGAAGACAACCAGGAAGAGCAGCCCGAGAACCCCCAGCAGCGTTCCAATGCAACCCAGTCCGCGGTCGGCGCCGGCCGGCAGCGGATCGGAGACCAGCGTAATGATCAGGCCGACAAGCGGTGTAAAGAACAGACTGGCCAGGAAAGCCCAACCGAACCCGATGCGGCGTTTGCTGCCGATCAACCCCACGAGTACCGAGAGGAAGCAGCCCGACATGAGGCCGAAAAGAAGAGCAAGAAAAGACATAAGACGATTCTTTTGATAGTTGAAGGGCCGACACGTCAACCGGCGGCATCCGCCGGATACGACCGCCTTTCGAAAAGATTATCTGACTGAACGGTAATAGATTCCTAACGGCAGCTGTTTGCCGAAGGGATCCTCGAAATAGAGTTCGCCGCAGGCCTCGTGTGCCGGAATGCCGAAAGCCTGCCGCATGGCCGTCCGGGCAAGGAGTGCGGAGAGCCCCATCGAATAGAGATTGAGCACCACAAACGCTCCCGCAGCCGGCACAAGCAGCCGGGCGCAACAGTCGAGCATCTCACCGATGTGCTCTTCCAGAATCCACTTTTCGCCGGCGGCGCCGCGCCCGTAGGCCGGAGGATCGAGGATGATTCCGTCGTAACGGTTTCCGCGCCGCACTTCGCGCCGCACGAACTTGAGTGCATCCTCTACGATCCAGCGCACTCCGTCCAGCCCGCTCAGCTCCATGTTCTCACGGGCCCACGTCACAACGGGCTTTACCGAATCGACATGCGTCACCTCCGCTCCGGCACCACGCGCCGTGAGCGTCGCCCCGCCCGTATAGGCAAAAAGATTCAGCACGCGCGGCGCGGGGCCCTTTCCTGCCAGTGACCGGCAGCGATCGTAGATAAAGTCCCAGTTCGCGGCCTGTTCGGGGAAGATCCCGACATGCTTGAACGACGTAAGTCCCAGCCGCATCTGCAGATGCAGCCCTTCGTGCTCATACCGTATCGTCCAGCGATCGGGCGTGCGGGGCCGGAGCCGCCACACGCCGCGCTCGTCGCTGCGGGCATCGCGCAGAAATGCGGCATCGGCACGGTGCTGCCACTCCTCCTCACTGAGCGACGGCCGCCAGATGGCCTGCGGCTCCGGACGACGGGTGACATAAGGGCCGAAACGTTCGAGTTTCTCGAAGTTGCCGGAGTCCAAAAGTTCATAGTCGGCAAAACGGGGTGTAAGCGATTCGTTCATATCTCGGAATTAACGTTCATCGATCAGTTTCATTTCACAGCGCGCACAGTCGAACTGCAGACGGTAGCGCCGCGAACCGTGCACCAGATAAAGTTCCTCGCGCAACGACGTACCCTCGCGCAGACAGGCACCGATCTCGCGCCGGATACAGTAGGCCGTGCGCATCACGCAACGGCCGGACATCGTCGGCGAAAGGTCCAGACCGCGTTCGATCCGCTCCACCCCGTGATCACGGTAAAAACGTTCGGCCAAATGGTTCGTGACATTTCCATCGCCGGCAAGTTCCCGCGCCGGAAACCGCGCTTCGGGATCTTCGGACAGAATCCGGTGCGGGAAAGATCGTCCGATGCGTTGCCTCCGCAACGCCTCCAATGCTTCGCGACGGAGTTCACCCACAAGTGACAAGGGGACGAAACGTTCCCCTCCCGTCACCTCGACACTCCGTACGACAAACGGCGTATCGCCGCTTCGCGCCACCTGCGTCCGCAAGGCCCCGGTCGTCCGTTCGGGATCACGGGCCGTCTCGAACATCCCCGCTCGGGAAGCTTCGGCCGACAAGCCCTCACAATCGACATATCGGAGCGTCACCCGCTCTCCGGTAATCTCCAACCGGGCATCCACCCCAATGACACGCCGCATGCGGCTGTGTTCGAGCTGTTGCCGAAAGCGGTTGTCGAAATTGCGGTAGATCTCCGCCCCCGGACGGAACGTGTCGAGCATGCGGTTGGGGGTCACCCGTCGTCCCGCGACCGAATTGACGTTCGTACCATCGTTGCCGGCACAGATTCCATCGCCTGCGGCAAGCGCCGCATCACGATCAAGGAGGAAACTTCCTCCTTCGCAACGCACGATCCGCCCCACAAAGGCACCGACGGATTTCGGCGTATCGAACGATGCCACACCGGCCCGACGGCCGTCAAAGAAGTACTCCGATTCGCCGCGCGTGAAACTCTTCGACGGATCGGGGGTAAAATCCAGCTGCGTCTCTCCCACCGACGAACGGCAGCAGTCGCCGCGCCCGGCGATCACTTGATCGAGCTGCTGCCGATAGTAGGCCACCACGTTGCGGATATAGCCTTCGTCCTTGAGCCGGCCCTCGATCTTGAAGGAGGTTACACCGGCCTCGACCAGATCGGCCAGACGATGCGAGAGATTCAGATCCCGCACCGAAAGCAGATGCTTTCCCCGCACGATGCAACGCCCCGACGCTCCGACCAGATCGTAGGTCAGCCGGCACGGCTGGCTGCACTCTCCGCGGTTTCCGCTGCGCGACGACATCGAACGCGACAGATAGCACTGCCCGCTGTACCCTACGCAGATCGCACCATGCACGAAACACTCCACATCGGCCGACGTCGCGCGACAGACGGCCCGTATTTCATCGAGCGACAGCGCCCGTTCGAGAATCACGCGGGCGAAACCGCACTGCGACAGAAAGCGTGCCATTTCGGGGGTACGGATCGCCGTCTGGGTCGAGGCATGGAGTTCGACGGGCAGATTCATGCGCCGCAGAGCCATGTCCTGCACGATCAGCGCATCGACGCCGGCAGCGATCAGGTCACGGGCCTGCCGTTCGGCCGCCTCCAGCTCTTCATCGTAAAGCAGCGTGTTGAGCGTGGCATGGACACGCACACCATACAGATGGGCATACTCCACCACACGACGGATCTCCTCAACCGTATTTCCGGCCGCGTGACGCGCGCCGAAACGTGCGCCGCCGATATAGACAGCATCGGCACCCGCATCCACGGCAGCAACAGCCGCCGCATAATCGCGTGCGGGAGCCAGCAATTCGAGTCGTTTCAATGTCATTGTCTCAACTTCATTCGACGGATTTCTCTCGATAAAAGGAGCATCCGTCATGGCAAAGATACGGAAAGTCGAGGGCAGAGACAAATGAAAACGCAGTTTTCAATTTGGCTGTGTCGGGACGGAGGATCTTCGGCGAAGCCAAAGTATCGGAAAGCCGGGCGCTGCGGCAAATGCAAACATGCCCCCGGACCAAATCGAACAGCAAAGTCCCTTCAAGAAGCTCCCCAAAAATCAAGAAGCCCCCCCCAGGCAGCAACCGGCAACCGCCGCCCGCCACCCGAAGACAATCCCGACAGAAGAGTTCTCCGGCTGCCGACAGGCTGTCCGACCGCACGAAATACCTGCCGACGGCTCCGTATCGGAAGATTTTTCAAATGTTTGGCCCTTTCCGGCTCCGCATTGTCTATAATTTTATAACTTTGCAGTTCGGAAACGATTAAACACGAAATACAATGCTTACACTCAAACAACTTCGCGACGACAAGGAGCTGGCGATCCGCCGGCTGGCCAAGAAGGGCGTTGACGCACGCCCCGTCATCGAACGCATCGAAGCGTTGGACGACCGTCGCAAAGCGCTCCAGCAGGAGCTCGACAACTGCCTTGCGGAGCAGAACAAGGCCGCCAAGATGATCGGCGCACTGATGGGCCAGGGCAAACGCGACGAGGCCGAGTCCAAAAAGGCCGAAGTGACGGCACTCAAGGAGAAGTCCGCAAAACTGTCCGCCGAGATGAAAGAGACGGCCGATGCGCTGCAGGCCGAAATCGTCCTGTTGCCGAACTTCCCGGCCGACATCGTTCCCGAAGGCAAGACCGCAGCGGACAATCTGGTCGTAAAGCTCGTCGAGAGCTACACGAAACTGCCGGAGAATCCCCTGCCCCACTGGGAGCTGGCCAAGAAATACGATATCATCGACTTCGATCTGGGTGTCAAGCTTACGGGCGCCGGATTCCCCGTTTACAAGGGCAAGGGCGCACGGTTGCAGCGCGCGCTGATCAACTACTTCCTCGACTACAACACGAAAGCCGGTTATCTGGAGGTCGAGCCGCCGGTCATGGTCAACGAAGCATCGGGCTTCGGTACGGGTCAGCTGCCCGACAAGGAGGGACAGATGTACCATGCAACGGTGGACAACTTCTACCTCGTACCTACGGCCGAGGTTCCCGTTACGAACATCTTCCGCGACATGATCCTCGACGAAAAGGACTTCCCGGTCAAGATGACGGCCTATACCCCCTGTTTCCGTCGTGAAGCGGGCTCCTACGGCAAGGATGTCCGCGGTCTGAACCGTCTGCACCAGTTCGACAAGGTGGAGATCGTGCGGCTGTCGCTGCCCGAGCACTCCTATGAGGCGCTCGACGACATGGTTGCCCATGTCGAGGGTTTGGTGAAGTCGCTCGGACTGCCCTACCGTATCCTGCGGCTGTGCGGCGGCGACATGTCGTTCACCTCGGCGCTGACCTACGACTTCGAGGTCTATTCCGAGGCACAGAAACGCTGGCTGGAGGTTTCGTCCGTCTCGAACTTCGAATCGTTCCAGGCCAACCGGCTGAAGCTCCGTTACCGCGATGCAAACAAGAAGATCCAGCTGGCACACACGCTCAACGGCTCGTCGCTGGCACTTCCGCGCATCGTCGCCGCCCTGCTGGAGGATTTCCAGACACCCGAAGGAATCCGCATTCCGGAGGTTCTGGTACCCTACACGGGATTTGATATTATCGATTAAATCGCTATCTTTGCCGATACACTTAACACAAAACAATAAAACAATGGCTTACAAAATTTCCGATTCGTGCGTTGCATGCGGAACGTGCATCGACGAATGCCCGGTAGAGGCGATCTCGGCCGGAGATATCTATGTGATCGATCCGTCGAAATGCATCGACTGCGGCACCTGCGCAAGCGTATGCCCCAGCGAAGCGATCGCTCCCGCGGAATAACACGGTTTTGCGGAACATCCGATTCGCCCTGCATCAACCGATGCGGGGCGAACTTTTTTCCGACACCCCATTGAATCGGCAGGAGGCCTGCTACGGTCCAATACCTGCAACTCCACCCCGTCGCAGACCGACAACCGGAGAGGGCGCTCTTTGTGACAAATCCGACTCGGGGCCCGTCAGGGGAGTAATTCTCCCGACCATCCCCGGATGGCGCCTCCGCCTGCAGCATGCCGTTGCGGCGGTTTGTTATCCAACCGTTCGGACATTCGACCTCTCTTTGTACGCGCCTTCGGATCCGGAGAAGCTGCACCTGCAGATGCACAATTTCCGTTCGGTCTCCGCGCGCAGGCGGGACAAGCCAACCAACGGGATCCCGACGGGATGAGACCAGGAGATGGCGCCCCTCCAGCAGCATGCCGTTGCGGCGGTTTATTATCCAACCGTTCGGACATTCGGCCTCTCTTTGTACACGCCTTCGGATCCGGAGAAGCTGCACCTGCAGATGCTCAGCTTCCGTTCGGCCTCCGCGCGCAAGCGGGACGAGTCAACCAACGGGATCCAGACGGGATGAGACCAGGAGATGGCGCCTCCGCCTGCAGCATGCCGTTGCGGCGGTTTGTTATCCAACCGTTCGGACATTCGACCTCTCTTTGTACGCGCCTTCGGATCCGGAGAAGCTGCACCTGCAGATGCTCAACTTCCGTTCGGTCTCCGCGCACAAGCGGGACAAGCCAACCAACCGGATCCCGACGAACTGAAGGTCCTGAAACGAACGGGGAGGTTCGACGATTGTCGAACCTCCCCGTTTTACGGCATCAGCCTCCGAAAATCCGGATCAATATCCGAACATTTCACGCTGGCTCACCTCATATACGGGACCGAGCGTCCGCAGGTAATCCATATCGATATCGTTGCGGTCTCCCAGAATGCTGAAGACATACTTGCGGCCCTTGATCCACTTGTCATGGAACGCCTTCACGTCGGCAAGCGTCATGTTCCGCACCTTCTCATAGATGGCCTTGCTCCGATCGTAATCGACACCCATCTCCCGGGCCGATACAAAGCTCCACAGCACTTCGGCCCGTACGGTACGCTGCGTTGCGAGGTTGGCCAGAATGCTCTGTTTTGCCACCTCGAAGGCCTTTTCCGATTCGGGCATGTTTTCGATGATATCTTCAAACGCCTCGATCGCCTGACGCATCTTGTCGTTCTGCGTAGCAATGAAGGCATAGAAGACATAGGGATCATCCTTGTCGCGCATCTCCGAGATATCGGCCGATGCGGAGTAGGCCAGCGACCGTGCTTCGCGCATCTCCTGGAAGACAACGGCATTCATGCCGCCGCCGAAATAGCTGTTGAAGAGTGCCATGTCGGGGTCGTTCGCCGCCGAGAACTTCTCGCCGCGGTTCGAATACTGCAGATAGTAGATCTGTTTGGCGTCGTACTGTGCAACGTTGACCTTGCTCTCCTCCACCGTCAACAGCGGGAAGCGTTTCCGCTCAACGGGCTTCAGGGTCTGCGCCGTATGGTGAATCTCATCGAGCGTCGCAATCAGATCGCTCTCCTTCTCGGGACCGTAGTACATCACATAGTGCTGCAGGTCGCCCAGCCCCTTGATCCGTGCAAGCAGTTCGTCGGAGGTCAACGCCATGAGCTGCCCGTCGGTCAACGTCTGGGCCTGGACAGCCTCAGGTCCATAGAAGGTGTAGCGCTGCAATGCGCGGAAGTTGGCCATCTGGTTCAGTTTGGCATCGTTGCGGGCCTTCATGACATTGGCCTTGAGCTGGGCCAGCACCGCATCGTCACCCTTGACATTCTTCATGTACTCTTCGGCAAGTGCAACCGCCTTGTCCATCTTCTCCGCAAGGCCCGAGATGATGACATAGATCCGCTCGCCGCCGGTATGGATGTTGAAGGTGCAGGCCAGATCGTAGAATTCGCGCTGAATCTCCTGCAGCGACTTGGTGTCGGTTCCCAACAGGTCGAAATAACTCGATGCGATGCCGAATGCCGGATCGGTCGAGGTGCCGAAGTCATAGACATAATAGAGATTGAAGAGTCCGTTGGAGACATTCTGCTTGTAGAGCAGTTCGATGTCCTGCTTCATCTTGCCGACGGACATGTCGGTCGCATAGTCAACAAAGACGGGCTGAATCTCCTCCACCGGCGTATTCTGAATCTCGACAAGGAAATCGGAAGACTTGTCACGATTCGTGGCGATCGGCGTAATCTGCGGTTTTTCGATCTTGCGGATATTCTTATCCTCACCCTGACGTTTGTAGATGACGGCATAGCCCTCGGGCGTAAGTTTCTCGTTCGCCCACGCTACGACATCCTCCTTGGTGATCTTCGAGAGACGGTCAAGCTCCTCGACGGCCTGTTTCCACTCCACGCCGTTGATGAAGGCATAGACATAAGCCATTGCACGGCTGCCGTTTTTCTCCAGAGCCCGCATCTCACGGAGCTTGTAGTTTGCGATGGTCGAAGCAAGAAGCTCCTCGTCAAAGTCGCCGGCCCGAAGTTTGGCGATCTCCTCAAGCAGAAGGTCACGCGCCTCCTCGAGCGTCTGCCCGGGTTTGGGATAACCCACGGCCGCCAACAGTCCGTAATCGGCAAACTGAATGTCCTGAGCAGCCACACCCAGCATCTTCTGCTGCTGCTGAATATCGACATCCAGCAAGCCGCATTTGCCATTCGAGAGCAGCGAGCTGACAAGCTGGATCATGTCGGCATCCTTGCTCGAGGCGCCGTCGGTCCGCCAACCCAGATAGACCATCTCGGCCTCCTGTCCCAGCACCGTCTTCTCGACCGGAGCCGTCATCGGCGGTTCGGGCGTAAAGGTCCACGCCTTCAGATCGGGATTGGGCTGCATCGAACCGAAATAGCGGTCGATCGTAGCAATCATCCGGTCGGGATCGAAATCTCCCGACAGACAGATGGCCATGTTGTTGGGGACGTAATAGGTCTTGTAATAGTTCTTGATATTGGTGATCGAAGGGTTCTTCAGATCCTCCTGCGTACCCAGCACGGTATGCATGCCGTAGGGATGGTGCGGATAGAGCGCCACCATGAGCGAATCGAACATGCGGCCGCCGTCATCGGTCAACGACATGTTGTACTCCTCGTAAACGGTCTCCAACTCGGTATGGAATCCCCGGATCACCGCATTGGCGAAGCGGTCGGACTGAATCTTCGCCCAGTTGTCGATCTGGTTCGACGGAATCTCGTCCGTATAGACCGTCATGTCATACGACGTGAAGGCGTTGGTGCCGTCGGCGCCGATGGCGGACATCAGCTTGTCGTATTCATTGGGGATGGCCAGCTTCGAAGCCTCCTGCGATACGGAGTCGATCTGCGCATAGATGGAGCGACGCTCTTCGGGATCGCTCTTCGTGCGATAGACCTCGAAGAGCCGTTCAATCTCATCGAGCATCGGCTTCTCGGCCTCATAGTCCTGCGTACCGAACGAAGCGGTGCCCTTGAACATCAGATGTTCGAAATAGTGAGCCAGACCGGTTGTCTCAAGCGGATCGTTCTTCGAGCCCACACGTACGGCAATATACGTCTGGATACGCGGAGCTTCGTCGTTCACCGTCATATAGACCTTCAACCCGTTGTCCAGCGTATAGATCCGGGTCTTCATGGGATCGCCGTCCACCGTTTCATAACGGTACTTCGAGCAGGACCCGACGACAAGGCACATCACCAAAGCCGTCACAAACAAACACGTTTTCTTCATAGGGTTCAGTATTAAATTAGGGTATTTCGACACAATTAAATCAGAATATATCCACAACATCACACGTCCGGAGCGAAGATCAGGCAAAAATCCCGATGCACCACGTCCGCAAAGCCGGCCAGGTATCGGCGACGACCAGGACGAACATTGCCACCGCAGCAACGAGCTTGAGTCCCGTACCGACCAGGAACGACAGGAACGAGCCGATACCGACACGAAAGGCGTGTGCCGACCTGCTCCGGTCGTGAATAAGTTCTCCGATGACGGCGCCGACAAAGGGGCCGAGGAGAACCCCGACGAACCCGCCGACGAAGAGTCCGACGATCATACCGACGGTTGCTCCGATTGAGCCGGCGCGGGTTCCGCCGAAGAGTTTGGCCATGTAGCCCGGAAGGAAGTAATCAACAAGGACTACGACGACCGTTACTCCGGCCCAGATCCACATCGACGAGGACGGGATCGTGGAGTAACTGCACGCCCAGGCACAAAAAAGCCCCGCATAGCTCAGCACGGGGCCGGGCAAAACGGGGATAATGCAGCCTGCGATACCCACCAGGCAACAGACAAAAGCCAGTATGGAGAGAAATACATCCATGTTTCAACAATAGTATCTCCGCGACCGGCACGGACACAAAGGGAGACGTCCGGACAACCGGTCACCCGATCAGACGATTGGTCGCCGTATCGGGGAATACGACCCAGGGACGGAACGTCTTGGCCTCCTCGAACTCCATGCGGGCATAGGAGGCGATGATGACGACATCCCCGACCTGTGCTTTCCGGGCCGCAGCACCGTTGAGACAGATGGCACCGCTCGAACGCGGGCCCCGGATCACATAGGTATCGAGACGCTCTCCGTTGGTCACGTTCCAGATCTGCACACGTTCGCCCTCGATCAGGTTGGCGGCCTCCATCAACTCCTCGTCGATGGTGATGCTGCCTACATAGTTGACATTGGCCTCGGTAATCGTCACCCGATGAATCTTCGACTTGAGCACTTCAATCTGCATCATCTTTCGTACGATTTATTTGATCCGGATGTTGTCAATCAACCGCACGGCACCGGCCTGTACGGCGATACATCCCTGAATACGGTTGCTGTCGCTCCATGCCGCAACGGGCTCCATCGTCAGGGCATCGACCGCCTGGAAATAGATGACCTTGAGCAAACCGCTGCGCTCGGTCTCTTTCGTCACCAGTTCGGTCAACCCGGCAGGAGTGAGTTCGGCGGCATGCTGGGCGCCGATCTTCAGTGCCCGGTAGATGTCGGGAGCTGCGGCACGGTGCTCGGCGTCAAGCAGGGCGTTGCGCGAAGAGAGCGCCAGACCGTCCTCGCCGCGCACGATCTCGCATTCGACGATCTCAAGCGGGAAACTCGACTGGGCGACCATCGACTTCACGACGGCAATCTGCTGGAAATCCTTCTCCCCGAAATAGGCGCGTGCGGGCTGTACGATTGCAAAGAGTTTGCTGACGACCTGTGCCACGCCATTGAAGTGTCCGGGACGTGTAGCGCCCTCCATGACCTTGTCGATTCGACCGAAGTCATACTGCCGGCGATCGGGCACCGGATACATCTCCTCGACCGAAGGCATGAAGACGATGTCGGCACCTGCAGCCTCCAAGAGCGCACAATCAGCTTCGGGTGTACGGGGATAGGTACGCAAATCGTTCGGGTCATTGAACTGCGTGGGGTTGACGAAGACACTGACGACAACCGTAGTATTTTCCCTGCGGGCGCGTTCGACGAGCGAACGGTGGCCGGCATGCAGGGCTCCCATCGTAGGAACCAGGCCGACTCCCAGGGGATCGACCTCCGAAAGCGTTTTGCGGAGCGCTTTGACGCTTGTAAGAATTTTCATTGTCGGTTTCAAATAGTTAAGCTCGAAAGCTGCGGCAAAGGTAGAAATAACAATTAAGATTTGAAAGCGAAAACCGAAAAATGTATTTTCCCGATCTTACAACCATGGTACCGCCTTTGTCGTTGGCGCTATTGTTTCGAGGAAAACGGCAGGAATCACCAAGGCTTATTCTTGAATATGGAGTTGGTCTCCACAACTCCATATCGATATCTGTTCCAGCACTTGTTTTTCAGAGTTTCAAGTGTATCTCGGATCTCCGTTCCGGCACAGCCAACTCAAAACAAAGCCTTCATCTGCCGCTGTGCCCGACTTCTCACATCCTTTGACTGCATCGAAAATACTCCGTCCCGGCAAAACCGGCTCAAAACAAAGTCTTCATCTGCCGCTGTGCCCGACTTCTCACATCCTTTGACTGCATCGAAAATACTCCGTCCCGGCAAAACCGGCTCAAAACAAAGTCTTCATCTGCCGCTGTGCCCGACTTCTCACATCCTTTGACTGCATCGAAGCTACTCCGTTCCGGCACAGCCACTCAAAACAAAGCCTTCATCTGCCGCTATGACCGACTTCTCACATCCTTTGACTGCGTCGAAGCTACTCCGTTCCGGCACAGCCAAATTGAAAACAGCGTTTTCATTTGCCGCTGCGCTCGACTTTTCGTATCTTTGGCTCTCGATTTATACTCACTAATCCGCACGCGAATGAAAACAATCGCTTGGTTAACGCTTATGACAGCTACCGTTGCAACAGGTGTCTCCTGTACCGACAACAACAAGGAGACAGCCGAACAGCCCTGGATCGTCGATCGCTTCGACGACATCAAGGTTATCCGTTATGAGGTTCCCGGCTTCGAGCAGTTGCCGCTTCAGCAGAAGGAACTGATCTACTATCTGAGTGAAGCGGCGAAATGCGGCCGCGACATTCTCTACGACCAGAACTGCTGGATGAATCTGCCGATCCGCCGGACGCTCGAAACGATCTACCAGCAATACGAAGGCGACCGCACGACCGACGAATGGAAGGCGTTGGAGAAATATCTGAAAAAGATTTGGTTCGCCAACGGCATCCACCACCACTACTCCAACGACAAGTTCCGGCCGGAGTTCTCCGAAGCCTTCTTCCGCCAGGCGGCGGCCTCAATCGGCATGGAGATGTTCCCGGAGAATTTCGACTACATCTGCATGGTGATCTTCGATCCGACGCTCTACCCCACACGCTTGAACCAGAAGGCGGGAGACGATCTGCTGTGGACGTCGTCCAGCAACTACTACCGGAATGTCCGTCAGGCCGAAGCGGAGAAGTTCTACAACGACATGGCCGCCGCCAACGCAGAGGATCCCGAACCGATCTCCTACGGGCTGAACTCGCAGCTGGTCAAAGAGGAGAAGACGAACCGCATCTACGAGCGCACATGGAAAGTGGGCGGCATGTATTCACCGGCAATCGAGCAGATCGTCCACTGGCTCGAAAAGGCCCGCGAGGTGGCCGAAGGCCCTCAGCGTGAAACGATCGCGGCACTGATCGACTACTACCACACGGGCGATCTGAAGCAGTTCGACCGCTACAATATCCTCTGGCTGAAAGATACCGTCTCGAACGTCGATTTCGTGAACGGCTTCATCGAAACCTACGGCGATCCGCTGGGTTACAAGGCTTCGTGGGAGTCGATCGTCAACTTCATCGATTCGGCGGCCTGCCGGCGCACACAGATCATCTCGCAGAATGCACAGTGGTTCGAGGACCATTCGCCGGTCGATCCGGCCTACCGGAAGAAGGTCGTGAAGGGCGTTTCGGCCAAGGTCATCACGGTAGCGATGCTGGGCGGCGACTGCTACCCTGCCACGCCGATCGGCATCAACCTGCCCAATGCCGACTGGATCCGCAAGGAGTACGGATCGAAATCGGTGACGATCGACAACATCACCTATGCTTACGACCGTGCGGCACACGGCAACGGCTTCGAGGAGGAGTTCATGCTGCGGCCCGAAGACCGCGAGCGGGTGGACAAATACGGCAAGTTGGCCGACGACCTGCATACCGACCTGCACGAATGTCTGGGCCACGGTTCGGGACAGTTGGCTCCGGGTGTCACCGGCGGCGAGCTGCGCAGCTACGGTTCGACGCTTGAAGAGGCCCGTGCCGATCTCTTCGGTCTCTACTATCTGGGTGACGAGAAACTCGTCGAGCTGGGACTTGTCCCCTCGTTCGATGTTGCCAAGGCGCAATACGCCTCCTATATCCTCAACGGCCTGATGACGCAGTTGGCCCGTATCCAGCCGGGCAAGAACGTCGAGGAGTCGCACATGCGCAACCGCAAGCTGATCGCCGAATGGTGCTATGAGGCGGGCAAGGCGGAGAACGTCATCGAGTGGCGCAAGGAGAACGGCAAGACCTATGTCGTTGTGAACGACTTCGAGAAGTTGCGCGAGTTGTTCGGCAAGTTGCTGCACGAGATTCAGCGCATCAAGTCGGAAGGCGACTACGAGGCCGGCAAGGAGCTGGTAGAGCGTTATGCCGTACAGGTCGATCCGACGCTGCATGCCGAGGTGCTTGCCCGCTACGAAGCGTTGCACATCGAGCCCTACGGAGGCTTCGTCAATCCGGAGTACGAACTTGTCGAGCGCGACGGCCGCATCGTGGACGTGAAGATCAGCTACCCGGCCAACTACGTCGAACAGATGCTCAACTATTCAAAGAACTACTCCTTCCTGCCCGATCTCAATTAGTAACAACGCTCTCACTTCCGGTGAATATGCACAAGGCTACCAACTATCTATGGCTGGTTGGGGTAACATTGATTTAATTGGGAATCTGATGGTGCGAAAGCGTTGTTTTATGGATGTAGAACAGCAAGCCATGAAAATGGGACAGTAGGTCCTTGAGCTCAGCAAATATCACTGAACGGGACATACAGTCAGATTCTGGCCTTCAACGAAGAACTTATTGAGTAATAAAACACCTGCGAACAAAGGTACTGGATCCGACATACATGGTTGCGGTGCAACTGGCAGAGGTGGAATTGGAGGTCTTTATCGAAGACTCGGAATACCTCGTCAGGATTATTCTATGGCAAAATATAGAAACGGAAGGCGTAAATAAAGACGATGAATATCAGAAAGGTGTATATTTTAGCAGGGATGATTTTACTATTTGTGATCGTCGTCTTTTTTTTCGTCGATCGAAAATACCGGATGTCCCGACGGGTATTCAATCATCATATATGGGAATGTACAGGCCCGATATTCCAACGACCGAACGGAGAAGGCCACTGGGATATCCTCACTACAGACGGAATGACTCTCTCAAAGGATGGTCTTATGATTTTCAATAGCGGCAACAGTCGGACGGATACGCTGCAATTAGATTGGATGTACATGGGAACGATGAAAGCTACCGACCCCCATACGGGAAAATCAACAACATTTGCCGTTAAAGGATCGAACTGGTGGGATCGATTTTGGAAATAATCGAATAAGCATAAAAACACTTTCAAGTCCTATAGTATGAATACTGTATTCCGGTGTATCCGGGGAAGAACATGTTTTTCCCAATAAGAAGAGATCGGAAAGGTCATCAAGGAGACGTAACAGCATAACGGGAGCGTCGGGGGCAAATCCCCGACGCTCTTGTTATGTTCATCTTTTACTTCATATACTTCATCAGTTCCTTTCGCCCCGCTCTCTTCTGTTCCTTAAATGTTTCCTTCTGTCTGTCCCGATTATCTTTATCTCCTTCTGCCCGTTCTTCCGTTCATTTCTTATATTCCCTTTATCCTTTCCGCCCCCGACTACCCGTTTTCGACTTTCCGCCGCTCATTTCCCGTCCCGACTCGTCCTCCGGTTCAAAATCCCCTCTTTTTCACCCCCCCCGTAGGTCGTCTTTGTGCGGCACACCGGCCGTGACAGACCATCGTTGCGACCCATCCGGAATAATCCCGTCTCCGAAGCCCACCCGACAAACCCGTCTCTGAAGCCCGTCTCTGAAACCCGTTCTCAAAACTTATCCGGAAATTTTCACCGCACGATATTGGAGTTCAACGATAATTTGGCGATCTTTGCGATGCCTTTACAAATCTCACACCCGCTCAAGAACAGGATAAAAAGGTTATGGACTGGTTGATCGATCTGGGTTATCTGGGACTCTTTCTCGGCACGTTTCTGGCCGGAACGATCATTCCCATGAGCTCCGACGTGCTGATGGTCGGGATGCTGGCCGTCGGTGCCGATCCGATCGTCTGTCTCCTTGTCGCCTCGATCGGCAACTGGCTGGGGGCCATGACCTCCTACGTATTGGGCTGGTACGCCAAATGGTCGTGGCTCGAAAAGTGGTTCGGCATCCGTCCGGAGACACTCCGCAAGCAGCAGCAACGCATCGACCGATACGGCGTATGGCTGGCTGCCATCTACTGGGCGCCCTTTATCGGCATGATCTGTATGATTGCACTGGGCGTCTATAAGGTACGTCCGCGCACGACGGCACTGCTCGCACTGGCGGGTGCCTTTGCCCGTTTTCTCTTCTGGATCCTGCTGCACGCCGTATGGCAGCAATAGTCTGCAGCAACATCCGCGACAGAATACCTGTTTCACAAGACAAGGCCGGCAAACGACTCTGCCACACATCATGTCATGTTGTCCGACGTTTGTCGGCACCGGCCGGCGGCCAACGACCCGAATGACACGTTTCGGCGTCGTTTCATTCCGCTCCGGCGAAGTGTCGCCCTGTCAATCAAGAAGCCCTGCAGCCCCTCGGAACCCGCTTCCGGACCTTTTTCCCTCCAGAACGTTCGCCGACAGGACTCTTCCCGCACGACCGATGCCTGACAGTACTATCCGAAACGGAACGGAATTTGATTGTGATGCGGTCGATAGCAACTCATTAAAAATTTTCTGAACTATGACCGCAAAAAATCTACTCATGTCATTGCTCGTCATGCTGGCCGTCACCATCGTTTCGTGCCAGAAGGAGCCATCCACTTCGGGTCTTCACGAGGACTATCTGGTCTATACCGACTACGATCAGCAGACCGATTTCTCGGACATCGAAGTCTTCTATCTGCCCGACAGCATTCTGCTGATCGGCAATTCGGACAAGACCGAATACTGGAAAGATGCCGATGCGCAGGAGATCATCGGAACCGTAGCCGAGCAGATGGAGTCCCGCAACTTCATCCGCACCGATGACAAGGAGCTCGCACAAGTGGGTCTTCAGCTGAGCTACGTCGAACGGGTCAGCTACTTCGTAGGATACGATTACCCCTACTGGTGGTGGTACTATCCCTATTACTGGGCTCCGGGATACTGGGGCGACTGGTTCGGCTGGCACTACCCCTATCAGGTCTATTACGGTTACACGGCCGGTTCGATGCTCATCGAGATGGTCGATCTGACGGCCGAGCAGGAGAGCCGCAAACTACCTGTCATCTGGGACAGCTACATCGGTGGGCTTCTCACCTCGTCGCAGGAGGTGAACATGCAGCGTACGCTCGACGCCATCGACCAGGCCTTCGCTCAATCCCCCTATCTGACAACCAATTCCCTTATCCGTTAATTACCTATTGCCATGAAAACAAGTTACATAATCCGTCATAAGTTTCTGATGCTGGCCGTCGCACTCTTCGCCTTCGCGCTGCCGGGACGTGCACAGCTCATTCCGAACACCTACATGAATATCGACTGGCAAATGAACGTTCCGCTGGGCGACTCTTTTGCCGACAAGACCTCGGGATGGGGCATGAATTTCGAGGGCGGCTACTTCATCACGCCGGCCTTCTCGCTGGGAGCCTTCATCTCCTACCAGACAAATCTCGAATCAATCGACCGCCAGACATTGCAGCTTTCGGACGGCTCTTCGCTGACGACGGCTCAGAAGCACGCACTGTTTGAATTGCCGTTCGGTGTCGCCGGACGATACAACTTCATGAAGCATCGGGTCTTCCAGCCCTATGTAGGGATGCGTCTGGGTGCCGACTATGCCGAAATGTCCTCCTACTACTACACGATCCAGCAATACGAGGACTCCTGGGGCGTCTATCTCTCGCCGGAGATCGGTGCAAGCATCTTCCCGTCGCCGGACCAACGTTTCGGTTTCCATATGGCGATCTTCTACAGCTACGCCAGCAACAGCGACAAGCTGCTGATCTATTCGATGGACGGCATCAACCGCTTCGGAGTACGTATCGGTATCTCCTTCTGACCGGCCGCCGATCCGACAAAGAAACGGGAGTGTCCTCATGTGAGGACACTCCCGTTTCTTTCTCTTCAACAGGCACCGGTCGGCTGTCGTTCGACGCGAATACCAGCTGTTCCGTGATTCAGTCTGTTATCAGAATATGCCGCTTGTATCAAACGCAACCCCTGTCCGACCTTGAATCGACATACAGTCCTTCTCCGGTCCGTAACGCCGAACCGCCTTGTCGGAGGGGCCGATATTCACTTATTCACTCCGCGGCAAGCGCCCTGCCTCCGCTCGTCTGCTTCGCGCATCTCGCGCACGCAACACTCCAATTACGACAGCACCACGACGGCATAACGTCCCACGACGTCGCACACCTCGGCCGCCGGCGCATTTTTCTTCAACTCGTCGAGCGATCGTACCGGCAGCATCAGCACGGTGCCGTGCAGCTCGCCGGACGTAATCTCTTCCCACGATACGATCCGCACATCCTCGCCCAGATAGACATCCATGCCCTCCGGCCGCGAAACGCCGCAGACGCAATAACCCGAAAGATTGCGCTGCGCGGCAACCTGCATCGACGTGCGGCACAACTCGCCGTAGCCGATCTCGCCGTTGATCTTCGGCAGGGCCCATCCGCCGACAAAGACTGCAGCGAAGAGCCCGCAGGCAATCGTCCGGATGGCGACATCAAGCTGCCGCCGGCCATAGAGCCGATAAAGTGCGGTCACACCCGCCGCCGAGAGGATCGCTGCGGCCACATAGAAGAGCACCTGCCCCACAAAGCGCGTATCCTCCATCCGCGCCAGCACGATTACCGCCGGCAACGCAAGGACCAATACGACAGCCGGCACGGCAACGGCCGCCGCCTGCCAACGGTTCCACCGGAGGTCGGGTGACACGAGAAGCGTCAGATAGACGATGAAAGGGAATGCCGGCAACAGATAGACATCTATTTTGGAACTGATGGCCGACAGCATGACAAACGTCACCGCGGCTATCGTCAGGAAAAAGCGCTGTTGTTCGGTCCGCATGACACCCCGCCACAGGGCCACGGCGATCGTACCGATAGCCAGCAGCGACCAGGGGAACATCGAATACCAGATCGAGACGGCATAGAAATAGAAGGGCTCTTCGTGATGGAAGGCGTTGACGGCACGGTCGAGCGTCTGATGGAAGAGCAGATTGTTGAGATAATCGGCACCGCCCTCAGCATAGACGCAGCCGAACCACGCACCGCACAAGAGCAGCAGAATACCCCATGTACGCCAGCCCCAGTAACGGCCGATCGTGCGGATGCGGCGCGTCAGCAGGAGATAGACGATCGTCCCGACCAGCGGAACCAGTATTCCGACGGGGCCTTTGCTGAAGATCGCCAGAAAGACATAGAGCGGGAAGAGGAGCTGTTCGCGCCGCAAACTGCCCTCACCCGTCAGCATCCGATAGAAACTCCTCAACGCAAGGACGATGAACATGCACATGAGCATATCCTGCCGCAGGATGATCATCATGCCGAGGAACAGTCCGCAGCTGAGCATCATCCACCGGCCCGTATTGCGCGTCTGTTCGGAAAGCGCACCGGCCGTCCAGCGATCCATCACGCGGGTGATGACGAAGGCCGGGATGAGCGAGAAGAGCGACAGAAAGGCCATGCAGTGGCCGCCGAAGAGCCACTTGCCCAACATGATCGCCCAGAAATAGAGGGGCGGTTTGTCGGCATAGGGTACACCCTGATTGGTGAAGGCGAAGAAACTGCCTTCGCGCAGCGCCTCATCGACGATGCTCAGGTAACGCAGTTCGTTGCTCGGCGTATAGTCGCGCAGCAGCAACACGGGCAGCAGGGCCGCCAATACGATCAGATAGACGGCGTTATTCTTTTTCATCGGTATCGGGATTGGGATGACGGTACCACAGATAGAGGTTTCGGGCATAGGCGACCATACCGAACGACTGGCCGAGGATCAGCACGAGATCCCAGCGGATGAAGCCGTAGGTAACGATGATCGACGAACCGACAAGGCTGATGATCCAGAAGCCGGCGGGCAGCACCGAGCGGTTGCGCCGGTAGGAGTAGAACCACTGATAGAGAAAACGGAAGGTAAAGATCACCTGTCCGGCCGATCCGAAGATGAGCAGTCCGAGGGGCACATCCTCGTTTTCGAAGAAGTGCTCGATCAGGACTTCGGGATGCTGCAGCGTAAAGGCGACCGCCGCGACGGGAATCAGCAGGAATGCTCCGCGCACAAGCGGATGCAGCCGTTTCCATAGGCCCTTCTCGTTAAGGTTCCACAGATAGACGTAGTAGGAGATGAACTGTCCGAGTACGATCGAGAAGTCATCGCGCAGCCAGCCGTAGGCGCACAGCAGAAAGGAGCCGGCGAGACTGAGCACCCAGAAGACCGTCGGCGAGACGACCCGTCGGGCGCGTTCCGAGAGGATCCACTGCACGAGGATGCGTGCCGAGAAGAAGAGTTGGGCCAGAAAACCGATGGCCAGCAATCCGATCTGCGTCATTCCTGCCTACGCGATGTTCTGTTCGTTGACGTGGTAGTTGATATAGCGCTTTTTCATCCAGCGATAGACGAAGCAGTCGAAGAAGGGCGACACGAGCCGGTTCCACAGATGATACTTCGATTTACCGGCCATACGCGGGAAATGGCGCACGGGAACCTGCTTCACACGACCGTTCTGCAGGAGAATCAGTGCCGGCAGAAAACGGTGCATGCCCGTAAAGAAGGGGATCCGTTTTGCGTAGTCCGTATGGAGGACTTTCAGCGGACAGCCCGTATCCTGTACACCGTCATGGGTCATCATGCGGCGGAAGCCGTTTGCGATCTTCGACTGGAGTCGTTTGAAGAAGCCGTCCTTGCGGTTGGCGCGGATACCCATCACCAGTTCATATTCCGGGATATCGCGCAGCAGCAGGTTGAAATCTTCGGGCGTGGTCTGCAGATCTGCATCCATGTAGCCGACATAGGGCGACTGCGCCGCATCGATACCGGCCTTCATGGCAGCGCTCAGACCGCTGTTTCGTTCCAGCGACAGATAATAGAAGTGTTTGTTCCGTTCACAGACGGTGCGAATTCGTTCGAGACTGCCATCGGTCGAGCCGTCATTGACGAACAGCACGCAGGAGGGATAGAGCGACAGCGGCAGAAATGCGGAGAGTTCACGTTCCAATGCGAAGATGTTATCGACTTCGTTATATACCGGCACTACGATCGTGAACTGATAATCGGCAGTTTTGTTCATGTTCTTGCACAAAATGATGGCGAAATTAGGGAATTATTCCGAATCTTCATGAAAAATAGCGAAAAATCGCCATCTTTCCATGAATTTTCAAACAAAAGAGGGCGGCTCCTGACCATTATGGAGCCGCCCGTCGGTTGTCGTTCGCTGGTGGATGGAGCATCCAAAGACCCGTTCCTCTGCGGGTTCCGGTCCTTCGCTCTACCCCACCCTTGCAAACTGACAATTGTTTACTTTTGCTTGTTCCGGTTTTTCTTCGACTTCGACTGGAAAGCGCGGTTCCCCTTGATCGCACGATCCTGCAGCGCATGGATTTCGGCGCGGGTCCGGGGCAGATCGACGAACTCCGACGGATAGTCGGTTTCGATGAGATCGGGCTCCGACACCAGTTCGCGGAGGTAGCTGACGCGACGATCGCGGGCATTCTTGACCTTGTCCGACGATCCCGTAATGGAGATCATCGTCGAGACGCCGCGTTCATGCAGCAGGTCATAAACCTCCTGCAGCTGCGGATCGACCGACAACCGGATGTAGGCCATGATGTAATCCCACGGAATCGGGCTGGCCTCATAGGCATCGAACATCTCGCGGGAACTGATCTCGCAGCAGAACATCACGTTGCGGATCCCGTTGTTCCAATAGTACAACGCCTCGTCGAGAGAACGCACGCTGAGCATGATGTTGTGATACATCGACCAGTCGCCGCCGGGTTTGAGCTGCCGGATGTAGTAGTCGAGACTCGCCTTGCGCACCTCCTCGCTCACACCCTTGGTATTGATGTACTTGTTGTCGAAGTTGAAGGCCACCTTGTCCTTTCCCCACTCCAGCATATCCTTGAGACGGGGAATCTTGTAAGGCGTGACGTTCTTGTCGCGATCGACAAGGTTGAACTGCTGCAGCTCCTCGTAGGTGTAGTCTGCCACACGGCCCTTTCCGGTCGTCGTACGGTCGATCGTAAGGTCGTGCATGAGCACCATCACGCTGTCTTTCGTGAAACTGAAATCGATCTCGAAGAAGGTGGGCATCAGCGACAGCGTCTTTTCGCACGACTCGATGCAGTTCTCGGGATAGCCGGGCATCATGCCGCCGCGATGGCCGCTGACAATGATGTCACGATCGGGATCGTAGGCGAAATAGGCCTTCAGATCCTCGAGACTGTTGATCTGCACGGTGTGAAGTTTCGGCTTCGCATCGTCACGCTCCGCCGCAACGGGAGTTGCTTTACAAGCGGCTACCCCCACAAGCGCCATTGCAGCAATCAATATCCGGTATTTTCTCATATGGACTCTGTTCTTAGCGTACAAACTTTTCCACTTCGGCATAAGCCGCCTCGATCTCGCCGATTACGGGATCTCCGGCTGGAATCGAGGTAATCTCCGTTATGGCGGCGGTCAGCCCCTTCTCCGCGATCATCTGCTGCATCTGCACGCTCTGCGGATCCTCCGGATTGTTGAAATGCAGCGCCGCGCCGATGCCCAACAGCAGCTTGTCGCACGGCAGCCCGTACTCGCGGGCGGTCATCATCGGTTTGACCAGACGGTCCGTCGACGAGAGTTTGCGCAGCGGCTCACGACCTACACGCGCCACGTCATCCTTCAGATAGGGATTCTTGAAACGGCCGATGATCTTGTCGATGTACTTGAAGTGGGCATCATGATCGAATCCGAACTTGCGGACCAGCGCCTCGCCGCTCTGCTGCATGGCGGCCTTCACAACGGCGAAGATTTCGGCATCGGCAATGCTTTCGTCGATGGTCTTCAGCCCCTTCATGCGGCCCAGATAGGCCGTAATGGCATGGCCCGTATTGAGCGTAAAGAGTTTGCGCTCGATGTAGGCCAGCAGGTTGTCGGCCAGATTCATTCCGGCGATATGGGGAGCGCCGCCCACGAACGACTTCTCCTCGACATTCCACTCGTAGAAGTTCTCCACCACCACGTCGATGGGATTCTCGCTCCGCACGGGCGGCACGATACGGTCCACCGAGCAGTCGGCAAAACCGACATGTGCGGCAGCCCATTCGGCATCTTCGGCTGCGAGATGCTTGTAAACCTCCGCCTTGAGCTGCGACGTGGCACGGATACCGTTTTCGCAGGCCACGATGTTGAGCGGGCTCTCCACGCCTGCGGCACGACGTGCGGCAATACCTTTGGCGATTGCCGGCGCGATATAGGGCAGGATGCGCAGTCCTACGGCCGTTGTAATCATCTCGGCACGAACGATTTCGTCAACGATGGCGTCGCTGCCCGAATTGACGGCCGAGATATTCGTGATACGGATATCGCGGCTCTCCACATCCATGATATGTACGGTATATGCGCCGTCTTCATTGATTCGATCGATGATCTGCTGGTTGACATCGGCAAAAACCACATGATAACCCGCCTCCGAGAGGACGGCACCGATAAAGCCTCGGCCAATATTACCTGCGCCGAATTGAATTGCTCTTTTCATAGTTGCTTATTTGAAAAAATTGAGTGTTGTCGTCAAAACTGCTCGAGCCAGTCGAGAACATAGGCTTTCCACTGGTCGATGTATTTGAATTCGGGTTTGATTCCCCAGCCGTGGTCGCCCGTCGGGAAGACGTGCATCGAGGCCTTGACGCCGTTGCGTTTGAGTGCCTGATAGAAGAGCATGCTGTTAACGGGCGGGACGATACGGTCGTCGTCGCTCAGCAGCAGCAATGTCGGCGGCGTCAAGGCCGAGACACGTTTTTCAAGAGAGTAGTTGCGGGCCTTTTCCGCCGAATAGTTCTCGCCCAACAGACATTCGAACGACCGTTTGTGAAGCTTGCCCTCTTCGGCCGTAATGACCGGATAGAAGAGAACCATGAAGGCTGGTTTGTCGTCCGAGATGGTACCGGTGCTGGCTGCGAGGTGACCGCCGGCCGACGAGCCGACGATTCCGACGCGCGACGCATCGTATCCCCACTCTTCGGCATGTTCGCGCATGATCTTCAACGCCTGCTCGGCATCGTTGCGCGGCACTTCGCAGTGACCGTTGGGCATCCGGTACTTGAGTACGGCGGCCGTCGTACCGTTCTCCGCGAGCCAGCGGGCCATGTCATGCCCTTCGTAGCCGATGGCCAGATTGTGGTATCCGCCGCCGGGGCAAACCACGACCGCCCGGCCGCTCGGCTCCTTGGCCTTATAGACAAACAGCTCGGCAACGTTGTTGTTCGCCTCATAGACACCCTTCTCGATAAAGGTCGGGCCGAAAAGTCCGCTCGAAGTCGGAGCCGACGTATTGTCCCAGATGACAATGTGTTCATCCTGCGCCTGCGCACCGCAGACGGTTGCCGCACAGCAGAAACAACAGATCAGAAAATTTTTCATAAAGGTTGGATTGAAATATAAAGGTTTTAACATCTTTGTTCGGGTTATTCGCTTCGACGCCGTTCGACCAGCGCATGCACCTCCGTCTTCGTTGCCGACGCACAAACGTCGCGGGCAAAGAGACGGGCCCTGCCGCTGTCGAGATGACGGATCCGCTCCTTGAGTGATGCCACGACGGGAGCCGCAACGCTCAGTTCATCGAATCCCAGCCCCACCAGCAATTCGGCATGCTCCGGTGCAGCGGCAAATTCGCCGCAGATCCCCGCTTCGCACCCGTGCCGGTGAGCCGCCTCGACAATCTGCCGCAATGCCCGGACAACGGCCGGATGCAACGAGTCGTACATCGCTGCAATATGGTTGTTGCCGCGATCCACGGCCAGCATGTATTGCGTAAGGTCGTTCGTGCCGACGCTGAAGAAATCGACCTCGGCGGCAAGCTCTTCAGCCATCATCACGGCAGCCGGCGTCTCGATCATTACGCCGACGGGCAGCTTTTCATCACAGGCAACCCCTTCGGCCGCCAGCTCCTTTTTACAGCTCTCCAACAGTGCACGGGCCTCGTGCAGCTCCTCCAGCGACACGATCATGGGGAACATCACCCGTACATTTCCCGCCGCACTTGCACGCAGGATCGCCCGCAACTGCGTCCGGAAGACCTCGCGCAGTTCCAGACTCACCCGGATGGCCCGCCAGCCGAGGAAAGGGTTCTCCTCATGCGGAAATTCATAATACGGCAGCGCCTTGTCGCCGCCTATGTCGAGCGTGCGGATCACGAGCGGCCTATCGCCGCAGGCCTTTGCCGCTGCAGCATAGGCTGCCGCCTGCATTGCTTCATCGGGAAAGGTCTGCTGTTGCTGCATGTAAAGAAGTTCGCTGCGGAAGAGACCGATGCCGTCCGCACCACAGGCCATGGCCCGACGTGTCTCCTCGGCATCGCCGACATTGGCCGCCACGACAATCCGCCGGCCGTCGAGCGTTACGGCCGGTTCCGCCGCACGGGAACGGCACTCCGCATCGGCACGCTGCCGCTCCCCGGCGCGTCGCCGATACTCCGATTCCAACTCCGGTGTCGGTGCCACGATCAACTCTCCGGCCGTACCGTCCAGCACCACCGTCTCACCCTCCGCCAAAGCATCATATGTATCACCGAGCCCCACGACAGCCGGAATCCCGCGATTGCGGGCAAGAATGGCTACATGACTCGTTGCACTGCCGCGACGTGTCACCAAGCCGCAGGCCTGCGAAAAATCAATCGCTGCCGTATCCGACGGCGCCAGCTCTTCGGCTGCAACCACACATCCGGCCGGGACGACAACCATCGCGGGCTGCCCGCCCTCCAACGCCCGACGGATGCGCCGGCAGATATCCCGCACATCGTCGGCACGGCTCCGCAGATACTCGTCATCGATCTGCGCAAAGAGTTCGGACAGTTCCTCCGACGCTGCATGCAGGGCATCGGCGGCCGTTGCACCGTCGGCGATCTTCGCCTCGACGCTCTCCGCCAGCATCGGGTCCTCCGTCAATTCGAGATGGGCGGCAAAGATCGCCTCGGTCGCGGCCAGCCGCTCCAACTCCTGCCGGACCGCCGCAACGGCCGCCGTGAAACGCTGCCGCTCCGTCTCCCGTCCATCGGCCGGCACAACACGGCCCGAAGGGGTGTAAACCTCTTCGCCATAGTGCCATATACGTCCGACGGCAATGGCATCGGCCATCGGTTGTTCGATCCGGATCCGTTGCATCGCCGCTACTCCCTGATTGCCTCGATCGCCGCAACGATTTTATCGAGAACCGCCTGTTCGCCCTCGCCTTCGACGAGAACCTCCACCTCCGTGCCGCGTTTCAGGCCGAGCGACAGGATGCCGATCATGCTTGCGCCGTTGACCGTTTTGGCCGGCGTGCGCAGCGAAACCTTCAGCCCCGACTCCTTGATCAGCGCAACCAGCGCCGTAACCGGACGGGCGTGCAACCCGTTGGATGCCTCGATCATCACTTTCTTCGATACCATATTCTTCTATTTTTACATTTGTTTCAATACAATCGGTCCGTCGCCGCAAACCTTTGCCTTATTCTTCTCCACCCCACTACATCCGCAGCGCACGCATCCGAAAGTTTGCACCCCGACACCGGATCGGACATCGGACGCAAATACCTGCAACCGACAAAGGTCACGCATTCAACTTCTCCAGAATATACCGGGGATCGTCCGTTGTCTTGAGCCGTTCGAGCACCTCCTCGTCTTCGAGAGCCGACGTTACACGCGACAGGATCTCGATATGCTCGTCGCCGACACCGGCAATGCCGATGATCAGCTGTGCCCGTTCCCCGCCGAAATCAACCCCTTCGGGATACTGCATGACCACGATTCCGGAGCGGTAAATTCCGGCTTTTGCTTCGCCCGTACCGTGCGGGATCGCGATTCCCATCCCCAGATAGGTCGTCGCCACCCGCTCGCGTTCCACCATCGCCTCGGCATAGGATGCATCGACATATCCGCATGCGGACAGCAATGCTCCGGCAGCACGGATCGCCGACTCCTTGTCCACCGGTTCCAGACCGACCCGGATGCCCTCCAGCATCAAAATGCCCTTCGCACCGGAATCCTCCGCCGCAGTCCCAGCCGACAAGGCCGAATCGCCGGTTCCGCCCTGTTGCGGCAAGCCGGCATCGTCCGAAACAGCTGGTTTACAGCTCTTTACCTGAGCCAATTGATCCGCCGCCGCAACTTCTTCAGCGGTCTCCGCATCCGCTTTATCCTTGTCCCGCATCTGTTTTTCGACCCTCCCGAACAAGGCATCCAATGCGGGATCAGCAAGGAAATTGCCGATTGCAACAATCTCTGCGCCGGCTGCAGTTCGTTGTGCCCGTTCGACCAACTGGGTCTGACAGACAACCACATCCGTCCCTTCGGGAATCGTATCCACCGAGGAGTTCGTCACGGAGACACCGCTCTCAAGCGGTTCGATCCGTTTGCGGAAGCGCGTAGCGCCCATTGCGCTCGAACCCATTCCGGCGTCGCATGCAAAGACAACCGTGCGAATCCGACCGTTATGGACAATTTCGGCAGCACCGGCCCCGCCGATGATCTTGCCGTTAGGCTTCTGAATGGGCTTGACCTCTTCAAGATGTGCACGCTTGACAATCGGAGCAGCAACGAAAAACGACACGGCAGCCGCAATGACCACTCCGGCCAGCACCAGCAGCAACTCCCCCTTGGGTGCCATCGCCAGTACGGCAATGATGCTGCCAGGCGACGCGACGGCCGTCAATCCGGCTCCCGTAAGCGAGTAGAAGAAGATCGCCGCCGCCGAACCGAGAATCGGAGCCAGAATGATGGCGGGGCGCATCAATACATAGGGGAAATAGATTTCGTGTATGCCGCCGAAGAACTGGATGACGATCGCTCCGGGAGCCGACGAACGGGCCGCACCGCGAGCAAAGATCCAATAGGCCAGCAAGACACCCAGGCCGGGGCCGGGATTCGTTTCGAGAAGGAACATGATCGACTCGCCGGTCTGCCGGGCCTGTTCGATCCCGATAGGCGAGAAGATTCCATGATTGATGGCATTGTTGAGAAAAAGGACCTTTGCAGGTTCGATGAAGACCGCGACGAGAGGCAGGAGGCCGTGCTGAACCATCAGTGCCACGCCGGATGACAAAAGCGACGTCAGCGCCGCAACGACAGGCCCGACGGCATAATATCCGAGGATGGCACAAAGCATGCCGAGAATCCCGACGGAGAAGTTGTTGACGAGCATCTCGAAACCGGCAGGAATCCGATTTTCGGCCCACCGGTCGAAAGCCCGGATAACCCATCCGGCGAAAGGCCCGATCGCCATAGCGCCGATGAACATGGGAACATCGCTGCCCATGATGACGCCCATGACGGCGACGGCCGCGATCACGCCTCCGCGATCACCGGCAACACGCCGGCCGGCGGTAATAGCGATCAACAAGGGCAGGAGATAACGCAACATCGGATCGACGAGTTGGCCGAGACTTTCATTCGGGCACCAGCCGGTAGGGATAAAGAGAGCCGTGATGAATCCCCAAGCGATAAAGGCCCCGATATTGGGCATAACCATACTGCTCAAGGATTTGCCGAATCGTTGAATCCGTTCTTTCATGTGCGGGTCGAATTGGAGTTTTCGTATTCGGACGAATCGATCGCATCGAAACGTCTAACAAAGATACGAAAAGTCGAGCGCAGAACCAAATGAAAACGAAGTTTTCGAATTTGGCTTTGCCGAGACGGAGTATCTTCGACACAGTCAGGGAGACGAAAAGACCGTGCGTAAAAGCAAGCACGGCCCGATTTTTCCGATGAGCGAGACCGCC
Organism: uncultured Alistipes sp.; assembly: GCA_944322375.1. GTDB lineage: Bacteria > Bacteroidota > Bacteroidia > Bacteroidales > Rikenellaceae > Alistipes. The sequence goes on from CALUOX010000002.1 coordinate 56,246, forward strand.
GGAGCGAGGCCGAAGGCAGTGGAACGGACCGTATAATCGTCCGCTCACGCAAAAAAGGTCACACGCGCCGCTGCATCCGGCCGTGCGCGACGCCCCCTATCGCCACCTTGCCATTGCACGGCAGCGACGCATTCCGATATGCGCCGCACTATTTCCGCTTCCTGCGCTCACGCATATATATAAAAAAGCGGGCCGGCATACGCCGACCCGCAGAAAGGCGAATCCGCTCCGATCAATCCTGAAGGCAGCGAACCGTAAGACCCACACCCGCAATGAAGTCCGACCCTTCCGTCACGAAACGCTGGTTATCCGACCACATGCGCACCACGGCACAGAAACCCTCGCCCATCGTGCCCTGCGTCGAGGACCACCAGCCGGCGCTGTACGACGCATGCTCCCACTGCACGCCGCCGTCAGCCGGATTGAACGAGTAGGCCCGGAACCCGATCGGGATCCCGCTGAATTTCGTCGCATTGTTCTTCGGCTTATCGATGCCGGGCCATGTAGGCTGCGGATCGCCTTCGATCATCGAAGGAATGTTCCACATCAGCTCATCATCCGGATAATCCATGGCCAGCGCCTTGGCTATGGCCGTCTCATCCACCTCGCCGTCGCTTCCGACCGCCGCCATGCCCGCATCGAGCACATACTGTGCCAGCTGCTGCCACTCGGCCTGCGACGGAATGTGCCACCCCTCAGGGCAGACGCCGCGGACAGGAGTCTGACCGGCCGACGTCTGAGGTTCGGCCCCCTGCAAGGCGGCCGGCCAATTATAGAAGGCCCCGTAAACCTTCAGCGCCTCGGCACCGAGTTGTGTATCCTTGTCATAGTCGGCCCAGATATAGTAGCGCGGCTCCGTATTGGAAACATCATTGTGCTGTTCGGGCAGATAACGCAGATTTTCCGCCATCCACACCTGGTCGGCCAGTTTTACGGTCTTATAGACGTTGCCGTCGCGGGCATCGGTCATGGTGCCCTCTACAGGAGCGGCGGGACCTTCCTTTCGATAGGTCGTCACCGTCACTTCAGCCGATGCCGTCGCTCCGGCGTCGCCCTCGACCGACAGCTCCAGCTTCAATTCGCCTTCGGCCTGCCCTGCAGGAAACGTGTATTCGATCTCGAAAGGCACGTCGGCCACCTCCGGAACGACTGCGCCTCCCACTTTCAGAACGACCTTTTCGATCTCGCCGACAGTAACGGCTCCCATTCCCGCGATCGTCAGTTTCTCCGCAAGATTGACCGAAGCACCCCCTTCGGGCTTCTTGATGCCGCAGACGGCCTGCTGCTCCTTATCGGGCGGAGGCGTCGGCCCTTCCTCGTCAGGCTGCTGCGCAGGATCACTGTCGCTGCAGGCGACAGCACAAGCCGTCCAAAGCAGCATGAACAAATATTTTTTCATTCGGATTTTCCTATTTTGCACAGAACCGCACATCGCCGCACGTCACACTGTCCGGCAATACCCTGAGGTCCTGTATATATAATTACACGATAAGGCATCAGTCTTTCAGACAGCGCACGGAATAACCGCGCTGAGGCTGCGTACCGAATTTGGAATATTCGAGTCCGTACTGCAAGTTGTTGAGCACGACATAACCGCTGCCCTGCGTCTGCATGTCCGTCGTCCAGAAAGTCGCCGACGACTTCGAAAAGCCGAACGAACCGGTCTGCCAGCACTGTCCGGCGGGGATGCCGTTGAATCCGAACGTATCGCGAGGCCCGTTCGCCAGATCGGGGTTCTCCTGCGAAGTACTCGACTCGCTCCAACCTTCCTTGCCCGCCAGAGCCGACCAGACATTTTTGCAGTCGTCATCGAACATCCACACGTTGTCCAACTCATTATACCAGCCGTTCCCCTGCACCGGCGACAGCTGCGAAGCTACATAGTTCTCCAGAACCTGCCATTCGGCCTTGCTGGGAAGATGCCAGCCGGCGGGGCAGATACCCTGGACACCGCTCGGAACGGCATCGTCGCTGCCGCCCGGTGCATTCTCCTGATTCATGGCTCCGTACCAGTTGTAGAGAACGCCGTATTTCTTATACTCCTCCGTCGCCATGGCCGCCGCCACATCCTCGCCGTCGTAATTCAGCACGAAGTAAAGCGGGACGGTAGCTTCCACGGTGGCCGACGGTTTATTCACGGAGGGGAGATAGGCCAGATTTTCGGCCATCCACGTCTGATCGCCGATCTTCACGGTGCGATAAACATGGTTGTCGCGCGGATCGACCATTTCATCGTCACCGGGCTGGGGTGCAGACTTCTTCACCGTTACATTCACCTCCGACGAGGCGCTGCCACCCTTGTCGCCTTCGACCGCCAGCTCGATTTTCAACGTTCCTTCGGCCTGGTCGGCCGCAACAGCATATTCATAAGTAAACGGCACGTTCGTCACCTCCGCGATCGTCTCACCGCCGACCTTCAATACGGCCGCAGAGACCGAACCGATATCGGCCGTCGCATCGCCCTTGATCGTAATCGTCGCACCGAGGTCGAAAACCGCCCCCTCGGCCGGCTCCGAAATCGTACAGGTGAGATGCTGTTCGGGCGCTCTGAGCGTAACCGTCACCTCGTCCGAAGCCTTCGCACCCGCATCGCCTTCGACCGCCAGCTCGATTTTCAACGTTCCTTCGGCCTGGTCGGCCGCAAATTCATAATCATATGTAAAAGGTACAGACGTAACGTCGTCCACGACCTTGCCGCCTACGGTCAGCGTCACTTTCGAGATTTTCCCTGCATCGACCTCCGCATCGCCCTTGATCGTCATCTTTGCAGACATATCGACCTCTGCACCGTCGGCAGGCGCCGAAATTTCGCACGTCACATGCTGGTCAGCAGAGGGGGGGGGGTACGTCGTTACCGTCATTGTCGTCGCTGCAAGCGACCGCTGCCAACAATAAAGCAGGAAGCATCCACAATTTTTTCATCATAATCCGAAAACTAACTAATAAATTAACAAAAAGGGGCGCAATACAGCCACACCGGCCGCAAAAATAAGAGAATATTTCCATATTCTCAAATCGAAAAGACGGTACTCCGCAAATCAGCCATAACAATCCGGAGATAAAACAGCGGCATCATAAAAGGTTTATCGGAATTTCCCCCGCATACAGATTCCAATCGACAACAAAACGAAGAAATAATCAACAGATTGTTACTTTCCGTTTCTGGATTTTTTTGTATAGAAAACGCTATTTTTCATGCTTCACCGGCAATGGAGCACCTTTTTCCCTGAAACAGGAATAAAGCCTGTTGAAAAAACAATCTCTTCATTTCGAAAGCGAGCTTCCGAACCAAGCCGCATGTAGAAAACAGGGGACGCGCCTGACAAAACCGCGCAGTGCGGGTACTATGAGACACGGCCGTATCCGATGGGGCAACTTCTGCCGAAGAATCGAGACGGTACGGAAAAAGACCGCAACCAACCGATCCGGCCCTGCAGTCCGGCAGCTCCCCAAGAAGCCCCGCCCGCATCACAGCCGTCATCCGGCACGACAGCTTCACGGAGCACGCCCCGACGCAAGGAGGGGGGGGGAGGCGGGCGAAGAGGAGCGGCGCTGCCCCACCCCACCCCTTCCACGCACTGCAACAACAAAAAAAGGTCAGACCCTGCGATCTGACCTTGAAGAGGCGGCTACCTACTCTCCCACACGATAAGTGCAGTACCATC
>CALUOX010000003.1 GCA_944322375.1 uncultured Alistipes sp.
ATCCTGTATTTAGTCGTTCACAATGATTTGTTATTGGATGGGCAGCTCGAAGTCCTTGCGGACGATCTGGCTGGTGATACGCCCGAATTCGTCGCATCCGCACAGAACGATGCTGACAGGACAACTGTCGGTCAGATCCCACGTGTAAAGTCTCAGATCGGTGGATTGCCATGCACCGGTGTGGATCACGCTCGCAGCGGTAGAGGAGAAATACGAGTCGAGATAGTTCTCAACATAGCCCTGCAATCCTCCCCAGGTATTGACCGAGGAGTCGAGATTGGGTTTGAAGAGACACTGGCAGAAATAGGGAGCCGTCGTATTCGAAGGTGTGACCTTAAGATCGATGTAGCAATAGTCGCCGCTTTTCGAAGTCAGCGTAGCCTCTACCGTAAAGTCGAGATCGATGGTTTCAACGGGCGGAAGCGGCTCGGTGGTAAAGCCTTTCGAGACGATCTCTCCCGTAGCGTTGCAGAAGGGATCGACTTCCATGCCGAATGCGACATATTCCGTATCGGGCTGGAGGTTGGGGAATGTATGGCTGTTCCCGTCAGCCTTCGAGATGGAGTAGTAATCGGGGAATGTCTTGGGATTGTTGGCGTAGTTTTGATAGTAGTAGGTACGCCACGACATGAACATGCCGATCGAGGAGTTCTTGTTGCAGTAGGTTGCGATCCATTTGGCCGGGTCCGGTGCAATCTGCATGTCGTAAAAGGATTTTGTCTCGACGCGCGGGCAAACCCAGTAATCTTCGTAAGGATTCGATACGACGACCGTTGCGCTGTTCATCGTAATCTGCTCGACCGAAAGCGAAATGCTTTGGGCAAAAGGCTCAATCTCTTTCTGGTTGAATGTTACGGTGATATTGTTGCATTCGGGATAGGAGAGCGTTACGGTTCCGGTCCGGGGTGCGTCAATGAGCGGATCGACCTTGATTTGGGCTTCTGTCGCCGTATGTGACAGGACCGTTATCCAGTCACAGGAGGCGTCGGCATAGGGCCGACCGTTTTCGACATTTTCGAGAGTGTAACGGATTGTGTAGGATCCGCCGACATACGGTACAACGATTGTTGTTTCTCCGTCGATCGTCAGTTCGGGCAGGAGTGCAGGTTCGTTTTCTGAATCGTCGCTGCTGCATCCAATCGAGAGTAGGCCGGCCGTGAATGCCGATACCAGCAAGACCAGTTTTTTCATAGGCATGATGGATTAATATTTGTGTTTGTTGAGCCCTGTTTGGTGTGGCAAGGATTTGTAGAATCGAATGAGAAGGTAGTTTTGGTCTGATATATCTCAAAAAAACATTAACCAATGCCAAATGTAGTGAAAAAATATTGAACAGCGTCCTGTTTTTATTGTTTATTTTGGATATGATGTGAAGTTTATAAAAAATGCAGGAAGAAACCGTCCGTTTCTTCCTGCTCTGAGAGTTCAATCGTGTATGAACGAATCGAAAGGCTTCGATCCAAATAGTGGCTTTCATTGGAGGGCCTTTTGCGAATTCATTGTAGAGAGCGGTTGTCCGAATCTATCTCTGTTAGAATCGTAATTTGGCGCCGACGAACCAGCTGCGCGGCAGCGACGGCCCGTAAATATAGCCCGAGTCGCGCTGCCAGCCCTGATCGAAGTCCGTCTGATAGGCGTCGAAGAGGTTCTGGATGCCGGCATTGAGTTGCATCGTTACGGTTTTGAGAATCGGGAATTCATAGGCGAGTTTGAGGTTCAGGGCGAAGAAGTCGGGGGTGGTCACGGCGACATCGACGGGTGTTCCGGAGCCGGCGGCGTGTTGTACGAGCATCTCGCCCGTGTAGGTCCCGCTCAGCGAGATGTCGAAACGTGCAAACGGTGTCATGTTGGCGGTCAGATAGCCGTACCAGTCGGGCGTGCGGAACATCCGACGCTCGGCGGGGGCGTCGTCGCTCCACTCTTCGGGCTCCTTGTAACGGCTTTGCTGCCAGGTGATGCCGGCCTGGAACTCGAACCATCGTGTGAAGGCGGCCTTGGCTTCGACGTTGATGCCGGCGACGGTGGCTCCGGAGCCGTTGTAGCGTTCGAGCACCGTCTCTCCGCGTTCGTTGGGTTCGGGAAGGTAGCGCGTGGCGAAGATGTGGTTGAGTGACGTGTAGAAACACTCCACAAGCAGATTGGTCTGTACGGTTCCGAACGTGCGGTAGAGGTCGAGCGAGGCGCTGATGCTGTTCGACCGCTCTTCGCGCAGATCGTCGGAGAGCCGCGTTACGACACGTTCACCGCCCACAAGCGCGATGTGGAGATCTTCGTCGAAGGTCTGCGGGGCGCGGAAGCCGCCGGCATAACTCAGGCGCAGGTTGATCTGCGGCGTGGGGTTGTACCGCAGGTTGACGCGCGGCGAGAAGATGGCATGATCCACCATGTTGTGCTTGTCGAAACGGCCCCCGAGGAGGAAGCTCCAGCGGTCGTTTTTCCATTCGTTCTGAAGGATGCCGCTGACGACATGCACGGTCTGTTCGGTTCGCATGTCGTAGCCGATCGTCACGTCGTCGATGCGGTCGTAGTTGTGCTCCACGCTGAGCGTCAGCTCCGCCGGCAGGAACAGCAGCTGCTGGAACCGCTGCAGGAACTGCACGCCGCTGATGATCGTCAGACCGTCGGTGCGGCCGTAAGCCTTGCGGGCATTCTCCAGCTCTTCGTCGGTCGTGCCCGATCCCGTGCCGCCGTAATAACTCTTGCGCGCGGTCTGCTGGAGGGCCGAATAGACTCCCAGCCGGCGCGTGTGATCGTCGCGTGAGAGAAGGTTGAAATCGAGCGACAGCCCGTTGATCGTATGGTCGGTCTGTTCGGTGATGTTCGCTTCGTGGGCCGGCAGATCGAGCCGGTTGCCGCCTCTGCGGAACTCGTTGATCCCGTGATATGCAAGCGTCAGTTTCGAATGGGCGCCCGTGCGCAGGAACGAGCGCAGGCCGAACATCTGGTTGCGCAGCCGGGGCAGTTCGGTATATCCGTCGCCGTCGTGGTCGTAGCCCGAACGGTAGCGGTTCTGGCCATAGACATAGATGCCGGCCTTTCCGTTCCGACTTACCAGCGAAGCATTGACGGTCGTATTGTTGTCAAAGGCGCCGCCGCATCCTACCGAAAGGAGGGAGTGTCCGATCTCGGCCCAGTCGCGCAACGGCTCTTTGGTGATGATGTTGATCGTACCGCCGATGGCCGATGCTCCGACGAGCGCCGAACCGCCGCCGCGGATCACTTCGACACGTTCGATCATGTTGGCCGGAATCTGTTCCAGCCCATAGACGCCGTTGAGCGCCGAGAAAAGCGGGCGCGAATCGAGCAGAATCTGCGAATAGTGGCCGTCGAGACCGTTGATGCGCACCTGCGTGAAGCCGCAGTTCTGGCATCCGTCCTCGACGCGCACGCCGGGTTGAAAATTCAGTCCGTCGGCTAGGCAGACGGCATTGGTCCGCTCGAAAAGTTCGCTGCCGAGGATGTTCACCAGCGACGGCGCCTCCTTGCGGATGACGGCGTTGCGATCGACCTCGACGACCACCTCGCCGACCGTGACGGAGGCCTCTTCGAGTTCGAAATTCAGTTCGAGGGTCGTATTGGGGCGGATTGTTACGCTGCGTTCGACGGTTGTGTAGCCGATCGACTGTACGACGACGGTCTGTTCGCCCGCGGGCAGATCGTTGAGCAGGTAGTGCCCCGAAGCGTCGGTCGTGGTGCCGATTGTCGTACCCTTGACGGTCAGGGTGATATAGGGAAGATGTTCGCCCGTATGGCGGTCGATGACGTGGCCGACGATCATGGCGTCGGTGCTCCGACTGCCGTCGGGTGCGGCATGGAGCGGAAGGCCGCACAGCACAAGGCTGCACAGCAGCATGCAGAATTTCATGATTTTCTGTTTGAGTTGATGCAATGAATGTTTCAAACGTTCGGTTCGACCCGGACGCACTCCGCGCGGACTCTTCGGCGGCGTGCGGCAATCAACTCAATACGGGCGGTGCCCGCAGACCGTAACTCCGGATCTCCGGAGCTTCGCTTCCTGTCGGGTCGGGCGAGCAGGATGGCTCCTCGAGGAGGGTGACGGGCGAAAAACTCGCAAGTTCGGTCTCGATGAATGAAGCAAGGTGGAAGTGGCAGATGTAGCAGAACTCTTCGACGACGGATCCGTCTCCTGCCGCTTTGCACTCCGTTCGTGAGAGCTGCAGGTCGGGATGCAGATCGAGCGCCTTGCCGATATGGACGTTGATGATGAGCAGTGCCATCATCGCCGACAGGGCTGTTCTGTATCTCGTTGTCAGTCTCATCTCTCGAAGGGAACTCCGGCAAATGTAGCAAAAAAGGCCGAAACGATCCGCGTTTCGACCGAATATTCTTCCCAAAAAGCTCCGTGACAGTCGTTTTTACCTATTTGTCGGTAGTCGGTTCGGAGCCGCACCGTCCCGTCTTGCGGGGACAGACAACCCGGAGCAGTCCCGGCATGCAGCGCACGTCGAGCGGGAATTCCGCCCCGCGTTGTCCGTCCACGTCGGTCGGTTCGTTGCGCGGCGAGGTGATCTGCAGGGAGGCGGCACGCAGATGCCGTACGCTGCGGGGATGCCCTCCGCAGACAAAACGCACCATGGCCCAGCAGGAGCGCAGGAAATTGCGCTTCTCAAGCATCAGACAGTCGAATTTCCCGTCGCGGACGCTCGATGTGTTGGCCAGACGAATGCCGCCGGCCGTTTCGCCGTTGAAGACGAGGAAGATCAGTACCCGGGTGTCGAACTCTTCGGTCTCGGTGCGTACATGCAGCGGAATGGCATGCATGCGATACACCTCCTTGATTCCTTCGCCGAGGTAGGCCAGTTTCCCGAACCGGTGCTTTTGTTTGTCGGGGGTGTGCTGCGACGTGGTGGTGAAGATGCCGAAGGAGAAAATGTTGACGAAATGCAGCCCGTTGACGACGCCGCAGTCGAGGTGTTCGATCTCCCCTTCGACGATCTGACGGGCCGCTTCGAGCGGGTCGCGGTCCATGCCGACGATTCCGGCGAAATCATTGGCCGTACCGGCCGGAATGATCCCCAGTTCGAGCGAGAGCCCCCGTTCCCGCATGCGGTTGACGGCAAAGTTGACCGTGCCGTCGCCGCCCGCAACCACGACCCGTTCGATCTCCGGATGGCGGTCGAACGGATTGACCGCAAAGTCGATCTTTTGCGGGATGAGCTCCCATCCGCCGTCGGCGAAGATGCGGACGATGTTCGCAACGTTTCGGGCGATATGTCCGCGCCCGGATTCGGGATTGTAAAGAAAGAGCGCTCTTCTCATGGGAATGCGGATTGCGTTCTGTCGATGAACAGGTTCTTGTGTCAATTGTTGAGCAGTTTTTCGAGGCGCGGCGAGCACCAGATCTCGTAGTCGGCGGGATTTTGATCGGCCTGACGTCCGTCGGCCTTGTCCGTCGCCAGGATGAAGTAGGCCATGACTCCCTCCTGCTCCAGCTCCCGTGCCTTCTCTACGGCCCGTTCGGGGCCAAGCGACATGAACATCGTCCCCAGCGCGTCGGCACGTGCGGCATTGTTGCAGAAGACGGTGGCCGAGAGCAGCCGCGATACGGCGCTTTGTCCGGTTACGGGGTTGATCGTATGGGCTATCTTGCGGCCGTCGGCGGTATAGTAGAAGCGGCGGTAGTTCCCGGAGGTGGCGTAACTGATGTCGGATATGGCGACGATGCGTTGCAGATCGGCATCGGAGAAGTTGTTGTCATAGGGCGTTTCGATCCCGATGCGCCACTTCCCGCCCTGCTCGTTCACACCCCGGCAGCGGCCGCTGCCGGCGATGGTAACCAGGTAGTTGTCAACACCGCGCGCTTCAAGCATGCGGGCGATCAGATCGACCATGTATCCCTTGCCGATGGAGTTGAAGTCAAGCTGCATGCGGGGATCGGCCTTGACAAGTCGTCCCTGCTCGATGCGGATCTTCCGGTATCCGACCAACGGCAGCAGAGAGTCGAGATTCGGAGTTCCGACACCCGCTTTCCCGGCAAATCCCCACGCTTCGACGAGCGGTTTGACCGTGATGTCGTACATGCCGTCGCTGATGCGGCTTACGGAGTCGGCTGCGAGAATGTTGTATGTCAGATGGCTGTCGAGCGAGTCCGTTTCACCGCGATTGATCCGGCTCAGGAGGGACCGTTCGTCGAAGATCGACATGGAGTGTTTGAGTTCGGCGTCCAGATCCATCACGCTGGCGTAGATCTCCCGCTGGGGTATTTTCGTCTGCGCCTTGATGTGGAAGGTGGTGCCCAGTACGGCGCCGTCAACGGTGACATAGGGCGCGGGCGTGTTGCAGGCTGCCGTTGCACCGAGGAGCCAAACGGCAAGAAAAAGACGGACGAACGGAGTAAAATTCATCATGCGGAAGTTTAGTCAACGGGCAAAGATAACATTTTTTGTTGGCATCGGATAAAAAAGCGGACACAAGGCGAAGTTTTTTTCCTGCAAAGGGTTGGTTGCTAAATAAATTTAGTGTACCTTTGCGCCACGCTCTGGCGTGATTTCGTAGTAAGGGGAATGCGTCGTAGAGTGGAACGAAAACAAATTTTTCACAATGGCTTATTTAACAGCAGAGAAAAAGCAGGAGCTTTTTGGTCAGTACGGAAAGTCTAACACGGATACGGGTTCCCCCGAGAGCCAGATCGCGTTGTTCTCCTACCGTATCAACCACCTTACGGAGCACATGAAGAGCAACCGTCACGATTTCGGAACGCAGCGCGCCCTGCTGCGTCTGGTCGGCAAACGCCGCCAGTTGCTCGAGTACCTCAAGGAGATCGATATCGAGCGCTATCGCGCCATCGTCAAGACACTCAATCTCCGCAAGTAGTACCAGTGCCGGAAAATGGGGCAGTCACCGCGGTGGCCGCTCCATTTTGCATGGAAAACGAACAACACAAGGATATTTTAGACGTTATGGAAGAAAAGAAGCTGTACAATGCCGTTCAGAAGTTCATCAAGCTCGCCGACGGACGCGAGATCATGATCGAGACCGGCAAATTGGCCAAACAGGCCGACGGTGCGGTTGTCGTGAAGCAGGGCGATACGATGCTGCTGGCGACGGTCGTGGCCGCGAAGGACGCAAAACCCGACACGGATTTCATGCCGTTGCAGGTCGAATACAAGGAGAAATATGCCGCATGCGGACGCTACCCGGGCGGCTTCATGAAACGTGAGGGCAAGGCCAATGACAGCGAGATCCTCGTAGCACGTCTGATCGACCGTGCATTGCGGCCGTTGTTCCCGTCGGATTACCACGCCGAGGTGTATGTGACGGTCAACCTGATCTCGGCCGACAAGGATATTCAGCCCGATGCGCTGGCCGGACTGGCCGCTTCGGCGGCCCTGGCCGTCTCGGACATCCCCTTCGGCGGCCCGATCTCGGAGGTGCGCGTGGCGCGCATCAACGGCGAGTACTGCATCAACCCCACCTTCTCGCAGATGAGCCAGGTGGATCTCGACATCATGGTCGGCGGTACGATCGACAACATCCTGATGGTCGAGGGCGAGATGAAGGAGGTTTCGGAAGAGGTGATGCTGGGCGCCATCAAGTTCGCCCATGAGGAGATCAAGCGTCACTGCGCCGTGCAGATCGAACTGTCGAAGGAGCTGGGCAAGGATGTGAAGCGCACCTATTGCCACGAGGTCAACGACGAAGAGCTCAAGCAGACGATCATCAGTGAGCTGTATGACAAGGCCTATGCCATTGCCACGAGCGGAACGATGAAGCACGAGCGTGAAGACAAGTTCAATGCGCTGGAAGAGGAGTTTGCGTCGCGTTATACGGAGGAGGAGCTGGTTGAGAAGGCTCCGCTGATCCACCGCTATTTCCACGACTATGTGTTGAAGAAGGCGATGCGCAACATGATTCTCGACGAGGGCAAACGTCTGGACGGCCGTCGGCTGGACGAGATCCGTCCGATCTGGTGCGAGGTGGACTATCTGCCTGCAGCACACGGTTCGGCCATCTTCACGCGAGGCGAGACGCAGGCGCTGGCTACGGTGACGCTGGGTACGAAACTCGATGAGAAGGTGAAGGACGAGGTGTTGGTACAGGGTACCGAACAGTTCGTGCTGCACTACAACTTCCCGCCCTTCTCGACGGGTGAGGCAAAGGCTTCGCGCGGTTTGTCGCGTCGTGAGATCGGTCACGGACATCTGGCATGGCGGGCCCTCAAGCCGATGGTTCCGCTGGGCGAGGAGAATCCCTATGCGGTGCGTGTCGTTTCGGATATTCTCGAATCGAACGGTTCGTCGTCGATGGCGACGGTTTGTGCCGGTACGCTGGCGCTGATGGATGCCGGTGTGAAGCTGAAAAAGCCCGTATCGGGTATTGCCATGGGTCTGATCTCCGATTCGGAGACGGGCAAATGGGCCGTTCTGTCGGATATCCTCGGGGACGAGGACCATCTCGGAGACATGGACTTCAAGGTAACGGGTACGCGCGACGGTATCACGGCGACGCAGATGGATATCAAGGTTGACGGCCTCTCGTACGAGGTGCTTGCCGCCGCGCTGGAGCAGGCCCGCAAGGGACGTCTGCATATTCTGAATATTCTGACGGAGTGCATTGCGGAACCGCGTGCCGACTACAAACCGTTTGTTCCGCGTCTGGTGCAGATCAATATCCCGAAGGATTCGATCGGCGCCGTGATCGGCCCGGGCGGCAAGGTCATTCAGGAGATCCAGAAGCAGACCAATACGACCATTACCATTACGGAGGATGACCAGAAGGGTATCGTCGATATTTTCGGTGTCGATAAGAGTGCGATTGACGGTGCTTTGCAGCGCATCAAGGAGATCGTTGCCGTGCCGGAGATCGGAGAGACCTATCATGGCAAGATCAAATCGATCGTACCGTTCGGTGCGTTCGTGGAGATCCTGCCCGGCAAAGAGGCTTTGCTCCACATTTCGGAGATCGAATGGAAACGTTTCGAAACGATGGAGGAGAGCGGCCTCAAGGAGGGCGACATGATCGACGTGAAGCTGATCGGGGTGGACGACAAGACGGGCAAGCTGAAGCTCTCCCATCGTGCGCTGCTGCCCAAACCCGAAGGGTATGTGGAGCGGGAGCGCCGGCCTCGCGGAGACCGTGAACGCCGCCGCCGCGAATAGCATCTGTCGGAGTCGTGGGTCCGGATCATTCCGGCCGGGGTCACGAAGTGAAAAAAACCGCCTCGGAGAAGTTTCGAGGTGGTTTTTTTTCGTATAAAAAAGTTGCATAATCTGAGCGAGTTTTATATATTTGCGCGTACTATTGTTGGAGATGCCGCGTTAAGGTTTAAAAGACCGGAGACGTAAAACGGCCGAAAACAAAAATGCAGACAGAATAAACGAAATCAATGCTTAATAACTTTTATAACTAAATTCATTATGAAGAACTTGGTAAAATTCAGCTTGGTTCTTGCAGCAGCCGCTCTGACGATGTCGGGTTGCAATTGCTTCAAGAAGATGAGTAAGAAACAGGATGAGGTTACTTACTCGTGCACGCCGAAGGTGTTGACACTCAACAACGGAGTTGTCGGCGCAGACATTACGGTGAACTTCCCGGCCGCCTACTTCAACAAGAAGGCTACGCTGCGGTTGACGCCGGTGATCGTATTCGAGGGCGGCGAAGTGGTCGGCACACCGAAGTACGTACAGGGCGAGAAGGTGAATGACAACTACATGGTTATCTCCTTGAAGAACGGCAATACCTATACGCAGCATGTCGAGTTCCCGTATGACGAGCGGATGGACCAGAGCGAACTGCGTGTCCTGATCGAGTGCAAATGCAACGGTTCGGACGAATTCGTGATGTACAACGCTTCGACGGGCAAACCCGTAACGAAGGAGGAGGCAGCCATCCTGGCCAATCCGAAATCGGCCGAGGCGCTGGCTCTTCGTGCACAGTGCGGCGTATTCATCGCTGACGGTGTGAACACGATGCAGAAGGATTTCAACTTCGGCGACGAGGCTTCGATGGCCGGCAACGACTACAAACGTACGACGAGTGCGGTTGAAAAGGCCGAGATCCTCTACAAGATCAACAGCTCGGTAGTCAACAAGAAGGCGCTGAAGGAGAACTCGAAACTGGCCGAGGTAGAGCAGAACGCCATCGCCAACAAGGAGAACGAGCGTATCGCACAGAACCTCTACGTAAACGGTTATGCTTCGCCCGATGGTCCGGAGAAGTTCAACGACAAACTGTCGAATGCACGTAGCGAGTCGGGCCGCAAGGCTATCGAGCAGGTGCTGGCCGACTACGGATTCAATCTCGATGCAGCCGGCTACGGTGAGGACTGGGAAGGTTTCAAGGAGATGGTCGAGAAGTCGAACATCGCAGACAAGGATCTGATTCTCCAGGTGCTGAGCATGTACGATTCGTCGGCCGAGCGTGAGGCTCAGATCAAGAACATGTCGTCGGTTTACGGCGAGCTGAAAGAGGATATCCTTCCGCAGTTGCGTCGTGCCCAGCTGATCAACAGCATGGAGATTACGGGCAAGAGCGACGCCGAGATGATGGCGCTGGTCAACAGCGGCAAGCTGGACGAGCTGAACAACGAGGAGCTGCTCCACATTGCCGATCTGATCGAGGATGCCGCACTGCGTGCCAAGGTGCTGGATTACACGGCCAAGAAGTACAACGATGCACGTGCATATACGAACCTCGGTGCCACCTATCTGCAGATGGGCGAAGTCGAGAAGTCGCTTGCAGCATTGAAGGAGGCCGTGAAACTCGGCGGCAATACGCAGGCTTTGAACTCGAACCTTGCACTGGCCAACCTTGCTGCCGGCAACGTTGACGAGGCGAAGAAGTACGCTGCTGCCGCCGACGCTCAGACTCAGAGCCTGATCGCCGCTGCTCAGGGTGATTATGCCGCAGCTGCATCGAAGCTCGAAGGATACAATGCAGCCGTAGCAGCCGTGATGAACAACGATCTTTCGGCAGCGAAGAAGGCTCTGGCCGGTGAGAATACGGCAGATGCGGATTACCTGCGTGCCGTTATCGCAACGAAAGAGGGCGATATGAAGACTGCTGCCGCACAGCTGAAGGCTGCCGTAGCAAAGGATTCGGCGCTGATGAAGAAGGCATCGAAGGATGTCAACCTCAAGCCGTTGTTTGAGAGCGGATTCAAATTCTAACAGTGCTTTTAGGTTAAAAAGTCCGGGTTCCGGTGAACCCGGACTTTTTTTTATCAAAATGGCGGATAAATCTTCCTGGAGACAAAATTTTTGCTATATTTGTATAGCTGGGATCGGCCGTCTTTTTTTGGTGGGTCACCCGAAGCAGATCCTGTCCCTGAAGTGAGGCGTGGAGAAAAGATGTAAGAGCCGGCCGAAGGGGCCCGGAGCGATGTAAAGTCCGGTCGAATCGACGGAGAGGAAAGAGGTCCGGTGAAGACGTAAGGATCGGGCGAACTGACGGCGGGGAAAGAGTCCCGGAGCGATGTAAAGACCGGTCGAATCGACGGGGCGAGAAAGGGCCCGGCGAAGACGTAAGGGTCGGTCGAATCGACGGCGGGGGAAGAGTCCCGGAGAGACGTAAGGGCCGGTCGAAGCGACGGAGCGAGAAAGGGTCCGGAGAGACGTAAGGGTCGGTCGAAGCGACAGCGGGGAAAGAGTCTCGGAGAGATGTAGAGACCGGTCGAACCGACGGCGAGAGAAGGGACCCGGAGGGTGTTGTCATCTATTTGTCAGGAATACAACTAAATTGAAGGAGTATGGAGTACGCGAATCATCTATCGGAATATGCCTCAGCTGCCAGCGAAGCGCAGGTGGCGGAGACGGTCGCGCGGATGCGCGAAACAGCGAAAAAGTATGAAACGGCGGAGGTCTGCAAGTTTTGCTTTTCGGCACTTGATCTGACGACGCTGTCGTGCAGTGATTCCGTGGAGTCGGTAACGGCCTTTGCGAAGAAGACGGTGGCATTCTATGACAAATATCCACAGATCCCGAATGTGGCGTCGATTTGCATCTATCCGCCCTTTGTCGAGACGGTAGGTGTCGCGGTGGATGGTACTCCGATGCGTATTACCAGTGTCTCGGGTGGATTTCCGTCATCGCAGACCTTCCTGGAGGTCAAGATGCTGGAGACGGCCATGGCGGTCGAGAACGGTGCCGACGAGATCGATATCGTACTCAACGTCGGCAAGATGCTGGAGGGGCATTATGACGAGGTGGCCAACGAGGTCGAGGTCCTGCGCGGGGAGACGGGCGAGGATGTCGTTCTGAAGGTCATTCTGGAGACGGGGGCGTTGAAGACGCCGGAGATGATCCGCCGGGCATCGTTGTTGTCGATGTTTGCAGGGGCCGATTTCATCAAGACCTCGACGGGCAAGATCGATGTGGCGGCGACGCCTGAAGCGGCCGTCGTGATGTGCCAGGCCATCAAGGACTACTATGAGAAGACGGGCCGCAAGGTCGGATTCAAACCGGCGGGCGGTGTCCGTACGGCATCCGATGCCGTCCTTTACTATACGATTGTCCGGGAGATGCTGGGCGAGGAGTGGTTGACGCCCCGTTTCTTCCGTATCGGAGCATCGTCGGCGGCCAATGCATTGTTGTCGGCCATCGAAGGACATCCCGTAAAGTATTATTGATCTCTCGGCGCGGAAGGCGACGGGGACGGATGGTGAGAAATACGGAGCGCCGAGCGCGAAACACGGAGCCCGAAGCTGAAAGATACGGAAAGAGATCCGAGGGGCGAAGAGAAACGAGGGGCGACGAGTGAGGCAAGAGAAGACAGGGGAAAGCGAAGAGAAGCAAGAAGCGCGGAGCGAGGCGAGAGAGGAAGAAGGGGAGGAAAAGGTGGCGGAGTGAGGCAAGGAGAAGCGGAGCGAAGCAGGGATAGGCGAAGAGAGTGGAGATCCCCATGGGTGAAAGGCGCTTTTTGAGCGAAAGATGCTCCGGAGGAGAGTGAACCTTTCCGAAGATTGAACCTTCCTGCCGGAAAAAGGATGAACCCGACGTTGCAGCCGGTTGCGAGAATAAACGGAGAACGACCCGCAAGAGTCGTCCTCCGTTGTGTCTTAGTCTCTTTTCCTGCCTTTTCCCGTCGTGCTGCGGGAAGTGGTGATCGGGTAATGGGTGGATATGATCCCCGAAGGTGCCGGTGAGACAGACCTGAACGCCGTTCGGCGGCACAGACGGACGGAAGCGGGATCAGCGGAAAACAACCCGCCGTTTTCCGGCGGCTGTCGGATGAGATCGAAGCGTTTATTCTCCGAAGATGCGTTCAAGTGTCTCCGTGAGACGGGCCGCTGCCTTGCGGAGTTCCCTGTCGGCTAACGGAGCAGCCTGCTTCAGAAAGTCGTCACGCAGGGTGTCGCCGGGTTGAACCCAGTCGATGGAGATGCGGACGTCGCGGGCGACATCCTCGAACCACTCCCTGTAGGAGCCCTTTTTTGCTCTCCGCATCTCCCGCCGGGGCGTTTCACAAAGACGGTCGGCCCAGCGCATGTCATCCCAGTCGGGGTGCACGTGTGCAAGAAGATATTGATCCCAGACGCTGTGAAGCAGTATTTTCCGATCGAAGAATATTACGTCGAACTTCCCTTCGTTGTGGGCATCGGTATAACGGACGTGAGCCGGGCAGTGAAAATCCGGTATGATATGCACAAGACACTTGATATAGGTCAGTACGACCGAATCGTCGAGTGCACGGTAGTTTTTCAACTCTTCGGTAATCCATTCCGCAGCCGTTACGCCGTCCCGGCTCTTCCGATAGCGCTCCCTCACCTCGGCGGGCGATTGACAGGTCGAATCGGCGATCGATGCGTGCCAGCCGGCAAATGCCTCCTTGTAGCGGGGATCGGCGGCTACTTCGTCCATGAAGGTGGCATGGGAGGAGAGCGGTCGGCCCTGTGTGTAGCGTTCGATCTCGGCACGGGCTTTTGGCGAGAGGCTGCGTTCGGCCGCCTCGGCAACGGCACGGTGGAAGAGTCCGCCCCAGCCGAGCGACAGGACGGGCTGGCCGACTGCCAGCAGGAGCAGAAACAGAATACGGGTTGTGCGTTTCATGGGGTTGTCTGTTTTTTGTTTGTCGTTGAGGCCTGGAGACGGGTTGTCCGTTTACCCGTTTTGCGGCATCGTTCAGTGTCAAAGATAAGGCGAAAAGGCGATCCGCGGGTATAACGGCGTGATTTTTCTGTTATATATTGTGTATGGAAAGGTTGGCAGGGGATCAGTTGAGGCCGAGAGGACATGGTGTCGTTTTGCAGTTGCGCGGCATGGCGTGTTGCAACGGTTTCGGTGGGCTGGCGGCGATGCCGTGTATGGTTTGGACTGACACGGCAATCAGTATTGCAACCAGATTGTTGTACCGCTCAGACGGCTTCTCTCAGCTTCAAAACAGATGCGATGGCTCTCGATCGACTCTTCAACGGTGGTGAGAAACGGATGATCGGAGCGGGTGAGTGCATCGACAAAGTCTTCGACGAGTTGCAGGTCGGCACCAGCATGGAAGGGACTGCCGGCCAGTTTCTCGAAGTTGCAGATCTCTTCTGTCCCGTTCCGGAACCTCCTGACATGAAGACTTTTCTCATCTCCGAAGATTTCGCCGTGTGTCATCCTGATATGGGTTCGACGACAATCCTCCTGTGTGAAAATATCCATTGAGAGGGAGATGGTCGTTTCATCTGCAAGTTCCATTGCAACAACCTGATGATCTACGACGTTGTTGTCGCAGTGATAGACACAGCGTCCATAGGGTCCCTCCCGCAGCTCTTTGGCAAGCACCTCATCGAGCGTATGCCCTTGAGGAACATCGAAGTTCGAAATCCAGTCGCGGCGGTTGCAGTAGAGATCCAAGGCCGAATAGGGGCACTCTTTCTCAACAAGGCAGTCGATGCAGCGTTTGGCGCTTCCTTCGGGCGCATTTGCTGCGCGGAACCAACGCAACGATCCAAAGGAGCTTATTTTGTGACAGGGGCTCCCGGTGATCCACAGCAGAAAATCGATATCGTGGCAGCATTTTGCCAGCAGCATGGGATTTGTCATCTCGGCACGCCGCCAGAGTCCCCGGACATAACAGTGTGTGGCGCGGTCGATTCCGACGGCCGAGACATGATTGATCGAAATGATTTTTCCCAAATCACCCGATGCAACGATCTCTTTCATTTTTGCAAAGTAGGGATGATAGCGCAGCACATGGCAAATACCCACAAGCACGCCGCGTTCACGGGCTCGCCGGGCGATGGCCTGGCACTCCTCATAATTCTGGGCGATAGGTTTCTCCAGCAGTACGTGATATCCGGCGTCCAAGGCCTTCATGCAGGGGTCGAAGTGGATGTTCTCGGGGGTAGCGATCAATACGGCGTCGGCTGTAACGGGTCGTGCAAAAAAATCGTTGTAGTCGCTGTATCGGGATGATTCGGCCACATTGAAACGGTCGGCTGTTTCGTTCCGGCGCAGGTCGTTGCTTTCCACGATAGCGACGGGTTGCAGACGCTCGGGGTGGCGTCGTGCGTATTCGAGGTATTTGTGAGCGCGGTTGCCGGCTCCGATTACGACAATCCGTATCGGTCGGTTGTCCGGAAGTCTTTGAAAATCCATTCGAGCAGTAAGTTTGACGACTGGCGGTCCTGCCGCCGTGCGACAATAACCCGACGGCGAATGTCAATCGGGCGACTTGTCGCTCCGCTTGTCCTGTTGCGGTTGCTCGACGGAGCGATCGGCCTCGATCGGGAATGCGCCTTGTCGGTATGTGTATTCATGCAGTGCCGTCCCGCAGTTGCACTGCGGAACGACACTGCGAAAGGCTTCTGTTGCGGCAGCGGATGTTACTCTTCACCGCCGAGATCCAGAATGCGGATGTTGCGGAACTGAATACCGGCGCCATGGCCCAACAATCCGATGTGGCCCTTTTTGTTGAAGAGCCCCGGATGGTTCCGGTGGTCAATGGTGTAGGGGTTGGTTTTGGAGCCGTCCACCGAAACATTATGTCCCTGGCATGCTTCACGGATATTCCCGTCGAGGATGACCTCTCCGTTGACCGTTACGGTAATGTGATCCCCTACGGCGCGGATCTCCTCTGCGTTCCAGGTTCCCAATGCTCCGAATTTGATCCGTTTTGCCGGAATGATGCCATAGACCGATCCATGCTGCTGATAGATGCGGAGGTTCTTGTAGATCGGTGCGTCATGGTCGAGGATCTGAATCTCCATGCCGTGATAGGCGGCATTGACACCCATCGGGGTGCGGATCCCGATTCCGTTGTTGACCCCTTCGCGGAGGAAGCGGAACTCGAAACGCAGCACGAAGTCGCCGTACTCCTTTTTGGTGTAAAGGTTTCCGGAACCGCCGAATTGAGCCGTGACGTGGATCGTACCCTCCTGCGGAACGTAGTTGGTCGTATTCCCCGTCCAGTTGTGGAGCGAGCGGCCGTCGAACAACACTTCGTATCCCGCTTCGGCCTCCTCGGCCGGCAATTCGAAGAGGGGCGTTGCAGGCAGTTCGTGCAGCAGGAAGTTGCGGAAATCGATGGCATCTCCTTCGCCGAGAAGTTCGACGGTTCCTGCAACCGGCACCGTGTTGTCCGGCTGGCCGCTGTTTTCAAGGGTGACGTTGTCGGTTACGGTACGGCCATTTACCTCGACTGTGATCCGGTCATCCACCATTTTGAGGTAGAGGGTATTCCATGTCCCCTTTTCATTGTCGGCATTGCTGACCGGAGCCGATGCGTAGGTGCGGTTTCCGGTTGCGGCGCCCGAACCCTCCTCGTCGCCCAGTCCGATCCTGTTGGTCGAGCGGACAGCCAGACCGGCTTTGCCGGCGGTGCGGAAATCGATCCACATTTCGAAATTCTCGTAGGTGCCGGGCGCTGCGATGGCACTTGCTTCGCCGCCGAGATAGGAAATCACGCCGTTCTCCTGTTTCCATAGCCGCTGCATGGCTTTTGCCGCTGCCCGTTCGGCCCGTTTGCGCGCCGCGGGTTCCATCTCCGCCCGTTCGGCCGGTGCGGCAGCTGCGGCAGACCATTGCGCAAGATCGTCGGTTACGGTGCGGAATCCGTCGGCAGGCAGTTTCGACAACAGAAGCGTCAGTTCATCCACTGCATATCCGGCATCGGCATCGCTGGCCGCCCACTCCCGATAGATGTCGCAGCTCTTTTCCAACAGCGCGCGGACCTTCTCTCCTCCTGCAAGCCGTTCGCTTTTTGCCCCGATCGTCTTGACGGCAGCCGCCGCCGTGCGGGCCGTTTCCGGATTGTCGAGATAGCAGCCGGCCAATAGAAGCGCCGGAATTTCATGTATGTCGGCCAGTTTCTGCAGGATCCTGTTGACGATCCTGGCCGAAGGGTTCAACGCCAATGCCTCGCTGTAAAGCTGGTATTTCCGGACAGGCGTGGCGTCAAGCGCCGCGACACAGTCGGTATAACGGGCCAATGCGCGGTCGGCCAATTCGGGATGCTGCTCCGCCAGACTGCGGAGTACGCCGATCATCTGCGGGTTGTCGATCAGAAGCAGCGCCGCAAAGGCTTTCTCCGCATGCCTGCCGGCAAAGTTCTCCAGCAGACAGTCGATCGCCCGCTGCGTTCCGCCTTGCGCCAATACGGGATAATAGCGTTCGGGGTGTTCCGAGGCATTCATCCTGGCGGCAATGATCTCGTACTGCTTGTCGGGGGCGAGCGGTTGTACGGCGTGCATGAGTGCCGCGCGCAATGCTTCGGCCTGCGTGTCGTCGCTTCGGTCGATCCGCTCGCTCAGGCGGTCGATGTCGTCCGGTGCCGTCACGCTGGGCAAGGCGCGGTATGCAGCCGCCGCAACGTCCGGATCGGAGGCGTCGAGCAGTGCGAAGACTTTGTCCGAAACGGCGGTAATGCGGCGCGCCGCTGCGAGATGGAGGGCTTGAACCGGCATCGTCCCTTCTCCGTCGAGAGCCTCGACGACTCCGTCATCGATCTTTCCGTTGAACGTGAGCAGGGCCTGTGCCGCCGGTTCGGCATGGCGGCCTCCGAGTGCTGCAATCAGGGCCGCAAGCGCCTTGTCGCCGCCCAGACGTCCGGCGGCATGAATCCCCGCCAGTGCAAGGCGGTCGTTCGGCGATGCGACGGCTTCGGTTACGGCATCGATCTGCGATGCGGCGTGACGTACCCCGAACCACTCGATCACATCGGCCCATGCCTCGTCGCTCAAATGGCTGTGTTCGGCGGCAATCGTTGCATATACATCGTCGTCGGCCAGCTCCCCGACATAGCGCAGCGCGGCATTGCGGTATTGGATGTCCTCCGTTTGCAACGCCTTCAGGACATAAGGCAGCGCCTCGGTCCCTTGGGCGCGGAGAAGAATCTGGAGTGCAGCGCCCCGCACATTCGAAACTTTGCAGCCGAGCAGTTTCCTGGCGGCCTTGATCGCTTCACGCGGCGCCTTTTGGTCGACAAGCCGGTTCAGCAGCCGAAGGTAGGAGTCTGTCGCGGCTGTTTCGTCATCGATGAACCCTGCGGAGCGGGCTGCGGCGGCGAGGCGCTTGAGCGAGGCGGCCGATCCGCAGGAGCCCAATGCGGCGTAGATGGCTGCGCGGGTCGTTTCGTCGGCTTCGGGCAGCCAACCCAATAGAAGCTGTTCGGCCTCCGCCATCTCCTTTTCTCCCAAAGCACAGGCCAAAGCGGCTTTCTGCTCTTGTGTGATGTCGGAACGTTTTGCCAGCTTCAGCAAGACCGCTTCACTCCCCGCGATGGAGGTCAGGGCCCGCAATGCGGGATCGCTCAGATAGGGATCGTCGAAATAACCGGCAATCGTATCCGCCGTATCCGCCGTTGCGCAGAGCTGGAGCTGCGATAGCAGAAAGGCGCGGTTCGCATCGTCCGTACAGCGGGCGAGGGCGGCCGACAGCCCCTTGCAGACCTCCTTCCGCTGCGCTTCCAGCCCCTCCTTTGTCACATGGGAAGCTACGCCGTTGATTGCATACTCTACGGGTGCATTTTTGCCTTGCGCCGCGGGGACAAGCATGTCGGCCAGTATCTCGATGCCTTCGGCTCCCGTAGCGGCAAGTTCCTCCATGATTTTGCTGTACTCCTTCACCGATGGTGCGGGGAGTTGTGCCAGACAATCGGCAATGACGGTTTCGACCGTGCGTTGACGCTCATCGAGCGGTGCGGCCGTAACGTTCGCAGCGAGAAGCAGGGCGAGCGTACATGACAGGATAATTCGTTTTATTGTTTTCATGGATCGATGTTCGTTAGATGGACGGTTTCAGATTTGCCAGGGACGGCGCATGGGCTGGTCGATAAGCCGGTTGGCCGCCTCGTCGTCGATGAAGAGCTGTTTCACGGGGTCGAAATGCAGCGTGCGGTTCAGTCGCAGGGCGCATGCACCCATGTTGACCAGTGTGCAGCTGCGGTGCCCGATCTCTTCGTCGAGGGCGAATCGCTGCCGTGTATGCACGCATTCGATGAAATCCGTATTCTGCGGTTCGGGATCGGGCAACTCGGCGAGTTTCTCCATGACATCGGGAATCGTGCAGCGGAACCCCTTGTACACCTTGCCCAACGGGCCTTCGATGTAGGGCGTGTCCTCCTTGCTCTCGAATCCTTCTCCTTCGAGAACGATCTGGCAGCCGTCCTCGTAGGTATAGGTGATCTTCCGCCAGATACCTACGGCATCGGGGTGCTGCTGGGGCGCATCGACCTCGACCTTTACCGGCGAAGTCCGATCTTTTCCCAACAGGTATTGAACCGGATCCATGTAGTGCTGTCCCATGTCCGTAAGCCCGCCGCCGTCGTAGTCCCAGTATCCCCGGAAAGTCTTGTGCACGCGGTGCCGGTTGTAGGGCTTGTAGGGCGCGGGGCCGAGCCACATGTCGTAGTCCAGTTCTGCGGGAACAGACTGCGGTTCGAGATTCTCCTTGCCCACCCAGTAGAATTTCCATGTGAAACCCGTTGTGCCGGAGATGGTGACCTTCAGCGGCCACCCCAGCAATCCGCTGTCAACGAGCTTTTTGAGCGGTTCGACTGTCGTTCCCAATCCGTAGAAGGTATCTTTGAACCGGAACCAGGTGTTGAGCCGGAAGATCCGGTTGTTGCGTTTGACGGCCTCCACCACCCGCCGGCTTTCGCCGATGGTGCGGGTCATGGGCTTCTCGCACCAGATGTCCTTTCCGGCGCGGGCGGCTTCGACGGCCATGATTCCATGCCAGTGGGGCGGGGTTGCGATGTGGACGATATCGACATTGGGGTCGGCAATCAGATCCCGGTAGTTTTCGTATGCCTGAAGCGTCTGGTTGAAATTCCTGCGTCCCAGGTCGAGCGCTTTCTGCAGGTGGTTGCTGTCAACGTCGCACACGGCGACCAGACGGCAGCGTTCGTCGCTGGTAAAGTGGTATTTGCTTCTGCCGATACCGCCCACACCGATGATGCCTTTCGTAAGCTGGTCACTCGGCGCGATGTGTTTCGGACCTCCGAGAACGTGGCGGGGAACAATGGTCAGCAATGTCGCGCCGCCCAACGTCTTGAGAAAGTTTCTTCGATTGATAGCCATATTCGTAGTGTGTTTGTGCCGGACACGGTTAAAGCGTTTCGAGACAGAGGTTGCGCCACAGAACCTTGATTCCGCCGCCGTCGTGGATCTGCAGGGCGATGCGTCCCTGTGCGGCTCCGATCCGGGCGTCGTGGAAATCCACCATCGGTTCTCCGTTGAGCCAGGTCTGCACATGATCGCCCTCGACACGCAGCCGCAGCGTATTCCAGTCGCCCTCCTTGAGGATCCCCTCCTTTTCATCGGGAATGGTCTGCAGCCACCCGCGGCCGTAGGATTCGTAGATGCCGGCCGTGTCGTGGTTGCGGGGGGCAACCTCACACTGCCAGCCGTGCACCTTCACGGGCGGTTCGACGAACGACCGGAAGAAGAGTCCCGAATTGCCGTTTGCCACCTGCTTGAATTCGACCGTCAGATCGAAGTCGTCGTAATACTCGCGTGTGGCGAGATACCCGTATTGTTTGTCGGGACCGCTCTCGGCAACCAGGTTGCCCTCGTTATCGACGTACCACTTCTCGGTGCCGTATGCCTCCCAGCCCGTGAGATCCTTGCCGTTGAAAAGATCAACCCTGCGGCCCGCCTTGCGCGGCAGCTCCTTGATCTTTATGTTGCGGAACGAGGCCGGATAGCCGTGGTCCTGCAGGCAGATCACACCGCGCCGTGCCAGTCCGTATTCGGGTGCGTTGGCCCATTTCCCGCTGTTCTTGCGGGAAAACCAGTCGTCGGTGAAGGCTTCGAATTCGAGAATCTTCTCTCCGTTGAGCCAGTGTTCGACATGTCCGTTGTCATAGACGATACGGGAGTTGTTCCACTCCCCCTGTGGATTGAGTTTCATCTTGGCCGGATCGGGCAGGTGCATGGCGTAATCGACTCCGAGCCGCTGCCAGGGTTCGAGCTTCGTCGGGGCGTTGGTCTGTTCCCACCCCGCTTCGTCGATGAGCTGGTACTCCGGCCCCGTAACATAAGGCACCTTGAAATATGGATCCTCGACCACGTGGTAAAGCATGCCGCTGTTGCCGCCGTAGGAGAGTTTCCAGTCCCAGTCGAGAATGAAGTTTTCGTATTGTTTGCGCGTGACGATGTATCCCGTGAGGTCGCTGCCGTCGCCGTGTGCCTGTATGCAGCCGTCAACCACATGCCAGGGCATGGTCAGCGAGTCCCCGTTGTAGTCCCTCCATTGATCGAGTGTCCTGCCGTCGAAGAGCAGCTGCCAGCCGTCGGCAATCTCCTCCTTGCTGAGTGTGTTGTGTCGTTGAGAGCACCCTGCGCTGAAGAACAGCGTGACGATGATTCCCGTAAGAATCGATCGACGGTTGAGTTTTGAGATTCGGTTCATAGTTTTGGCTGTTATTGGTTTGTCGTTTTGTCGATTGGCGGGTGGCATGCGGGGCGGGTCCCCGACTTTTTTATATTTTGTATCAAGCACTCCGTTCAATCCCTGCATTCCGATTGATCGTTGAGCGGGTTCAACGGACAGACCGGGAGCGTGTTTCGCAGGCTCTGGTATTTCAAAGGTACGCAATTTTATCCGTCGCGCAGGATCAATATAAAGTAAATATAGATGGTAAAAATATATAATTTATTGATGTGTAGTTGAATAATTATAAAATAGCAGCTGTTTTATATAGATGCTTCAATTGTTTCCGGACGTCCGATCTGACCAACGTGTACTTCAAACTGCTCACGGTCGAGGGCTGAATTTCGTAACTTGGTGCGGTAGGTGTAGATGGTTGCGGGTGCGCAGTTGAGAAAGCGTGCAATGCGGCCGCTGTCGCTGATGCCCAGTCGGATGGCGGCCAATATGCGCAGTTCGGTCGTCAACATGCCTTTGTTTTTGGGTGCAATGCGGGCTTCGGGTCGCAGCAGAGCGTTGACCTGTGAAATGAAATCCGGGAAAATCTCCAGAAACGAGGCGTCGAATTGACGGTAGAACCCGGCAAACTCCTGCCGCAGGCTGTTCTCGGGCAAGGTCAGCTGACGGATCAGAGAATCGGGACTCTCCGTCTTTGCCTTGCGGCAGATCATGCGTCGCAGATCGTCCAGCCGTGAGATGTAGTGGACCGAGAGATCGACATACTGGCACACGTAACGATCCTTGATGCGGTTGGAGTCGATCAATGTTGCGTTGATGTCGCGGATGCGGTCGCTCAAAAGGATCAGCGCTTCGTTCTTTTCGCGCAGCTCGGCATTGGCGGCTGTCAGTTGCCGCCGGCTGTTTTGCAGACGGCGGCGTTGACGCAGAGCGTGGGCAAGAGCGCCGCCGAAGGTGACAAGAAGAAGTGTCGAGACGACCGTCATTCGTAGTTGCAGTCGGTTGCGTATTGCAAGGTCTTTCGTAACGGCATTGTTGATGGTCATGGCTGCAGCCGACGTCAAGGGTATGCGGGCTCCGGATTTGCAGTCGAGAGCGTCGTCAAGGGTGCGTTGCATGTATCGTGAGGCCCGGTTCAGATCATTGCGCTCGAAAAGCAGCAGTGCAAGGTTGTAGAGTGAAAAATAGGATCGTGTCCCGGCTTGAAAGTCGGCGATTGCCGAGCGGGTGAAGAATTCGATGGCCGTGTCCTGCCGGTGCCCTGTCATGGCGATATTCCCCATGTCGTAATAGAGCAACGCTCTGTCCCATGGAGCAAGTTTTTTCTCGCGGTAGGGCTGCAGTTCGGCCAGGGCGTCGTCGCAACGACCCTGATCCGCCCATTCGACCGCCTGCTGCCGGGCACGTGTGAAAGGGGACATCTCTCTGAAACCGATGCGTGCCCGACGGATGCGGCGCAGTGAATCATGCCAGGCCTGACGCTCTTCCGCGGTGTGTGCCTCGGTCTGCCGCCGCCATGCAATGGCCTGGTATCGGGCATACCAGTTCAGATATTCCAGCGTGGTCATGCCGACGGTGTCGATGCTGTGAAAAAGAGCTTCGGCACGGTCGGTCAACCCTCGCCCCATCAGCACGTCGATATCGGCAAGCACCGCAATACGTTCGATCTGCTTCGACGAACGTTCGCGGGCAAATGCCCGAAGACTGTCCACGAAACGGGATGCCGAATCGAGTTCATAGGTTACAAAAACCTGTTGCAGGTCGAGCAGCGCACGCAAACGTTGTTCGTCGTCGTTTGCTGAGGCAAGCCGGTCGTACAGTTTCTCGATTCGTTTGCGTCGCCCGATATCATAGGTCTCCTTGTGCTGCATGGTTTCGTCCAGTTCGTCGAGTGCCTGTTGTGTGGCCGGAGCATAATGGATCGCAGGATTGTTCGAACATGCGGCAGCGAGGAGCATGGACCCAACAAGGATGGCGGTCAGCAGGTGGCGGTTGACGATCTGGAACATGGTGGTCAGGTTGTTAGACAAAGATAGGGAAAGTCGGATGCAGCGCCAAATGAAAATGGTATTTTCAGAATAAATTTTGCCGTGAAGCACCTTCCGTAGGGTTGCATAGAGTAAAAGTACGGATCCGGGACGGCATAAAATGCGGATCTGAGATTGGTCACAGTTAAGAGAAAGGGCGGCGTGGCGCGAAATACCGGGATGCAAGGTCAAACGGCATAAAATGGGAAATTCAGCCGGGGACCTGCCGGGAGAGCCTGCCGGTGTTGCTGTAAGGTGCGGGGTGCAACTCCGGAGCGGAATGGTTGGAACCGTCCGGATTGGATCCTGCCGGGCGGACTTTTCGTACTGCTGTAAGGTGTGGGGTGCAACTCCGGAGCGGAATGGTTGGAATCGTCTGGATTGAACCCTGCTGGATAAACTTTTCGGGCTGCTGCAAGGTGGGGTTGTGGATCCGGTACGGAATGAGCCCCGAGTGCCCGGATAGGACCGGCTGTCTGAAGCGATGCCTGAATCTGCGGATGATCGTGGTTGGAAATCCCGCGGATGCGGATCGCCGGTCGGGTGTCCCGTTGGTCCGACGGGGTGGTCGTGATGACAAAAAAACGGCAATTCCTGTCGAATTGCCGTTCAAGCTTGAAAAGCGGTGTATCCGATACCGGAATCTTTACGATTCGGCGCTTTTCTCTTCCCGGAAGATGTTGAACCGTGCCAGCAGCGGATTCCGACGGTCAAGCAGGCAGTACTCCAGAATAAGCAGAATCAGCGCAACGGCGATAAGGTACTGGAACTGTTCGTTGTACTCCTCGAAACGGACCGTCGTCAGCTCCGACTGTTCCATGTCGTTGAGCGTGCGGATGATCTCGTCAAGTCCGAGCGACTGCTTGGTCGCGCGCACGTAGGCGCCGCCCGTCATCTGCGTGATCTGTTGCAGCATCTCTTCGTCGAGCTTCGAGACCACCATATTCCCCTTTTCATCCTTGATGAACTCGTTGCCGATCTGTATGGGGGCCCCTTCCGGCGTGCCGATGCCGATCGCAAAGATCTTGATTCCCTGATCCGCAGCACGTTGGGCCGCTTCCAGCACCTGTCCCTCGTGATCTTCGCCGTCGGTAATGAGAATGATGGCCCGGGAGGCGTCGCTGTCGCTCGAGAACGACATCTCGGCCAATGACAGCGCCTTGGCAATCGAGGTGCCCTGTACGGCGGCCATCGACGGCGAGATGCGTTTTGCAAAGGCCTTGGCCATACGATAGTCCGAGGTGATGGGCAGTTGAACGGTTGCGTCACCCGCGAATACGACCACTCCGACCCGATCCTGTTTCAGCCCGTCGAAGAGTTTATCGACGGCGTACTTGGTACGTTCCAGCCGGTTCGGGGCAAAATCCTCCGCCAGCATCGAGTTGGAGATGTCGATCGCCAGCATCATTTCGATACCCTGGCTCTTCTGCTCGCGCAGCTTCGAGCCGAACTGCGGACGCGCGGCGGCCAGAATCAACAGCGTAACGGCCGTGACGAAGAGCAGGAACTTCAGCTTGATCCGTCCGGTCGAGGCCTCGGGCATGAGCGACTTGACGGTCTCGGGATCGCCGAAACGCGCCAGACGTTTCCGCCGGTCGTGCAGAGCCCAGAGAAAAAGCGCCGTCAGGAGCGGTACGACTGCAAGCAGATAGAGATATTGTGGATTTGCAAAACGGAACATTACGGTATGCGTTTAAGAATCAGTGTACGGGTCAGAAATTCGACGACAAGAAGCGCCAGTGCTCCCAGCAGCCAGAATAGATACTCTTCCGTATAGGTTGTGAAGTCATTCACCTCGACCTTGCTCTTCTCCAGGCGGTTGATTTCGTCGTAGATGGCACGCAACTTTTCGTTGTCCGTTGCCCGGAAGTATTCTCCTCCGGTCGTTTCGGCGATCTTCCGAAGAGTCTCCTCGTCGATCTCGACCTTGGCCTGTACGAAGGTCATGTTGCCGAACATGTCGATGGCCGGAGTCGGGGCCATGCCCTCGGAGCCTACGCCGATCGTATAGACCTTGATCCCCATCTGTTTGGCGATCTCGGCCGCCATGACGGGCGCAATTTCGCCCCGGTTGTTTATACCGTCGGTCAGCAGGATGATGACCTTGCTCTTGGCGTCGCTTTCGCGCAGCCGGTTGATCGCCGTGGCGAGTCCGTTGCCGATGGCCGTGCCGTCCTCGATCAGACCGCTGCGAACGCGGCCGAGCAGCGTGAGCAGCGTACTCTGGTCGGAGGTCAACGGACTTTGCGTGAACGCCTCACCGGCGAAGACGACCAGTCCGATCCGGTCGCCGTAGCGGTCCGAGATGAAGGATCCGGCCACCTCTTTGGCAGCTTCCAGCCGGTCGGGGGTGAAGTCGCGGGCCAGCATTGAACCCGAAACGTCGAGTGCCAGCATGATATCGATTCCTTCGGCACTCGTGCGGGTGTTGTGCTCGGCGGATTGCGGGCGTGCCAGTGCGACGATGAGCAGGGCGAAGGCCGCCATGCGCAGCAGAAAAGGTACATGGCGCAGATAGTAGCGAATCGTGCGCGGAGCCCGCAGTACCCCGGCTGCCGACGAGATGCGCAGGGCCGCGCCCCCTCTCCGTATCCGGTAGATGTAGTAGGCGGCTGCCGGTACGAGCAGTATGAGCAGCCACAGAATATGGGGCGAATGGAATATCATTGTTGCATGCTTGTTTGCAGCGTGACGCGAAACGGGGGCCGGTAGCGTTTGTCGCTTGTATGTCCGTATGCCGCTCCGTTTCGATCGTCTCCGTTTGTCGTTTGTCTCATTTCTCTTTTCAGATCAGAACCTTCTCGTTTGTGACCCTCTCCCGGCTACCAGTTTTTCTTTAGACGGACGACGGCTCCCGCTTTCTCCTTCAGCTTCTCCTGCGTCTTGTCCTCCTGGGCCTGGATGGCATCGAGCATCCGCTCCTGCTCAGCCTGCGAGATGCCGGCCGGTTGAGGCTGACCCTCACCGTTGTCCGGATTTTGCGGCGTGTCGCCGGATTTGTTCTCCTGATCCTGTTGATCCTGATTCTCGCCGCCGTTTCGGTCCTGATCCTGATTCTGATTCTGGTTATCCTTGTTCTGGTTCTGGTCCTGGTTCTGATTGTCCTTGTTGCGGTCGTTCTGATTCTGGTTGTTCTTGTCTTGATTGTTCTGATTCCGTTGGTTCTGGTCGTCGAGCAGTTTCTTGACGTAGGCGTAATTGAATTTGGCCTCTACGTCGTCGGGATTCAGCCGCAGCGAATTCTTGAAACTTTCGAGCGCCTCGGAATACTTTTTTTGCTGGAACTGTGCATTCCCCAGATTGTAGAAGGCGTGTGCACGATCCGCCGGTGCTGCCAGCGAATCGGCCGCAACCTGTTGCAGGGTCTGTACGGCCTGATCGTACTGCTCCTGCCGGTAGTAGGCGTTCCCCAGGTCATAGGCCGCTTCAAACGATCCCGGAGCGACACCCAACGCCCGCATGTAGCGGCCGGCGGCATCCTGATAGTTCCCCTTTTCAAAGGCCCGGTTGCCTTTGCGCACCTGCCGTCGTTCGGGATACTGCTGCGCCGACACTTCAAGTGCCAGCAACGAAAGGAACAGGAATATGATCGCCTTACGCATGGTTCTCCTCCTTTGTCTTTACACCGAGAGCCTCCTCGGCTTCGGGGGCCGGTTGTTCTTCAACGGGTTTGGTCTCCTCGACGAAGTAGTAGGCCCATTGATAGGCCTCGATGTTGCGGGTCGCCTCCGGCGTCGCCTTGGCGAACTTCACGAGGTCGGCCTCACGCAGCAGCTGCGCCAATTCCATCGCGCTCTTCTGCGGCAGATCGAGCGGACGTACGGCGTCGAGAATCTCGTCGGAGGTCATCTCCATGGCTCCGATGCCGTACCGTGCCGCCAGGTAGCGTCGCAGAATATCGGTCAGCCCCGAATAATACTGTTTGTGCCGGTTGTTCTGCCAGAGTTTCTGGTTGCTGAGTGCCTCCAGAGCCCGGATGGCCTCGACGTGCGGCGGTTCGGGCGGTGCCGGCTTGAAGAGATCGCTGATCCGGCGTCCGCGCTTTGCCAGGCGGTAGCGCAGGGCGAAAAACAGTGCCGCGAGGTTCAGCAGCAGAAAGAGAATTGCGAACGTATATCCGGCGATCTCCTCGGGGCGGAACGGCAGCGTCCGTTGGCCCTTGAGGTCGTAGATCGTCTGTTTGGTCGTGTCGATCTGGTAGGTCCCGACCTCGAGCAGCAGCGAATCGGGGGCATAAAGCGTATCGACGATGTTCTTGTCGGCGTACAGGACTCCCGGCCGTCCCATGTTGATACGGCCCTCGGTAAAGGCCTGCATCGTGTAGCGCTTGCGCAGCTTCAGCCGCCGCCCCTCCCGTTCGAGCGTATCGACCGGCAGTGACGCCACCATTTCGATCTTGTCGTTGCCCTCGAACAACGGGAAGTCGGTAACCTGTACCTGGTCGCGTTCGACATCGATCTCCAGTGTAAAGGTGTCGCCGATGCCGATGCTGTCGGGAACGACCCGCGCCTCGATCTTCGGCGTCTGGGCCGCTGCCTCCGCCAGACCCGAAAAGAGGGCGGCGGAAACCAGCGGCAATACAACTCGTTTGATCTTCATCCTTGTCAACGTTGCTTGAAGAGTTTGATGAGTTCCACGACATAATCCTCGTCAGTCGAGATCGTCGCCGTATCGATGCGGTTGTGCCTGAGCAGCGACTCGATGGCCTCGCTGCGCTGCCGCCACGCTTCGGCATAGTGATCCCGCACGGTTGCGGAGGAGGTATCGACCCAGACCTTGCGGCCCGTTTCGGCATCCTGCAGCTCCAGCACCCCGACATCGGGCAGTGCCGCCTCCCGGGGATCGGTGATGCGGATTCCCACCAGATCATGCTTGCTGCCGGCGATCTTGAGCGCATTGGTCAGCTCTTCGCGGTCGCGGGCCGGATCGAGGAAGTCCGAGAGCAGAAACGCCGTGCAGTGTTTCTTCATGACGGCCGTAAGAAAACGGATCGGTTCCGAGAGAGCCGTACCCTGCGATTGGGGCTGGAACTTGATCAGTTCACGTATGATCATCAGAATATGGCTGCGTCCCTTTTTGGGCGGAATGTATTTCTCGATGCGGTCGGAGAAGAAGATGCATCCCACCTTGTCGTTGTTCTGTGCGGCGGAAAAGGCGAGTACGGCCGCCACCTCGGTCAGGATGTTCTTTTTGAGGTAGTGGGTCGAGCCGAACATTCGCGAGGCCGAGACATCGACCATCAGCATCATCGTCAGTTCCCGCTCCTCCTCATAGACCTTGATGTGAGGCGATCGCGACCGGGCCGTGACATTCCAGTCGATGTCGCGCACGTCGTCCCCCGCACGATACTCCCGGACCTCGGAAAACGACATGCCCCGACCCCGGAAAGCCGTATGGTATTTTCCGGCGAAGATCTCTTTGGAGAGTCCCCGCGTCTTGATTTCGATCTTGCGGACGCGGCGCAGAATATCGTTTTCGCTCTCGATCATCGTACTACGGAACGATTACGTTGTTCAGAATGTCGGTAATGATCTCTTCGGTAGAGATGTTTTCGGCTTCGGCCTCGTAGGTCAGACCGATACGGTGCCGCAGGACGTCGTGGCAGACGGCACGCACATCTTCCGGGATGACATATCCGCGGCGACGGATGAAGGCGTAGGCGCGGGCTGCCTTGGCCAGCGAGATCGAGGCACGCGGTGATCCGCCGTAGGCGATGAGCGACTGCAGTTTCTGAAGGTTGTACTCGGCCGGTTCACGGGTGGCGAAGATGATATCGACGATGTATTTCTCGATCTTCTCGTCCATATAGACATCCTCGACCACGCGGCGGGCCTTGATGATGTCTTCGGGCGTAATGATGCGATTGGGCGAGGGCAGCCCGCCGCCGGCGAGGTTCATCCGCACGATGTCGCGCTCCTCCTGCTTCGAGGGATAGGAGATCTTGGCCTTGAGCATGAAACGGTCCACCTGCGCCTCCGGCAGAGGATAGGTGCCTTCCTGTTCGAGGGGGTTCTGCGTCGCCAGCACAAGGAACGGTTCTGGCAGGCGGTAGGTCTCATCGCCGATGGTCACCTGACGCTCCTGCATGGCCTCCAGCAGGGCCGACTGTACCTTGGCCGGAGAACGGTTGATTTCGTCGGCCAATACGAAGTTGGCGAAGATGGGGCCCTTGCGCACCACGAACTCCTCGCTCTTCTGGGAGTAGATGAGCGTACCGATCAGATCGGCCGGCAGGAGGTCGGGGGTAAACTGTATGCGGGCGAAATCGGCATCGACAGCCTTAGCCAGTGTTGTGATTGCCAGGGTTTTTGCGAGACCGGGAACTCCTTCGAGCAGAATGTGTCCGTTGGAGAGCAGGCCGATCAGCAGGGTGTCGATCAAATGATTTTGTCCGACGATAACCTTTCCCATCTCCGTGCGCACCGTATCGACGAAGACGCTTTCGCGTTCGATGCGTTCGTTGAGTTCCTTGATGTTGATGACTTCACTCATGGATTTATAGTACGTTTTTAGTTGTTTCGTTCGAGCGTTTTTTAAAACGAATTTTATGCAAAATTATTATAAAAATGCAGAAAAATGAACATTTTGCACCCGAAATCATTCGGGGATAGTCCGTTGGACCGAATTTGCGGAGTCGGACCTCCGTGTGGATGCCGGATTGCGGGGACTGTCGGAAATGGATAACGGCGTTGCTGGGGGCAGTCGGGATGTAGCGGGATTGTTGAATGGAAGCAGCCGCTCCAGTTGGAGCGGCTGCTTCCATCGAGCCGACGGTGCGCGACAGCCTTTTTAGAGCTGTGTCGCGTATGAACGATCGGTTTGCCGGAATCCGGCGTTCCGGATTGGATTAACGGGCGCCGAGTTTCTGATCGAGCAGATAGAGACCGACCTTCTCGCCTTCGATCATCTTGAGTGCCTCGAGAATACCGTATGCCGTGGCCTCCTCGTCAACCTGTTCATTGACGAACCATTGCAGCATGTTGGCCGTAGCGAAGTCGTTTTCGTCCTGAGCCAGTTTGCAGAGATCGTGGATCATGGCGGTTACCTTGCGCTCATGTTCGAGCGTGTCGGCGAACATCTCCTTCAGGGAGCCCCATTGGGTCTTCACGGCAGCGATCGGAGCGAGAACGACCTTTGCATTCTGTGACTGAAGGTATTTTGCCAGTTTCTCGGCGTGTTCCTGCTCTTCGGAGAACTGCTTTGCGAACCAGTGGGCGGATCCTGCGAGGCCCTTGTCGGCTGCGTCCATCGACATCGAGAGATAGAGATAGGCCGACCACATTTCGGCATTGATCTGGGCGTTGATCGCCTCCTGCATTTTTTTGCTGATCATAATTCTTTCGTCTTTTGATTGGTTGAACCTTGTATTCTTTGGAAGACAAATGTAATGAATTATTCCTCATTTCGGCACCTTCTGTCCATCATATCTTTTTATGGCGGTATTGCTCCTTCCTATACGGCCGGAACGGAAGACCGCAGGAGGCCGGTCCGCCCGCTGTTCCGGCTTCAGCCGGCCCGACGGCTGTGAGGTTTGCGGAGATTCCGCAGAATGAATACCGGATGCGGCGCTATGAGGAGGGCTTTCAGACGGTGCCCCGAATCAGGGCGGAACGTGTTGTCTGCGGATGTTGCATGTCGATTCTCTGGATTCGGAGTTTCCATACGATATGCGTGATCCTTTTTCCCTCAGTAGGGAGAGAAGATGAATGGGTGGGGAAGAAAAGACCGGCGGTCCGGCCAATGGCCGGACTGCCTTGCGGAATACGAGTCCCCTCCCCCTTTGCGATCAATAATAGTTGTTTGGATAATCTGTTGTTGATGTGATTTCGCTTTGTTCGAACTCGTTTCCGTAACTGTCGCGTGCCACGACCCGTACCGTTGATCCGGGTGTGGTGCGTGTGTAGTAATACATATGTGCGTATGAATTGCCGTAGGAAGATGATGTGACTTTGCAATAGCCGTAGAAAAAGGCTTTTGCCCATGCATCGATCATGGTCATCCTTTTCAGGCCGCTTGACGATTTTACGCCGTTCTCATAAACGTCGAAAGTCCAGCGTTCGTCGGCGTTCCAGATATTGGCGATGACCTGATTCTCTCCCGTTACACCGAATCTGTAAACCGTAGATCCACCCCCTGTAAATTTGTCCGAAGCGTTGTAGAGCCGGATCTGGAATGTTTCGTCGTAACGTGTCCCCTTGTACAGGGCGTTGGTAATCTGCGTACCGTCGAATTCGTAAATGCCGTATCCGTTGGGTGCGCCGTCAACGCAGATTGTCCCGTGCCACCATGCACCGCATGAGGTGCCGACGATGTGTTCACGAATCTGTTTGCCGCCTGATGTATGCACATAACTTGTATTGTTGTTATGGGTATGCGCCGCAAAGACATGTGCTTCCTTGAACTGTGCCAGCAATGCCAGCACTTCGTCGTAATAGCCGCCGTCACTTGCCGAGAAACTGTTTCGGAACGGAATATGGATGCACAGGATGACCATCTGTTCCTTGGGGACGTAACTCAGATCCTGTTTCAGCCATTCGTATTGCCAGTCGAGGAATCCTCCTTTGTAGTCATCGCTGGCCGTAGCGCCGTGGATGATGTCATCCATCGATACGAAGTGTACATCTCCGCGCGTGAAGGAGTAGTTGACCGGGCCGAAATAAGATTCATATATACGTTGCGCCGCGACATCGGTCACTTGTGGATATTCATGATCGTGATTGCCGATGGTCTGGAAGAGTGGAATACCTCCCGTTTTAGAGCGTGACATTGCCTTGACCATGTTGGGGTAGAGTTCCCATTTGTTCCCCACGATATCACCCAAAGTAATGGCATAGGTCGGCAGGTCGGTTTCCGTTTCAACGTAAGACTTGATGTCGGCAACGGTCTCCTGTTCGAAACGATAGACCTGTGCCGTTGTCGTAACCTGTGGATCGCCGATGGCCAACATGCGGAATTTCGTTTCGACGGGTTGACGTGTGAGTGTAAAGTCGTATTGTGCCTGTGACTTGGAGAGCCGTTGGTAAAAAAGCGGCAGACCGGTTGAAGGATCGACCTCAACCTTGCAGTCGGCAGGTGTTGAATAGTACACGTAATAGGCACTTGGGTCACGCTTCAAGGTGTAACGGCCGGCGGCGTCGGTCGCAGTGCAGCTATAGCCGTCGGAGACGACAACACCTTGTATGGCGTTTCCCGAAGCATCTCGGATATATCCGTGAAGTTCGGTCGTATTGCCGAAAAGATCCGTCCCGCCGTCGGATTCCGACGAACAACCGTACAGCCCTGGCATGCAGATGCATATTGAAAGCCAGAGGCGGATACTCAATAAACAATTCTTTTTTATTATTGTCATGGCAGTGATTTTTGGATGTGCGATCCGTCATCGACGGATCGCACATGCCGCATGGATAGTTTGTCAATAACCGGGATTGTTGTTCTCCAGTCCGATAGCAGGATTGGAAATCATTTCGGTGTAGGGCATGGGCCAGAGATAATCTTTCGGGTCGTTGAAGACCATGTTCTGGAAGATCCGGAGATTGAACTCGCCGCCATCCCATGTGCTGGAGGTATCGTAGTAGGTGAGCCAGTCGTCGTCGAAGGTCGGTTTGGCGTTGGAGATGTAGTTGTCGGGTTTCTGAGTCGTCGAGAATCCCGGAGCGTACATCGGACCGTTGACCGCCTTCGGCGCGATCTTCCAGCGGCGGATATCGAACCAGCGGAATCCTTCGTTGCAGAGCTCCACTTTTCGCTCGTAGCGCAAGGCTTTGCGCAGACCGGCACGGGAGTGATCCGTCACAGGCGGCATGTTCACGCGTGCGCGTACCCGATTGATGTTGCTGGCCGCCAGTTCGAGATCTCCGCCGTCCCATTCGATGTTGGCTTCGGCCTCGACGAGCAGTACTTCGGCGAAGCGGATGATGCCGATATTGAGATCGTCGAGCGTCGAGGTACCGTTGATCATCCCGTACATTGCCTTGTCGGAATATTTGCGCCACAGATAACCTCCGGGGCCTTTCGATCCGTTGGCAGCATATTCGCTCTTGTTGCCCACGGCGTCGCTGTTGGCAATCATTGCGCCTGTGTTATAGTTCATTACGCGCTCGACACGGATGTCGGTATCGTACTGAACGTTCCAGATGCGGGTGTTGGGACGCAGACAGTAGAGGTCGAGACGCGGATCGCGGTTTGCCCATGGATTCTTCCAGTCATAGAGCGGCGATTCGACGATCGATTTTCCGTCGGTGCACTGGAACGTATCGATAAGTGCCTGCGAGGGGCCGAGCCAACTGCATCCGCCATGGATACGGGGTGCCTCATAATAGGCTGCGGCGGTATAATTGCTGCTGATAAGCTGGTTGTGCTGGATGGACCAGAGCCACTCCCTGCTCGTCTCGCCGGCATATCCGAAGAGGTTTGCGGCGGAAGGTTCGCCGTCGGCATGCGTTGCATAGTAGGTGCAGTCGAGCGGTTCGAGATCGTACAGTCCTACCGCCATTGTTGTTGCTTTCTTTGCGCAGCGTGCCGCCTCTTCGTAAAGGCCCCAGTTGAGTGCGATGCGAGCCTTGAGGGCGTAAGCCGCGACCCGTCCGATACGGGTGGTGCCATAGGTGGCGGGATTCCATTGCAGCGGCAGGTAATCGAGCAGTTCATCATCCAGATCGCTCAGCAGGCGTGCGGTAACCTCTTCGCGCGGCATGCGCGGATAGGAGTAGTCATCGAGGTTGAGCTGATGGTCGATGAAGGGAATGTCTCCGTAGAACTGGCATCCCAAATCGTAATAGAAGGCCCGAATGCAGAGCAGTTCGGCTTTGATCTGGTTGAGGGTCTCTTCGGGAATCTTGCCGCGCAGGTTTTCCAGATTGTCGAGAACCAGATGCACACGTCCGGCCACCTTGTAAACGTAGGGATAGAATTTCTCCACCATCGAATTGTCGGAGGTAAGAGTCGAAGTCATGGCTTTGAGCTGGTTTCCTGCATCGACACGGTAGGTGCCGATGTCCGTGATGTAGTCGTTGATGCGCATCGGGAAGGTCGTCTCCTTGACCGTCATCAGCGAAAGGCCCTTGTAGGCGGCGTAAAGGCCGGCCATAGCCTCCTCTTCACTTGCGGGGAACGTCCCCGATGACGGGCCGTTCATCGGTTCATAGTCCAGCGAGCAACCCGTCAGCAGCAGGCTGCTCGATACGATCAGATAGAATATTTTCTTTAACATGGTCGGTTCGTTTTTTAGAATTTCAATTCAACACCCATCGTAATGGTTTTGACCTGCGGATAGTTGTAGGCTACGGCGCCCAGTTCGACACCGTCATCCGATCCGGAATAGGCGACTTCCGGATCGAACCCCTGATAGAAATTGGTAAATGTAAAGAGATTCTGTGCGTTGACGAAAATCATCGCCGATTTCATGTGCAGTTTGCTCATCCACTGTTTGGGCAGCGTGTAGCTGAGCTGGATGTTTTTCAGGCGGCAGTATGCGGCGCTTCTCATCCAGAAGGAGGATGTCTTCCAGTTGTTGGAGTCGGTCATGGTCAGTCGGGGGTACTTTCCGTCGGGAGTCTCCTCGGTCCAACGGTCGAGATGTTCCTTGCGGAAGGTCCCACCCTGTTGGCAGGGCTGTACATAATAGGAGGAGAGATATCCGTCCACCTTCCCGACCCCTTGGAAGAAGGCGCTCAGCGAAAGCCCTTTCCATCCGAAATGCAGGTTCAGACCGAAGGTGTAGCGGGGAATCGTTCCTCCGATGATCGTGAAATCGGAGTCGTCGATCTTGTTGTCGTCATTCATGTCGGCATAGACCAGATCTCCCGCCTTGATCTTTGTTCCGTATTGCGGACAGTTTTCATTGACATAATCGGCTTCAGCCTGCGTGCGTGCCATACCGATACATTTGAGGCCGTAGATGGAGTTGATGGCCGATCCCTCCTGATTGCGGATCGCGCCGCTTCCGCCGGTAGTACCCTTCATGTCGATGATCTTGTTGACGACATCCGACAGGTTGGCCTCGACGCCGAACGTAAAGTCTTTCCACCGGTTGTTATATCCGACTGAAACCTCCCATCCCACGTTGCGAACAGTTCCGGCGTTCTGATAGGGAGCGCCCAAACCGATCGATTGCGGAATATCGAGCTGCATCAGGATGTCGTAGGTGGTTTTGTAGTACCAGTCGGCAGTCACGTTCAACTTGTTGAAAAGGGTTGCGTCGATACCGACGTCGTACATTTCGGAGGTCTCCCATGTGATGTCCGGATTGGCTAACGTGTTGAGTGTGACGAGCGGTGTGATTACATTGTTTACCGAAATCGAGCCGACGGCCAGATCCTGTACGGTGGGGTAATAGGAGGACCCGATGTTCTGATTGCCGAGTTGACCGTATGATGCGCGGATCTTCAACTCGTTCAGCGTATGACGGATATTGGTCATGAAAGGTTCTTCGGTGATGCGCCATGCGCCGGAGAAGGAGGGGAAGATTCCCCAGCGGTTCCCCTTTGCGAAACGGGACGAACCGTCGAAACGGATATTGGCCTCGAAGAGATAACGCTCCTTGAAGTTGTAGTTGATACGTCCGAAGAAGGATTGCAGCGCCCACTGGTAACGTTTACCGTCGTTGTCCTTGGTTTCGTTGTCTTCACCTGCGCCGATCACGTCGTAATCGGGATAGGCGTAGTTTTCACGGTGCGCGGAGAGCGTTTTCTGGTCGAAGGTCTCGCGCGAGGCACCCAACAACAGTTTCACATAGTGGTTTTTCGCGAACGTATGCTGCAGGGCAGCCGTGAAGAGGTAGTTCCCGTAGAACGAACGGTTGGCCGATTCATCGAGGTAGCTGTAGGTCGTATTGGACGATGTTGACAGTGTCCCGTAAGCGTCGGAATAGAACTGCATCTTCTTGACGAAGGTGTGGTTGTTGGTGGTCACATAACGCGGAGCGACCATTCCTTCGAGCGTCAGCCACTCGACCGGTTTGTATGTAAGTGTCGTGGCGCCGTTCAACCGCAGGGTGTTGTTGCGGACGTTGCCGCCGTCGCCTTCGAGTGTGGGCAGAATGTTGACGCTGCCGCCCGACAATGCGGCCCAATATCCGGTTGACCAGCGGGAGAGAATGAGCGGGTCGCGCGTATTCATGTAGTTGAACAGCGTATTCTGTTGCGGAATACGCTTGCGGTCGCCGTTTACAAGCGATACGTCGAATTTCATCGAGAGTTTGTCGTTGAATTCGATGTTCATGTTGTTGCGGACGTTGTAGCGGACATAATCCGTAAGTTTGATGATACCTTTCTGGTCGAGATACCCGAACGAGGTCATGACGCTTACGCGGTCGGTGCTGGTAGTAAATGCAAGATTGTGGTTGTGGGTGAATCCCGAACCGGTCAGGATCTGGTCCCGCCAGTTCGTCAGCGGATAGTTGTCGGGATCGATCCGGTTGTTTTCGCGGTAGCGGGCGATGTATTCATCCGTGTAGATCGACGTTTTACCGTCGTTCTCGGATGTTTCGCGGCTGAGGATCATGTACTCTTCGGCATTGACCGTTTCGGGAAGGTCGGTCGGCGACTGCCACCCGATATAGCCGCGATAGGAGACGGAGGTGTACCCCTTCTTGCCGCGTTTTGTCGTGACGAGAATGACGCCGTTTGCCGCACGGGATCCGTAGATGGCCGACGAAGCGGCATCCTTGAGCACCGAGATGCGGTCGATCTGCGTGGCATCTACGGCATCGAGCGTCCCCTCCACGCCGTCGATGAGGACCAGCGGAGCGGCACTCGAACCGCCGAAGGTGCCGATACCGCGTATGCGGATCATGCCGCCGTCGTCACCCGGAGCGCCGCTCTGGGTCGTTACGGTTACGCCGGGAGCGACGCCCTGCAAGGCTGTCGAGGAGGATACGATAGGACGTGTGGCAAAATCCTCGGAGGAGATGGATGCGACCGATCCGGTCAGGTTGACCTTCTTCTGGACGTCGTAACCGACGACGACCACTTCGTTGATGAGGGAGTTGTCGGTATCGAGCCGAATATCCAGAAAGGTCTGTTTCCCGATTGTTACGGTATGGGATTTATATCCCAGATAGGAGATGGTCAGCTGCTGGCCTTCGGCGGCCTGTATGCGGAATGCACCGTTTGCGTCGGTTGTCGTACCGATATGCGTACCTTCGATAACGACCGAGGCTCCGACGAGCGGATAATTTTCAGAATCGCTTACCGTTCCGCTGATTGGCCGGTTTTGGGCAAAGACGTTTTCCCCCCCCCACAAAAGCAGAACGGGAAGAAGGTTTCGGACGATATGTTCGATGATTCGCTTCATGATAAATGTGGTTTGCGTAGGTTACTTCGTAATTTTGATATTGTCAAACAGGCAACGTCCGACAGAGCTGTTTTCACCCTTTGTTCCGTCGAAACGGATGCGGGTCTCGGCGGTAGCTCCCGTGACGGTGAGAGTTACATGTGTCCAAGGTTTGGGTTTTTCCGAGTTCGCGTATTTCGAACACATTTCGTTGGTTACGATGAACGAGCTGCCCGAAACGGGGTAGGAGGTCGGAGCTACGGCGCCGTTTACATTGACGGCGGCATCCGTGAGCGTTCCTGCACCTTCGACCGTGATCCAGATATCGCCGTCGGCGGCAAAACGGGCCATGTCGGTCTCAACGGTGATGGTCGTTGCGGCGTTCAGTTTTGTCAGGGGCGGTGTGAGCAGATAGCCGCTGTATTTGTGGGATGTTGTTGCTGATTTGTTCAATCGAACGGCTCCGGGCTGTTCCGCAACGTTTACTACCTCCCAGCCTTCCATATCTCGGTTGCGGATGTAGGCTTCCGAGGCCATGATGTAGGATGTTTCGGTGACGGCATTGCTCCAGATTTCAACCCCTGTATCGGTCGCTTTGGAGCCATCTTTTGTTCCGGGTTCCGTGCCGTCGATTTCATTGGCATTCTGATTCGGAGCAGCCGTACCGGTAGCAGCTTCGGTATAGTTTCCGCCGAAGACAAAGAGATCGAAGTTCTGTTCAAGAATCAGATTGGGATCTTCCGCCTCGACAAGCTGCAGGTAATAGCGCGGGATGCTGTCGGCATTGGTGGCATCGACACGGACAAGGAGCGTTCCGGCTTCCGGGAGGTTTGTCCAGAAGGTGTTGCCGCCCTCTTCGATCGTCTGCATCTGTCCGACGGCCTGCTTGCAGGAGAATCCGCGACCGGCCGATGCGTCGAGACTGTAGAACGGAACG
Organism: uncultured Alistipes sp.; assembly: GCA_944322375.1. GTDB lineage: Bacteria > Bacteroidota > Bacteroidia > Bacteroidales > Rikenellaceae > Alistipes. The sequence goes on from CALUOX010000003.1 coordinate 39,006, forward strand.
GCTGCCGTCAGCGCGTTGACCGTACCTACACCGCCGTTTCCGCTGTAGGAGACGTATCCGTATTCGACTTTGTTGATCGTGATGACGAACGTACCTTGTGCCGGAACAGTTATTTCACCCTCGAAGATTTTCTGTTCGGGATCCGGTTTCGAGAGCTTGATCTCCTGTCCGTTGACAAGGACCGATGCTGAATCTTCGGGCGATACGTAACAATTGGCAAAAGAGCTGGGACGACCGGCATCGTCATAAGCCAGTACGGCCAGTGTAACACCCACTTTCTCGTCCAGTGTCAGCGTAAGCGTTTGTTCGCCCTTACCGGTTTCAATGCCTTCGCCGCCGGCTTCCAACAAGGCTTGAAGTTCTTCATTGGATGCTTCGTTATGCTTGCTGTCGAACAGATAGCGATAGGAAGCCACATAGGCATTGGGAATAATCGTTCCCGTAAAAGTGTAGGACCCGTCTGGATTCTGTCCGAATGAGGCATCGACGGTTACCGATGCATATTCGGTCGAGAACCGTTCGAAGGTCGGAGCGGTGACGATTGTTCCTGCGGCATCAAGTCCGACGGCTCCGATTGCAAAGGTCTCTTTCGGGCTCAAATTATTGATCGTCCTCAGATAGGGGGCTTCGGCGAGTGTCCCCCGTTCTTGAATGAATGCCAGCCGATCGATGGCGTCGCGTCCGGCATATTCGAATTCGGAGATCAGAACGGGTCCGGCCACAAGGTAGGAGACAACCTCTTCCTGGGCGGTCGAAAACTCGACGGTTGCCGCACTCGCCGTGATGTTGGATATGTTGATGGAGAAGGCAGCCGAGACGGTGCTTCCATCATCATCGTCGCTGCTTTCGCACGATGATACGGCGCATGCTGTAATGAGGCAGGTCGCCGTCCAGAATAGAAAATTTCGGATCATTGCAAGTTGAGTTTTAGATTAATAAATGGTTTTGTTGTTTGGTTAGAACCTGGATACTGTCTTGGTGTAATGGGGGTGGTTGTGGTACTTTTTTTTCGATAAAAGATCTTGTTTTAAGGTTGATAATCGGATTGTGTCAGGTATAGTCCGGTTATTCCGATGCAAAATGCTCGGACTCGACTTGTTGTATGGATTGCGTGCTAACCTTCTGTATTTAAGACTGATGTGCTCTTTATTTCAGCGCTTGTGCCGCGGTAGAGTGTGAACTCTTACCGCGCATCTTTGTCGAAGGCTTTGGGCCGCTTCAGAATTTCACGATGGATTATGCGATTGTCGGCATCAAGAACTCGGATTTCAACGGGTGATGTAGCCGATCGGGCTTTTGCCGCAAACATGTGATGGCTGATTACCCGAGCGTTGCCACTCTTGTAATGCGGATTCTTTGACAACTCGGGAAGATAATGACTCAGATTGTAGAGCGGATCTTCATCTTCGACCTGTTCAACTGCGAGAGGTATGCCATTTTCGTATATTTCGATCCGACGCCCGGGTTTGAAGTCCCAGTAATTTACAAAGATACAGTTTTCAAACTCCGGACGGGCGTAGTCGGCACGGTCGGGATAGAGCTTCCGCTGCAGGGCGATCCACTTGTTGGTGCGGTAGAATTCGCTGACGGAATTCATGTCATAGACTCGCAGAACCTTGTCGCCGTAGGCTTGGGTGCGATACCGATAGGTGAAGTCGTTGCCGTCGATGGTTGCTACAACGACTCCGGCATCACTCCCATCGGGGCAAAGAGCCTGAAAACGGTCATGGGTGGTCCACATTTCGCCCGAAGTGGCGGGCAGCACATATTGTTCGAAACGCGGATAGGAACTGTTGACCGTATAGAGTGTGCGATGGGCGTGTCCGGAGAAAAGATGCACCTTGTCGAACTTTGCGAAACAGGCATCGAGCGAATCCAATTGCCGGGGATCGGTAAGGAGTGTTTCGCGGTCGTGGTCGAACAGGATCGGACAGTGCGTGCAGAGACACACGGTCTGTGAAGGATCCACCCCTTCCAGATCGCGGCGCAACCAGGAGAGCTGTTCTGTCGTAAAGCCTTTGTCATAGTCTCGTGCGCCAACGATACCCCGATTCTTCTTCCCCTTTCCGGCCGTATTCTTATAGAGGATGTTGTCCATCATGATCCAATGGACATTGCCGATATCCATGGAATAGTAGGTCGGGCCGAAGAGTTTCCGGTAGAGCCATTCGGCTTCGCGGTCGATTTCCGGTGAGGCGTGAATGCCCCCGTCGTTGTCATGGTTTCCCGGAACGCTGTAGATGCGTGTAGGGAAGTCATTTTCTTCAAGGAACTGCTTCGCGGATGCCAGATCGAAATCGTACTGGAACCAGAACAGTTCATGTGAGAGATCGCCCAGATTGAACGTATAGACCGGTCCGTATGCCGAGGCTTTTTCTGCTTCCTCCGTGATCGCTGGCAGTGTAATCCGACGATAATGATCGAGATCGTGTTTTTCGGACGAACCGGTCAGATGCAGATCCGTGACGAAGAGAATCGTGTAACGGGACTGATCGACATGGGTCAGATGGAAATCGTGCTGTTCCTCCTTATCGGGGGCATCGGTATCGAGTGCGGCCCAGAAAAGCGGTTGTATTCCGTCGGCCTGAGCCGGGACGTAGTTTGTCGGCGTGACGACGAAAATAAATCCGGCGGATTTGTCGGACGACAGGCGGTAACGACCCTGTTGATCGGTTGTCGAGAAGGCGGTTCCGTCCGATACCCGTACTCCGGCCAATGGTTTGCCGTCGCCATAGACCGTGCCCGAAAGTTCCGCCTGACGGTTGTTGTCAGCGGCCCGGACGGAAAGATTCGAGAAAAGAAGGATGCCGAAGAGCGGCAGGACGGCGAGGAGCCGTCCGATTTGCGGCGTTTTCATTTTGTAGCTTCGAGTTTGAGCCGTGCCTCTTTAATGAGTTTGCAGGCGTAGGGCCGGAAATCATTCCAGCGGTAGTATGGAGCCAGGTCATCGGGAAGCGGCAGCCGGATCTCTTCTTCGTTGAGGAGTACGCGCAGAAGAATATCGTCCGGTTGCCTGTCGTTGCGATAGAAGATGAACTGCATGTTCGAGGCCATCGGGATGCGATAGGTCTGCCAGACATCCTTGATCTGGAAAGGATCGGTAACGGGGACGGTCCAGCCGTCGATCTGCATCAGGCAGAGCAGCGCCATGATACACCCGTCGTGTCCGAAGCGCAGCCGGACGGACGGTCGTCCGGTGGCAATGTCCTTTTCGGCGCAGGCCGTAATGTCATTCAGGAGCGATTCGGCCATGTTCGTGCCGCGTCCCCGGTTGCGGGGGTCGGGGCCTTTTTCGATGTAATACATGTAGTTGTCGCACTCCCAGAAGTGGCACAGCTCTTCGGGTGTAAAGAGGTCGATGAATGATTCGTCGCAGTCCGTGCAGGGGAGGTTTGTTGCAACGGCGAAGAGGTCGCGTTCGAACTGCAGCATGTCGCAGATGCTCCGTACATAGGCCGTGTCGGTGATGAGACGGGCCGACACCTCTCCGACATGGATGCGTTCTTCGCAGAATTTTCGGTGTTCGGGCCGCCAGGGGGCCTGAGGCGTTTTGTAGATGAGGTCGGCTTCCGTCATGTTCGGATTCTCCGCCGAATGCGGGTTGAGGTAATACATGAAGGCGTTGCTCACCTCCTTGCGGATCTCCAGCGAGGGGTCTTCTTCCTTCAATCCTTCGCAGAAGGCCATCATGCTGACGATGCAGCGGGGGACAACCGTCGAATAGGCCTCTATATAGGGGTGCTTGCCGAAAATCTCCGGATAGGCGGCGGCCATTCGTTTGGCGAGTTTCTTGTGTTGGGCCTGACCCTTCGGCGCGAGTTCGCCGGCGCGGTTCATCAGATAGGGATAGATGGCCAAGTAACGGTCACAGATATCCTTTCCCAATTCGGTCAGTTTCCCATCGGTCCGCGCCTGTTCGAAAACTTCTGCGACAAGCGTGTATTCGCTGCCCAGCAGGTAGCGGGCGCCATGCCGGCCGTAGTGGCTGATGTAAAACGGTTTGTATCCTTTCGGCGCGGGGGTCGGCGCCGGAGTGTCGAAACGGTACATGTAGCTGACGCCGCCTGCCTTGAAGGGATCGGCCCTGATCTCCTCACAGGCATTCTGCGCCTGAACCGCTGCGGCGGCAAAAAGGGTTGTAAGGGTGAGAATCGAGCGTTTGAGAACGTGGATGGGATTCATGGGTCTGAGTTTGAGTTTTTAGGTTTGGTTGGATGAAGTTTGAAAATATCGGATCTATCTGTCCTGAGGCAGCGGGGTGATGGCTCCCTGCCGGGTGCAGACGAACGCTGCTACCTCGACGGCCCGCCGGTGACACTCGGCCACAGGCAGCCCTTTGAGCAGGGACACGGCAAAGGTCGCGGTAAAGGAGTCTCCGGCCCCGACCGTATCCGCCACCTTGACCCGTGGCGTCTCCAGATACGACGTCTCGCCGTCGGCGGAGAGAATGCGGCTGCCGCGACCGCCCTCGGTGAAGATGACGTAGCGAAGCGGGAACCGTTCAAAAAGTTGCCGGATGGCCCGCTCGGGATCGGAATCAAGCGAATAGTATCGGGCAACGACCGGCAGTTCATCCTCGTTGAGCTTCAGAATATCTGCCGCTTCGAGCGATTGCCGGATGATCGTTTCATCGTAATAGTCGAGGCGGAGGTTGATGTCGAAGAGCCGGAGGCATGTTTTCGGCGCCGCAGCGATGATCTTTGCGATGTTGTCCCGGGAGACGGCGTTCCGCTGGGCGAGTGTCCCCCAGCAGATGGCATCGGCACCGGCGACGGCGGCATCGGTTGCCGGTGTCTGAACGATATAGTCCCAGGCCACCTCTTCGCGGATCCGGTAGGTCGGAACACCGGCACCGTCGAGCGTCACCTCGACCGTACTGGTCGGGTGGTCGTTGCGTTCGACGGCCGACGTGTCGATCCCCAGCCGGGAGATCCTGTCAAGCAGCTCTGTTCCCGATTCATCCATGCCGACGGCACTGACGACATGTGCATCTGCACCCCCTTCCCTGGCATAGAAGGCGAAATTGACGGGCGCGCCGCCCATTCTCCGGCCGCCGGGCAGTACGTCCCACAGCAACTCTCCGATACCGACAATCTTAGGCTTCTTCATGATCCAGATCGATAAGCACTTTCATGCAGGTTTCACGATGGGCGTCGATGAACTCGTAGGCTTCGCGATACTGTTCGAGCGGGAAGCGGTTCGAGACGAGCGGTCCGAGATGAATCCGTCCTGCGGCAACCTCCTCGACGGCCTTGAGATAGTCTTCGTGGCGATACATCATTGAACCGATCAGGTTCAGTTCGTGCTCGCCCAGATGGAACATGCTGATGGCGGGGTCCTTGGCGTGTACGCCGACGATGATCACGTCGCCGCCCTTCTCGACGGTCGCCATGAGCGAACGTACGGAGGACTCGACGCCGGCACATTCGAATCCGACCTGATACCCTTCGTCGCCGAACAGCTCCTGCAGTTTGTCCGTAAGGGATGCCTTTGCCACGTTAAGCGTATGGGCGATGCCGCATTCACGCGCCTTTTCGAGCCGGTAGTCGCTGATGTCCGTAATGACGACCTTTTTTGCGCCGCGCGCCTGTGCGAACTGTGCGATGAGGTTGCCGATCGTCCCGGCACCCGAAACGACAACGTTGCGGCCTTCGAGTGCACGCGGACGGGCCGTTGCATGAGCCGCTACGGCCGTCGGTTCGATCATGGCTCCGAAATCGAGCGAGAGTCCGTCGGGCAGTTTGACGACGCGGTCGTCCGAGATGACGAAGTAGTCCTGGGCGACGCCGTTGGCCTGGAAGGCCTCGACGCGCAGGTTCGAGCAGACGTTGTATTGTCCCCGCTTGCAGGGGTTGCAGACGCCGCAGACCAATTGCGGACGCCCCGTGGCGTGGTCTCCGGGCCGCACGACCGTGACGGCATCTCCGACGGCCACCACATCGGCCGAGTATTCGTGTCCCTGTACGACGGGATAGAAGGTTGCGGGATGTTGTCCGTGGTAGGAGTGGATCTCCGATCCGCAGATTCCGATTCGGCGGATGCGGAGCAAAACTTCGTGCGCCTTGAGATCTTTGGCCTCGGGCGCTGTGACCTCCCGGAACTCGATCTGTTTCGGTGCGGTCAATACGACTTGTCTCATAAGGTTAGAAATATTTAACTGTTTTTTGTCTTCTTTTTACCAAGGCAGCAGACGGCGAAACTTACGACGGCACCGATAGGACACCACCAGGGCCATGCAATGTCGATACGCTCACCGAAGAGACGTTCGCTCAGGGGACCGAGGATGTAGGGCTGCAGAAGCAGAACGATGAGCAGTCCGACGATCAGGGCGGCGATTACACTGGTTGTATTTCCGCGTTTGGTGAAGAGTGCGCAGAGGAATACGCCGAGCATGCCGGCATAGGAGAAACTCATCACGCCGGTGGCAAAGTCGACCAGATTCAGTCCGCTTCGTTCCTGCATGACAGCCGTGACAATTGCAAATGCCGTAAGTACGGCACCCATGAGGATGACCATCTTTTTTGACGACGCCATTTGGTCGCCGTCCGAGACGATGGCGTGGCCCAGGCGTTGGCGCAGGGGCATGTAGATGTCGGCGACGAAGCTGCTGGCCATGGCGTTGATGGCCGAATTGAAACTCGACAGTGCGGCGGCCAGCAGCCCTACGACCATGATCCCCCGCACGCCGGTGGGAATGGAGTGGCAGATGAACTGCGGGAAGATGTCGCGGGCGTCCTGCTTGAACTGGGTGATTGCCGCAGGATCGCCGCTTGTCGAGTACAGGACATAGAAAAGCAGTCCGATGGCGAGGAAAATCAGCACGATCGGCAGCGAAAGGATCTGCGAATAGACAAGCGACACGCCGGCCTTGCGCACCGACTGGCAGGTGAGCTGCCGCTGTACGAACTCGTGGTCGGTCGAGAACTGTGCGAATTTGAAGATCGTACAGCCGACGAGGGCTCCGACAAGGTTGTAGGGCACGTCGAACCGCCAGGAGGCATCGACGATCTGGAGCTTGTTCGCGGCGACCCACTCCCCGGCGGCGTTCTTGACCTCGCCCGAGGCGAGGGCGCTGAAGATCTCTCCGATGGACATCTGGGGCGTGAGGGTGAAATAGACGATCAGCAATGCGACCATTCCCGTGCCGATGACCAGCAGGATCTGGACCGTATCGATGTAGATCAGCCCCTTGATGCCGCCCGCCATCGTATAGATGGTGCTGACGATGCCCAGAATGATGATCGAGTAGATCAGGAATTCGAACTGGATGGTGCCGTAGAGGATGACCGAAACGGCGATGGCGGCGATGAAGAGCCGCGAGCCGGAGGTAAAGAGCTGCCCGATGAGAAACATCGCGCTCGAAGCGTTTTTGGAGACGCCGCCGAAGCGTTCTCCGAGGTATCCGTAGATGGTGATCGTCCGGGCGTTGTAGAGCTTGGGCAGCACCAGTGCGGCTACCAGTATTCCGCCGAGGATGGCGCCGATGCAGAGCATCAGATAGGTCAGATTGGTGTTGAAGCCCAGTTCCGGCGAGCCGACGAAGGTGCCGGCGCTGATCGAAGTGCCCGTAGCGGCGAATGCGACGAGCCATGTAGGCATCGAGCGGCCGCCCAGAAAGTAGTCTTCGAGGTTGTGGTTGCGCTTCGAGAAGAAGAAGCCGATCGAGATCAGGCTGATCAGGAATACGGCGATGATAATCCAGTCGATAAGGGCCATGCGGTCGTTTTTTCGGTTTCAGGTTTCGGTTTGTGGCTGGTCGGAACTCCGTTGTACGGCGGCATCCGGAGAGAAAGAGAGGCCCGTACATGCAGCCGCGCTGCATGTACGGACGGAAGGTCAGCGGTCTTCGGCCTGATGGCCCGTCCGGTCCACTTGGTGGTAGAACTGCGTGTAGGGCACATCCGTTCGTCCGGTTCCTTTTCGCATGAGAGCCTGCAGGTCGGCGAAATAGGTCGTATAGATGTCGCGCGGCAGGACGTTGCGTTTGGTGCAGATCGAGGCGGCCATGCCGACTACCTCGCCGATCATGCCGCAGGTGCGCATGACGCGGGTCGAACCGAGGGCGATATGGGTGACGCTGATGTTGCGGCCGGCCATGAAGAGGTTGCTGACATCTTTCGAGTAGAAGCAGCGGTACGGCAGGGCGTAAAAGTCGATCGGCGTAAGAACTCCTTCCGACAGCCACTCGGCACCCGGATAACGTTCCGAATTTTTCGCCATGGGATAGTGCTGGTCGATCCGCCATGTTGTGGTGCAGGTTTCGTCTTCGTAGTGAATCGGGCGGGTAAGATCCTGTTCGCGAAGCACCAGATCACCCATGATACGACGCGATTCGCGCTTGCCCGATACGTGTGATACCCAAACCAGATGTGTGCAGGTCCAGTCTTCCTTTTTTGAGTAACGGTTTTTGCAGTAGGAGAAGGTCGAATAGGCAACATACATGCCGTAATCGCGGATCTTCTCTGCGTCAGCGACCTGATCGTCGCTCATGCCGACCTCCCAGTACCAGTTGGCGCGATGGACGGGTTCGACCGTATATTCGTCGAGCTTCAGTCCCCAGTCGAGCGAGTCGGGGAAGGTGCAGGGAGTGTTCCAGTCTTCGCAATACCACTCGATCGAAACCCCCATCGTGTAACCGTCGGCCTTTTCGGGCGCGAGGCTTTCGCCGTATTCCGATCGGGCTTCGCGTCCCATGCGGCATTCGGCACCCGCCATGACGGCCAGATGTGCGTCGCCAGTACAATCGGAGAACAGCCGTCCGCTGATTTTGATGCGGTTCTGTTTTGTTGCCTCGACGGCGATGACCGAACGGATCATACCCTCTTCCTGTTCGATTTCCGTAACGGTGTAGCCAAGGAAGAGCGAGATATTTTTTTCGGCCTGAACGACCCGAAGTTTTTTGTCGTCCTGATAATGGTGGGCACCTCTGGCGTTACCGATACGGTCGGGTCCGATTTCATTGAGCAGGTATCCCAGCGAGGGATAGGGATCGACATTGATCTGACCGCCGAGTCCGACGCGCACCTCCGAGGAGTTGTTTCCTCCCAGCACGTACCGGTCCTGTATGAGGGCGACGCTGCATCCCAGACGTGCGGCAGCGAGGGCGGCGCAGATGCCTGAAATTCCGCCGCCAACGATTACGAAATCATAAGATCCTTTGTCAACCGGCGTTTCAGCCCCCAACAGCGTTTCGCGAGCGGTCCGATAATCGGCGAGCGTGTCGCCCGGAACGCAATCCGTTTGCGTAAGGATGATGGCGTCGCATCGTCCGTCGAATCCGGTCAGATCGTGCAGTGCGAGCGTATGGCTTCCTTTTTTGAGGGAGAGCCGTCCGCCGCGCTGCCAGTACCAATCGACCTTGTCGGTACCGAAGACGGTTCGATCGGCCACGCCGTCCACCAATACCTGAAAGATTCCGGGAGTCGGGCCGTCCGACCAATATTTCGTCCAGTTTTTGGTGCGCACCCAAAGGTTGTAGGTTCCGTCGGCCGGAATTTCGACCGTCGTAACGGCATCCTTTGCCAGCGGAGTGCCGATGCCGTGTGCCAGCAGATAGGAGGATCCCATTTGCAGGACGAACTGTTGTTCTACCGTCCAGTCACCGCGGTCATCAAAGGTCGTGGCGAGAACCATGACCGAGTTTTGTCGATTCATTGATTGCATAACTGTTGTAACTCTTGGTTAAGTTTTATCTCTCTTTTGGTTGTTCAGCAGTCTTCGCTGCGGGCACCCGTTGTGTCGATGAGCGTATAGACCTGAAGATAGGGTACATCCGTTCTTCCGGCACCTTTATGCATCAGTTCTGCCAGCGCCTCGAAGTGCGTGTCGTAGATGTCGTGGGGCAGCAGCCCCTCCTTGTGGCAGATCGAAGCGGCCATGCCTACCACTTCGCCCATCATGGCCGTCGTGCGCATCACGCGGACGGTACCCAGGGCGATGTGGCTTACGCTGATGTTGCGTCCCGCCATGAAGAGATTGTCGATATCCTTCGAGTAGAAGCAGCGATAGGGTATCGGATAGAATCCCAACGGCGTAAGGCAGCCGTGTGAAAGGTACTCCCGACCGGGGAACAGCGCACTGTTTTCGGGATCCGGTTCATGCAGGTCGATGTACCATGAAGTCGATACCGTTCCGTCGGGGTAGCGTACGAAGTCCCGCAGATCCTGCTCGCGCAATACGAACTCGCCGATCAGACGCCGGCTTTCGCGTTTGCCGGCCACGTGTGCAACCCATCCCAGATAGCTGTTCGTATAGTCGGCGCGCACCGACGAACGGTTCTTCAGATAGGACCAGTTCGAGTAGGCGACATACATGCCGTAGTCGCGGATCTTTTCGGCGTCGGCGATCTGGTCGTCGCGCATGCCGACCTCCCAGTACCATTGTCCCCTCCGTACCTTCTGCACGCTGCGTTCGTCGATGGGGAGGCCCCAGTCGATATCGGGGAATGACGTCGGAGCGTCCGCCTCGAGGCAATACCACTGCACCGAAGCACCCATCGTCATGCCGTCGGCAACGTCGGGAGCCGACGGCTCGCCGTATTTCGCACGCGCCTCGCGGCCCATGCTCCACTCCGCACCGGCCAGTACGCCGAGCGTCGCATCACCCGTACAGTCGGCAAAGAGCCGGCTGCGGATCTCGATGCGGCGATAGGTATCGACCTGTGTCGCTTCGATCGATGCAATCGTGCGCGGCGTGCTTTTGTTGACCTTCGTCACCTTGTATCCAAGCAGCAGCGTGATGCGTTCCTCATCAAGGATGGCCTTGAGCTTCTTTTCGTCTTCATAGACATCGGGCGTTCGGGCGTTGCCCTTCGTCGCCGGGCCGAACTCGTTGAGCAGGTAGCCCAACGACGGGTACGGCCCGATATTGAGCCGCCCGCCAAGCCCTACACGAACTTCCGAGGAGTTGTTGCCGCCAAGCACCTTGCGATCCTGAACGAGGGCTACCCGCAACCCTTGTCGGGCTGCGGCAATTGCGGCGCACATGCCGGCTACGCCGCCGCCCGCTACGACGAAGTCGAATGTGCCGATCTGTTCGGGTGTTTCGGGCAGTTCAAGCAGGTTGTTGCGTAGCAGAAAGACCGTTTCGAGCCGATTGTCCGGTCGGGCATCGGTCAAAGTAAGGAGAACGGCGTCGCACCGGGCGTCGAATCCCGCCAGATCATGCAGCGCAAGCCGGTGGATCCCTTTGGTCAGGTAGCGGGTGCCGCCCGGCTGCCAGCTCCATTCGGGACTTCCCGTTCCGAAGAGCGTGTCGCAGGCCCGGTCGTCGATGAGAAGCTGGAAGGCCCCCGGAGAGGGCTTTTCGGACCATTGAGCCGTCCAGTTTCTGGTACGGACGAAGAGATGATACTCGCCGCTGCGCGGCACCTCGAACTTCGTTGTGGCATCCTCGACCGGAACTCCCAGACCGTGGGCCAGCAGATAGCTCGACCCCATCTGCTCCATGAATTGCGGATCGGCAGTCCATCCCCCTTTCTGCAGGAAGCAGGTGCCGGGGATGAGAATCGAGTCGCGGCGCGTCAACTCTTCGATGCGCGTGCGGTTGTTGTGTTGTGCGTCGATCCGTTCGGGATGCACGCATTCCGTCGAACCGCCGACGATCAGTTCCGGCTCCACGACCACGTTGCGATTGCCGTCAATGCCTGCTATCATCTCCCGCAGCATCTCGAAGGATTTTTCGCCCAGCGTGCGGGTCGATTGCGTAATATAGGTGATCGTCGGCCGGTAGAGATCGAAGATTTCACTTTCATCGAACCCTACGATGGCCATTTGACGGGGTGCGGTGAGATTCAGGGCGTTGAGAGCCTGCAACCCGATCAGGGCCAGCGTGTTGGTCGGCAGCAGGAAGGCCTCCACGCCGCGATGCACGGCATCTTCGAAGATCCTGACAATATCTTCACAGACATTTCCATAGACCGTATAGTGGATTTGCGCGTAGGATTCCAGTCCGTAGTGGCGCATCGCCTCGAGATATCCCTCCTCGCGTTCCGACAGGCTTGTGATGCCCAGCGTGTAGGAGATCATCTCGATACGCCGGTATCCGTTTTTGTAGAGGTGCTCTACGCCCATGTGTCCCGCCCGGACATTGTCGAGCATCACGCGACCGACATCGAGACCTTCGATGTTGCGGTCGAGCAGTACGGTGGGGATTCCGGCGTCGAGCGCCTTCCGGATGACGCGCTCACTGTCGGCGCAGGGGGCGATGATCAGCCCTTCGACACCGTTGCCGATAAATGTGGTCAGGATGTTGTCGAGTTTGTCGGCGTTTTCGTCGGAGCTGCCGAACAGGACCGTATAGTTATGCCTGTGTGCGATATTCTCTATGTAGCGGGAGATGTCGGCGAAGAATTTGTTCGCGATATCCGAGGTGATGATGCCGATCGTGTAGAAGCGGCCGCTGCGGAGGCTCGCTGCGGCGCGGTTGGGGCGGTACCCCAACCGTTTGGCGGTATCCAGAATGCGCCGGGCCGTTTCGCGGTTGACCGTACACTCGAGGTTCCCCTCCGCATCACGTTTGGCGTTCATGACCAGTGATACGAGGGATATCGAGACGCCGGCTTCGCGGGCTACGTCGCGGATGGTGGTTTTTGTCATGGAATCTCTGTTCAGATAGGTTTCATCGCAAAAGTATAAAACGTTTTAAATAAATCAAAATTTTTCAAGAAAAAATGTTTGTTTTTGTTTGCTAACAGGATGTTTTCTCGCTTTTTAAGAGTGTGTTTTGTATCTGCAGCGGGCTCTCATGTAAAGTTGTATTAAACGTTTTATATATTTGATAATAAATGATATATATAATGTTGTAATGTCGTTTTGCCGTGATGGCGGATTGCTGGAGAATTTTTCATTAAAACGTATCTCGCCGTTGTGAATCTCTTATAGGGGGAAATACGGTGACAGGTAAAAATCCAAGATGTATCTCATGCATTGAAATGACGTTCAGACCGAGCAATTGTCCGATGATTCCGGCCTGTTTCCGGAACTTGCCGATCGTCGGAGTGTAAAAATAGGCTGTCTAATATTGCGGAACGCGAAAAAAAAACTATTTTTGAAGGGCCTTTCACCAATCGATCCAAATGAACCGTCCTTTTGCAAGTACAGAGAATGATGCCGAGAGAGTGTTGCAACTCTCTTTCGAGAGCGGTATGAGGTGGAATTGGAGATGATTGTTCTTTCCTGAATGAGCACATGATGTATCGCGTCGGATACCTGTTCACGGTATCATAGATGAGTCGATCCGATAATACCACAAGTATGACAGGCAAATCGAAACAACAACGAGTCCCGTTCGTGAGCAAGCTGGCTTACGGCATGGGCGATGTGGGGTGTAATTTCAGCTGGATGTTTGTCGGCAACTTCCTGATGATCTTCTATACGGACGTCTTCGGTATCGGCATGGGGGCCGTGGCGACCCTGATGCTGGTATCCCGCATCTGGGACGCCGTCAATGACCCGATCGTCGGCGGACTCAGCGACAAGACGCATTCCCGCTGGGGCCGCTACCGCCCCTGGCTGCTCTTCGGCGCACCCCTGACGGCCATCGTGCTGGTCCTGACCTTCTGGGCGCACCCCGACTGGAGCCAGACCTCCAAGATCGTCTATATGGCCGTCACCTACTGCATCCTCGTATTGGGCTATACCTGTGTCAATATCCCCTACGGAACGTTGTGCGGGGCCATGACGCAGAACATCGACGAACGGGCGAAACTCAATACCTCGCGTTCGGTGAGCGCCATGATCGCCATCGGCATCATCAACATCGTGACAATCCCGCTCATTACGTTCTTCGGCAACGGCAATGCCCAGCGGGGATACCTCCTGACCGCCGTGCTCTACGGAGCAATCTTCGCCGCATGCCATATCTTCTGTTTCGCCAAGACCAGGGAGGTGGTTGAGGTGCCGCCGCAGCAGAAAATCCCCTGGCGAGTCCAGATTCGGACCGTCGTGAAGAATCGGCCCTACCTCTTGGCCCTGCTGGGACAGATGCTCTTCGGATTCATCCTTTACGGACGAAACGCCGACATGCTCTACTATTTCACCTATGTGGAGGGCAATGCGGCGCTTTTCTCGTTCTATTCGCTGGCGATCATCGTCCCGTCGATCATCGGAGCGGCCTGTTTCCCGATCGTCTTCAGGTGGACCTTCAACAAGGGTTGGGCCGCTTCGGTATTTGCTTTTGGTACAGGCGTTACGATGATTGCGCTCTATTTTTTCAGTCCGAATACATCGCCGGTACCGTTCTATCTCTTTGCGGCCCTGTCGCAATTCTTCTTCTCGGGATTCAATACGGCGATCTATGCCATCATCCCCGATTGCGTGGAGTACGGCGAGTGGATTACGGGGGTGCGAAACGACGGTTTCCAGTATGCCTTCATCTCTTTGGGCAACAAGATCGGCATGGCCTTGGGAACCTCTCTGTTGGCCCTGGCGCTTGGATTGGCGGGGTACGAATCCAACGTGGCGCAGAATGACGAGGTGCTTTCGATCATGCGTCATGCCTTCAGCACGATTCCCGGTGCGCTGTGGATCGTGACGGCTGCAGCGTTGTTTTTCTACAGGCTGAACAAGCGGACCTACAACCGTATCGTGGAGGTTATCCGGCATCGGACCTCGAAACGGAAGTCCTGAGAACTTGTAGGCTGTGAATGCGTGCCGGGAGGAGGCGAAGGTTGATTCCGGACGAGTGTTTTCGGATTGTACGGCTCGGCGCGGGAGCGTGCAATCCGATTTTTTGTGCGCCCCGGAGCTTCCTCAGGAGGCCCTGTACACTTGTACATGGGGCCGTCAGACACTTCGCTTCGCTCAAAGAATATTCCCGTGCTGCGGTTTATGTTGTCGGTGTGGTAAATGCAGCAGGCCTCGATGACATGTCCGGGTCGTGTCGATGCCGTGTGCTACAACACGTTCGTACTGCAGACCGGGTGATTTTATATTACGGGCGTTTTCGGTTGAGCCCTGTCATGAGTTTGGCCGGTGCTGCCCGGGGAGGTCCGTACGACCGGCAGGTGGAATGGGCTGCCGGCTGTTGGCGCAGGACCCTGTGGCGCAGGGATCTGCACGGAGAGCGTTGGTGACTGTGAATCATGTATCTTGGCTGTTTGACGGCATGATCTCATGTGCTGAGGAATTTTTGTGGAAACGGAATATGTTTCGTCGGTATTTGTCCGTTGTGGTAATATTTCCTATTTTTGTTAAACCTTGGGGACGTCTCCGAACGAACATGTATGTTTTGACGACGGTGTATGCGTTCGGCTCTTGTGAGGAAATACGGCACGGATGCCAGGCGTCCGGGGCAAACGAATTGCACGCGGTTTTTGCAGATGGAGAAGACAATATACATAATACATATCCGGGATCTCACGGCAGTCGAATGGGTCGCTGTGGTGCTGTCTGTTTGCTTTGTCTGATTTGAGTTCTGCCGTATGATCCCGATGAAAACAGGAAATAGCGGATTCGCCGTTCTTGATGACGGGAATCGATCCTTCCGGAATCTGAAACATATATGGACGTGAAAACCTGCTTTATGATCCCGAACAGTTCAATCTGCAAATGTTCTCCTGTCTCTGAGGAGCGAGATCGGTCCTGGAAGGGAGATCGGTCCTGTCGTCCGGAAGAGGCCGACGGCCGG
>CALUOX010000004.1 GCA_944322375.1 uncultured Alistipes sp.
GGGTGAATCTCCATGAACACGATCCCCGTACGGGTCATGCGGTCAGCGAGGAGCTGCTCCTGCAGGACATGCTGTTGATGAAGGCGCACAATGTCAATGCGATCCGCACGTGCCACTATCCGCAGCAGCGGCGCTTCTATGAATTGTGCGACTCCCTGGGCTTCTATGTTTACAGCGAGGCCAATATCGAGAGTCACGGCATGGGCTACAAACTCGACAAGGGGCGGACGCTGGGCAACAATCGCGACTGGTGGCCGGCACACGAGGCGCGGGTGCGCAACATGTACGAGAGGTGCCGCAACTATCCCTGCGTGACGCTGTTCTCTCCGGCCAACGAGTCGGGCAACGGCTACAACTTCTACAAGGCCTACGAGTGGCTCGAAGCGCGTGAAAAGGGTGCCGGACGGATGAATCGTCCGATCTGCTACGAACGGGCCCAGTGGGAGTGGAATACCGACCTGTTCGTGCCGATGTATCCGACGACGGCGATGTTGGAGAAGTGGGGCCGCGAAGGGACGGACCGGCCCGTCGTGCCGTGCGAATATTCGCATGCGATGGGCAACTCGAACGGTTCGCTGTGGCTGCAGTGGCAGACGATCTACAAATATCCCAATCTGCAGGGCGGATTCATCTGGGACTGGGTGGATCAGGGTTTTGCCGCAACCGATGCCGTAGGCCGGAACTTCTGGACCTATGGCGGTGACTATGGCGACCGCATGCCGAGCGACGGCAATTTCTGCTGCAACGGGCTTGTTTCGCCCGACCGTATGCCCCATCCCGCGCTGGTTGAGGTGCGTTATGCCTATGCCGATATCGCTTTTGCACCGGTTGATGCGGCTGCCGGACGCTTCACGGTCGGGAACCGTTTCTATTTCAAGACGCTCGACGACTATGAGATCTGTTATGCGGTTGAGGCCGATGGCGAAGCCGTGCGTTGCGGCACCCTGCATCTGCAAACCGCACCGCAGCAGTGCGATACGGTCAGCGTAGCGGTCGGACGCATCAGGGAGGGGCGCAACTGCTGTCTGCGTGTGCAGGCGCGTACCCGTGTTGCGCAGCCGGGGCTTCCGGCTGGTACGATCGTTGCCGAAGAGCAGTTCCCGATACGGAAAGGCTCCCTTCCGGCTTATAGGCGCGACGGGAAGGAGCTGACAATGATTTTGCCCGGATACGTCATGGAATGCGGCATCGGCGGATGTGTGGCGCGTAAGATGGCGGGCGGAAAATTTACGATCGAAAATGAACATGTGCAATTCACCGTTGATGAGACGACGGGTGACGTGTTGAGCTATGCGGTCGATGGCAAAGAGCTGCTGGCCGACGGCTTCGGTATCCGGCCCAACTTCTGGCGCGCTCCCGTCGATAACGATTACGGCGACGGCATGCCCCTGCGCACGCAGATGTGGAAAGAGGCATCGGCTGCAAAGGCCGTTTCCGTCTCGGAGAGCGAGGCCGAAGGCGATGCGATGGCGGTCAAGGTGACCTATGCCTACGCGGGCGGAAACGGATTGGATGTGATCTACACGGTCCATCCGTCGGGTGCGGTTCATGTCGGCATGCACTTCACAGCCGGCAGGGAGGCCGTTCCGGAGATGCCGCGCTACGGCATGCGTTTCCGGCTTCCGTCCGACATGGATGCCTTTACCTATTTCGGCCGCGGCCCGCAGGAGAACTATTGGGACCGCAAGGCCGGGACATTCATGGGCCGTTATACGTCGTCGGCTGCGGCGGAGTATTTCCCCTACGTGCGGCCGCAGGAGACGGGACACCATTGCGATACGGAGTGGATCGACTTCGGCCGGCTGCTGATCGTGGCCGATTCGACGATGGAGTTCAATGCACTGCGCTGTACGGTGGAGGATCTCGACGGCGAAGAGGCTGTCGGCCGCGACTACCAGTGGCCGAACTGGACGAAGCAGGATGCGAACGATCCGGCGAAGGGCCGCAACGTGAAACGTCGGCAGACGCATTTGAACGATGTCCCGGTGCGGGATTTTGTCGAGGTATGTCTCGATTACCGCCAGACGGGTGTGGGCGGTTACGACAGTTGGGGGAAACGTCCCGAAGAGAGCGTAACGCTCCGCACGGAGAAACTTCGCGACTGGGGCTTCACGCTTGTGCCCGAGCGTGCAAGGAGATAGTGCCGCGGTGAAGAATGGAAAGCGCCGCGCCGGAACCACATTTCGGGTTCCGGCGCGGCGCCTGTTTTGACGGCAGGACGGAAAGGCTTGTGCCCCGATCCGGCGGTCTCGTGCCGCGATCTGACGGTCTTGTGCCCCGATCCGATGGCCTTGTGTCCCGAACCGGCGGCCTTGTGCCTCGATCCGACGGTCTTATGTCCCGATCTGACGGCCTTGTGTCCCGATCCGGCGGTCTTGTGCCTCGATCTGACGGCCTTGCGCCCCGATCCGGCGGTCTTGTGCCTCGATCTGACGGCCTTGTGTTCCGATCCGGCGGTCTCGTGCCGCGATCTGACGGTCTTGTGCCCCGATCCGATGGCGCGCCCCACCCTTTTTATTGGCAGAGGTGTGCGGCTGCAACAGTAGTTACGGTTGGCCGGACGGCTTGTCTGACGCTTCCCCCCCCCGCTCTTTACCCGTTGACGCGGAAGGCCTTCTGTACCCCCTTGATGCGCAGAATCGCATGGATGAGGGTATCCACGACGCTCGTCGCCGGGACCTCGACATCGACCGTTCCGCTCAGCAGCCCGCCGCGCGACGTGAGATTCACCGAGCGGATGTTGAGCTTCAGGTCGCGGATGATCGTTTCGGTGATGTGGTTCGCCATGCCGGTCGTATCGGCCGCCACGATGCGGATCGCCACACGGAAGGCCCCTTCGGCGGTCGAACGCCAGCGCGCCTCGATGACACGGTAGGGGTAGTTCTCGCGCATGCGCCGTGCGTTGGGACAATCCGTGCGGTGGATCGTGATGCCCGAATTGATCGTCACGAAGCCGAAGATGTCGTCTCCCTTGATCGGGTTGCAGCAGCGGGCCAGCTTGTATTCGATCTGGTGGATGTTGTCGTCGATGATCAGTGCATCGCCCGAATGTGCGGGTCGCTGGGTGGCGTTTTGCTGCTTGGCCTGTTCGACCGCTGCGGCAGCCGCACGGCGCTCTTCATCGGCTTCGCCCGACTGCCAGCGCGTGAGGATCTCCTTGATGCTCCCCAGATCGACCTTTTGTGCCGCAATCAGGGCGTAGAGTTCCGTACCGGCCCGCAGCTTGTAGTACTTGCAGAGGTAGGCCACCGCTTCGTCGATGGTAATCGTGAATTTCCAGTTCTTGAGCTTCCGCTCCAGCTCTTCACGTCCCAGACGGGCACTCTTGGCCTGTTCTTCGCGGATGAAGGCCTTGATGCGGCTGCGGGCCTTGGCGGTCTTGACAATCGACAGCCAGTCGGATTTCGGCGTCTGGTTCTTCAGCGTGAGAATCTCGACGATATCGCCGTTGTGCAGCGGCTCCTTGATCGATACGGCGCGGCCGTTGATCTTTCCGCCCGAGCAGCTGCAGCCCAGATTGGAGTGGATGTCGAAGGCGAAATCCAGCACCGTCGCCCCTTCTGGCAGTTTGCGCAGGTCGCCGTTGGGCGTGAAGACGAAGATCTCGCTCGAGGCGGGACGCGCCTCGAAACGTTTGGCCAGGGCGTGAGGCGTATCCTCCATCAGCTCACGCAGCCGGCTGAGCCACATTTCGCTGGTCAGCGCTCCCTGATTGACTCCCTTGTAGCGCCAGTGTGCGGCAATGCCCCGTTCGGCGACGGCATCCATGCGTTCGGTGCGGATCTGGATCTCCACCCAGCGCCCGCCACCCGCCGATACGGTCGTGTGGAGCGATTCGTAGCCGTTCGATTTGGGGATCGAGATCCAGTCGCGCAGCCGTTCGGTGTTGGGGATGTAGCAGTCGGTGACAATCGAATAGACCGCCCAGCACTGCGTCTTCTCCTCCTCCGGCGGACAGTCGAGGATGATGCGCAGCGCGAAGATGTCGTAAACTCCCTCGAAGGGGACGTGCTGTTTCTGCATCTTCGACCAGATCGAGTAGATCGATTTCGTCCGGCTCTTGATGTGGTATTTGAATCCCTGCTTGTCGAGTCGTGCGACAATGGGCTCGAGAAAACGGCTGATGAAGGTCTGACGCTCGCTTTCGGTCTCTTCGAGTTTGCGGTGGATGTGTTCGAAGGCGGCGGGTTCGAGATAACTCAGCGCGATGTCTTCGAGCTCGCTCTTGATCGAGTAGAGTCCGAGCTTGTGAGCGATCTGTGCATAGAGGTTCATGCTCTCCCAGCTCTTCTTGCGCCATTTGTCGCGCGGAAAGATCCGCAGATTGCGCATCACCTCGAGCCGGTCGGCGAGTTTGATGAGGATCACGCGCGGGTCTTCGGAGTAGCTGACGATCAGGTCCCGGAAATTGGATGCCTGCTCTTTCGAGATCTTCAGGTGAATCTTCGAGATGTTGCTCAGCCCCACGGTGATTCCCAGCACCTCTTCGCCGAAGCGCCGGCGTATCTCCGACGTGACATCGACCAGATCGGCGGCGTCGCCCGAGGCGGCGATCCGCACGACATCGTGCAGGATGGATGCAAGTGTGGATCTGCGTCCCAGCCCGATCTCGGAGATGACGATGCATGCCACGCCGATGCCGTGATCGAGCATCGGAGAACCGTCGTACCGGGTCTTTCCCGCAAGTCGTTCGGCCGCAAAAGCCACGGCGTCATCGACAAGTTGTTGCGTCGTGGCCGAGAAGGTGTTCCTTACAAGTGTTCTCAGTTCGTCGTAACGTGTCGTATCCATCGTTTTGTCCTCCCAGATTTGCAGCGGTGAATTCACCGCTCTCCCTTTAGAAAGGGAACGCAACAAAGTTACGGAAATTTTGCGATACCTTGTACGCTGTCGGACGGCAAGGCGTTTTTTCTGGCTTCGACATGCGGTTCCGTGCTCTCCTCCTTTCGGGGATGAGCCGGGACGGGGGTGCAGCCTGCGGGATGGCCGGACGGCGCGGTTTTTGTTCCGGAGGGGGGGGTGAAAAGGAGAAAAAGCGTTGTCCGATGATACATGCAATCGATTTTATCGTTACATTTGGCCGGAGAACCATCGAGAAGTACATGATGAATGCGAACAAGCAACCGATGTACGTGCCGACCGTCGGTGAAGAGATCGCCAATGCGGTATCGCATGGCGTAATGGTCTGTTTGACCCTCGCGGCGCTGCCCTATGCCGCCGTACATGCCTATGTACATGCGGGGAGGCTTGCGGCCTTTGCGACGAGTATTTTTGTCATCTCGCTGCTGTTGATGTTCCTCGGTTCGACGCTCTACCATTCGATGCATCCGGCGTCGCTGCACAAGGAGGTCTTTCATATCCTTGACCATATCTTCATCTACGTGGCCATTGCCGGCACCTACACCCCGATTGCCCTGTCGGTCATCGGCGGCTGGCAGGGAATCTTCATCACCGTGCTGCAATGGGCCATGGTGCTCTTCGGCATCATCTACAAGTCGTTGTCGCGGCGTTCGATTCCGGCCGTGAGCCTGACGATCTATCTGGTGATGGGGTGGACGATTCTCTTTTTCATGCCGCTCTTCGTGCGTCATGCTTCGGTCCCCCTGCTGGTGCTGATCGCCGTCGGAGGGGTCCTGTACACGGTGGGTGCATGGGTCTATGCCCGCAAGGGGTTTCGCTATCACCACATGGTCTGGCATCTGCTGATCAATCTGGCGGCCGTCTGCCATTTCGTCGCCATCGTCTTTTATCTTTATTGAGCGCCTATTGAGCTATTGAGCGCCGGCTGATATTGAGCGCCGCTGAACCCGTCGGGTGCAACCGAGCCTTCCCGACGTGGATCCGTCTGCCGGTCCGGCATGAGGGGCAACCGGCGGATCTTCCTCGTAAACCTGCGGGTCTCCTCCATGGAGCTCTTGTGACCGGACGATGCCGTTCCGCTCATTTCCCTCCCGTCCTGTCCCCTCCCGTTTCGCTTCGCTTCGCGGAGCGGGATTCACAGACCCTGCAGCCGGATCGGGCTCCTCCGGTCCGGTTCGGCAGACCGTTTTGCCGTGGCGGAGTCCTTCCTGAACCGATCTTCCGTCGATCTGAGCATCGGCTTTTGTTGGCGCAGGGGGGGGAGAGAACGGCAGGAAAAGTGTATCTCTCCGAAGTGTCGGCCGCCGTGTTAAGTTTGCGTTAAGGAATTCTTACCATACCGTTAATTTTTCGATGCGGCCCGTGAGATGGCGTTTTTTCGTCCTAAATTTGTGCTGCAAATCAATGGATATATGGACCCGATTTACACCGCGATCATTGTCATTCTGGCATTTCTGGCCGTTTCCGGCCTTTTTGTGGGTGTCACCAACGACGCCGTGAATTTCCTCAATTCGGCCATCGGCTCGAAAGCCGCCTCCCGACGGACGATCCTGATTGTCGCTTCGGTGGGCATTCTGATCGGTACGATCACGTCGAGCGGCATGATGGAGGTCGCCCGCAGCGGCATGTTCGATCCCGCGCAGTTCACCTTTCATGAAGTCATCCTGCTCTATCTGGGCGTGATGTTCGCAAACATCATTCTGATAGACCTCTATAACTCCTGGGGATTGCCTACGTCAACGACCGTTTCGTTGATCTTCTGCCTTCTGGGCGCCGCCGTTGCCGTCTCGACGAGCAAGATCGCCGGCAGTGACGCTTTGACGATGGGAGACCTCGGACAATTCATCCATTCGGGACGGGCACTGGGAATCGTTGCCGCGATCCTGCTGTCGGTGGTTATTTCGCTGACGGTCGGTACAATCGCCATGTACATCTCGCGTCTGATCTTTTCGTTCCGCTACACGCGGGCGCTGCGCCGTTACGGTGCGTTGTGGTGCGGGGCTTCGCTCACGGCTATCGTCTATTTCGCGCTTTTCAAGGGGCTCAAACACACCCTTTCCCATACGGCGTTCATTCATATGGTCGAGGAGCATATTCTGCTGGCGGTTCTCTGCTGCTGGATCGTATGCAGCCTGATCCTCTTTTTCATGCAGCGGTTCCGGATCAATATCCTGCGTATCACGATTCTGGGCGGTACGTTCGCCCTTGCGCTCGCATTTGCCGGCAACGACCTCGTGAACTTTATCGGTGTCCCGATTGCAGGCTGGGATGCCTTCAAGATCGCACAGGCTACCGGAGATCCGTCGATGACGATGGAGGCTCTCAACGAGAACGTGCCGACCAATTTCATTTTCCTGCTGGGCGCGGGAGGAATCATGATCCTTACCTTGTGGATCTCGCGCAAGGCCATGCACGTTACCGAAACCGAGCTTTCGCTGGCCAGCCAGAACGATGAGCAGGAGCAGCGCGAATACGGCTCCTCGGCCTTTGCACGAACCATCGTTCGCGCGACGCTCAGTGCCAACCATGCCGTAGATCGGGTTGTCCCCAAACGTGTGCGCGAAGCGGTCTCGCGGCGTTTCGAAGTGGTCGATATCGAACATACGGGTGCGCCGTTCGACATGATCCGCGCGACGGTAAATCTTACGACGTCCGCGTTGCTGATCGCCCTGGCGACATCGTTCAAGCTGCCGCTCTCAACGACCTATGTGACTTTCATGGTCGCAATGGGTTC
The DNA here is from genome assembly GCA_944322375.1 of uncultured Alistipes sp. Lineage (GTDB taxonomy): Bacteria > Bacteroidota > Bacteroidia > Bacteroidales > Rikenellaceae > Alistipes. Next base: position 7,595 of record CALUOX010000004.1, read on the forward strand.
CTCGCTGGCCGACCGTGCCTGGGGCCGTGAAACGGCCGTATATCGCATCTCGGGCGTGATGACCGTTGTCGCGGGGTGGTTCGTGACAGCCGTCGGCGGGTTCATCATCGCCTACATCGTCGGGCTGGCGCTCGTTTATGGCGGAACACCGGTGCTTATTCTGCTGACGGTACTGGCCGGTTACATGCTTATTCACAGCAATTTCATCAAGAAACAGAAAGATTCGATCATTGCAAAGACTGTCGTGACGCAGGAGAATGTCGTTGAAGAGATTGCAACGGGGGTGAGTACGACGATCAATGCGGCCACGCGGATCTACGACCGGACGTTGCTGGCGGTCTTCAAGGAGAACCGGAAGGTGCTGCGTGATCTGAACCGTGAGGCGACGGAGTTGTATGACCAGATGCATGAGAAGAAATACCGCATGATGTCCACGTTGCGGGACCTGCGTGATACGGATCTCGATACGGCGCAGTACTATGTCCAGGTGGTGGACTACCTCAATGAACTGACCAAGTCGCTCGCGCACATCGTGCGTCCGGCGTTCGATCACATCGACAACAATCACGAGGGGCTGACACGCGAGCAGACGACGGATCTGATCCGCGTCGGAGACGAGGTGGAGAGTATCTATCGGCGAATCAACGCCATGCTTACGAGCAACGACTTCGGAGACATCGACCTCGTGCTTTCGATGCGCGACCGCCTGTTCGAGACGATCTCGGATGCCATCAAGAGCGAGTTGAAGCGGCTTAACAGTGCCGGGAAGAGCAGTACGAAGGCGAGCATGCTCTATCTTACGATTCTGAACGAGACGCGGACGATGGTTCTTCAGTTGCGGAATCTGCTGAAGGCACAGCGACACTTCCTTGAAACGAGAGGGGTGATCAAGAGCTGGCTCTACTATTCGAAGTGACGGAAAGTAGGATTTGAAGGTTGAAATTTTTATCTTTGCGGAACGGACATCCTCCGATCCGGCAGGCGTCCGATGTGCAGTCGGACGCTTTGGTTTGAATTTTGGGGGTGGAAGGATCCTGAGACGGCCCGATTCCGGGCGGACGGTTTGAAGAGCCGTATGCTGAGGTGAACGGGTGCGGCCGGAGCTGAAGGACGGCTTCCGAAAGAAGCCGATTTCGTCATGACGGCGAAGGGGGGGGAGGTGGAAGAAGTGAGGTTTTTTGGGATGCCGGAAGCGGCGTAGTATCGAAAAAAAGGAGTGATCTATGGATATTGCCAAAGCAAAGCGACGGGAGAATATCGCCGAATATATCCTGTATCTGTGGCAGCTGGAGGATCTGTTGCGGGCGTTGCAGTTCAGCCCCGAGGCGGTGCATTCACAATTGATCAAACCGCGCGGGCTTTCCGAACCGCAGCAGCGGCTCTATCTGGAGTGGTATATGGATATTGCGGATCTGTTGCGGCAGGAGGGGAAGGAGCGTCAGGGCCATCTGGATCATACGCTTCATCTGATTGCGGATCTGCACAATCTGCATCTGCAGCTCATGCAGTTGCCTGTCGGTGCCCGTTATCGGGAACTTTATGCCCGTCTGGCCCCCGAACTGCCGCGTTTGCGGGCGGTGTTGGGCCGGGACGAGATGAACGATACGGAGCTCTGCTTCCGGGCGCTTTATGCGGCCATGCTCTATCGGATTCGCGGCGAGGGCGGGGAACAGGCCATTGCCGATACGCTTGAGTTCATCTCGCCGGTAATTGCGGAGCTTGCCGCGATGTACGGCCGCGTGGAGCGGGGTGAAGTCGATCTTTTTGAGACGAAACCCGGGAAGGCCGGAAAAGGAAAAGATACGAACGGCCGGATGTAGTCCGATATTGGAATAACCGGAAAGCGACAGGAATTTCCTATTGTGGAGATCCTGTCGCTTTCCGGTTATTTCGCTTGTCACGGTGCGATGCCACACCGTTTTTTGTTTTCTACCTCTTGCCTCTTCTACTCGCCTCTTCTACCTCTTGCCTCGCTCTTTTCTTTGCGGGTTCTCCTGCATCTTGTCCGGTTCTGCCAGCTTTTGAGGTCTGCCCTTCTCCGGCTCTTTTATGCCGGTTCCGACAACCAGTCTTTCCTGTCTTGCCCCCCCCAGCTTGGTGGGATCAGTCGGCGTTGGAGATGTCGGCCAACTCGTCGGTAATGGCCTGCTGACGCCGTTTGTTGTAGAGCAGCGACAGTTCGTCGAGCAATTCGTGCGCATTGTCCGAGGCCGTCTGCATGGCGATTGTTCGCGCGGCATGTTCGGCCGTCGCACTGTCCAGCAGTACGCGGTAGATGCGGGTACGCAGGGCGTAGGGAACCAACTCCTCCAGCAGTCGGGGCGCTTCCGGTTCGAAGAGATAGAGGTCGGCATTCTCCCCTTCCGTGCCGGTCTCGACACCGGAGACGTCCAATGGCAGAAAGGTCTCTACGCAGGGCTTCTGCTGTCCCATCGAGTGAAAGTGGTTGTGGACGAGCAACACCCGGTCGATACGCCCGGCCGCATAGGAGTCCATGAGCCGTTGTGCGAGCTCCGAGGCGCGGTCATAGGCGGGCGCTCCGGCAAGGGACCGGAAATCGTCACATGTCCTGTATCCGGCCTTGTGTGCCGCCTGCACGATCTTCTCGCCGAGCGGATATACCGTTATGTCGTCAATCCCCTCCTCGCTGCGGAGCCGTTTGACCGTGGCGTCGAGCATGCGGATCGCGTTGGCGTTGAAGGCTCCGCACAATGATCCGTCGGATGAGAGCGCGACGATGACGACATGCTTCTGCGTGTCGTGCGGTTCGGTCAGAGGGGATACGGAGGTTGCTCCGGCGGCACGCGCCAGCACGGATGTCATTCCGGCAAGCTGTGTCTCATACTCCGTCAGCGCTTCCGCTTCGGACTGCACGCGATGCAGTTTCGCCGAGGCAACCATCTTCATTGCCGAGGTGATCTTCAGCGTGCTGTTGACCGACGCGATGCGTGACCGGATCTCTTTGAGGGAAGCCATGACCGTTATGCCTTTAGTGAAGCGACGGCCCTGGCGGCTGCCGCTTCGATCTTTTTGCTGACGGTATCGTCGATGATGCCTTTGCGGAGCGAAGTCAGAACGTCGCTGTCGGAGGATTCAAGCAGCCGGATCAACATCTGCTCGAAGTCGGCGACCTTCTCGATGGGCAGATCGCGCATCAGACCGTGGGTTCCGCAGTAGAGCACGGCGATCTGCTCCTCGATGGGCATGGGCGAATATTGCGGCTGTACGAGCAGCCGTGTATTTTTGCGTCCTTTGTCCAGTACGGCGGCCGTTACGGGATCCATGTCGCTGCTGAAGCGGGAAAAGGCCTCCAGTTCGCGGTACTGCGCCTGGTCGATCTTCAGTGTTCCGGCCACCTTCTTCATGGCTTTGAGCTGGGCGTTCCCGCCCACACGCGAAACCGAGATTCCCACATCGATGGCCGGACGGTTCCCCTGATTGAAAAGGTTTGTGTCGAGGAAGATCTGCCCGTCGGTAATGGAGATTACGTTGGTCGGGATATAGGCCGAGACGTCGCCGGCCTGTGTCTCGATGATGGGAAGCGCCGTGAGCGACCCTCCGCCGCGCACCTTGCCGCGCAGCGATTCGGGCAGATCGTTCATCTGTTCGGCCACCTCCTGCTGGGCGATGATCTTTGCGGCACGCTCCAGCAGCCGGGAATGCAGATAGAAAATGTCGCCCGGATAGGCTTCGCGCCCCGACGGCCGGCGCAGGATCAATGAAACCTCGCGATAGGCGACCGCCTGTTTCGACAGATCGTCATAGACGACCAGCGCATGACGTCCCGTATCGCGGAAATATTCGCCGATGGCCGCACCGGCGAAAGGTGCGAAATATTGCATGGCGGCGGAATCGGCCGCCGTGGCGGCTACGACGATGGTATAGTCCATCGCGCCGTGCTGGCGCAGCGTGGCCACGAGCGACGCGACCGTCGAGGCTTTCTGCCCTACGGCCACATAGATGCAGTAGATCGGATCTCCGGCCTCGAAGTTGCGGCGCTGGTTGATGATCGTGTCGATGGCGATGGCGGTCTTTCCGGTCTGGCGGTCGCCGATGATCAGCTCGCGCTGTCCGCGACCGATCGGAATCATGGCATCGACGGCCTTGAGTCCCGTCTGCAGCGGCTCGTTGACGGGCTGACGGAAGATGACACCCGGCGCTTTGCGTTCGAGGGGCATCTCGACCGTGGGGCCTTCGATCGGACCTTTTCCGTCGAGCGGCTCTCCGAGCGGAGTGATGACACGCCCCAGCAAAGCCTCGTTCACCTCGATGGAGGCCATGTGTCCCGTGCGGCGTACCGTATCGCCCTCCTTGATGAGATCGGTGGGTCCGAGCAGAATGGCGCCGACATTGTCCTCCTCGAGGTTCATCACGACGGCCTTCATGCCGTTGTCGAACTCGAGCAGTTCGTTGGCTTCGGCATTTCCGAGGCCGTAGATGCGGACCACGCCGTCACTGACCTGCAAAACGGTTCCCACTTCGGCGTATTGCGCCGTAAGATCCGTATCCTGCAGCTCGGCGAGCAGTGCTTCGGAGACCTCACCCGCTTTGATATTGTCTGTTTTCATAGTTTTATACGATTCTGTTAGGGCCGCCGCAGAATTCGCGTTTCAGCCGCTCCAGTTGCCCGGCGATGCTGGCGTCGATCTGGATATCGCCCAGTCGGAAGACGAATCCGCCCAACAGTTCGGGATGGACCTCCTGTTGGATGCGGATCTCGCTTCTGGTCTTTTTCCGTGCGGCATCCGCGAGTCGTTGTACGACCTCGTCGCTCATCGGAACAGCCGTGGCAAGGGTCGCTTCGCGGATGTTGTGGTGGTATTCATAGATGCCGATGAACGAATTGAACATGAAATGGAGATAGCGTTCACGATGGTGGTCGATGACCAGCCGGATAAAGCGTTCGAGAGAACCGCACATCCGGCCGCCGTAGAGTCGGCGCATCGCTTCGAGCTTTTCGTCGGCATGCAGTACGGGCGAGAAGAGCACCGTTCGCACCGACGGGTGCTCGCGGTAACGCACCGTGAGACGCCGCACCTCCTCACACGTGCGGTCTGCTTCGGCGTTTGCCGTTGCGAAGGCATACAGCGCCGTTGCGTAACGTCTGGCTATCAATCCGACATACATGGTTCTACGATCTCTCCGTGTTTTGATGTTGTTCGAACTCGTCGAACAGCCGTTCGGCCAACTGTGTCTGCGATGTTTCGTCGGCGAGCTTCTCGCGGAGCAGTTTCTCCGAGATGGCTACGGCGAGCAGTGCGACCTGCTGTCGTGCATCCTGAAGAATCGCCTCGCGCTCGGCCACAGCCTGTTGTCGGGCGGCAGCGACGATGCGTTGTCCTTCGGCGTCGGCTTTTCGTTTGGCCTCCTGCACGATCCGTTCACGGGTTTCGGCGGCATCCTGCAGGATTTCGCGTTGACGGGCTTCGGCGGCTTCCCGCAGCGCTTCGCCTTCGGCACGGATCCCGTCGAGTTTGCGTTCCGCCTTTTTTGCGGCGTCGAGCGATGAGTCGATGTACTCCTTGCGCGAATCGATGGCCCGCAAAATTACCGGAAATCCGTACTTTGCCACGAGCACGAAGACGACCGCGAATGAAAGCAGCATCCAGAAAACAAGTCCCGATTCGGGTTGCAAAAGTCCCATGGCTCGTTTTTGTTCGTTGAATTAAAGCGCGAGGAAACAAACGACGATGGCGAACAGTGCGGCACCCTCGACCAGAGCGGCGACGATGATCATGTTCATACGGATTTTGTTCGTAGCCTCGGGCTGGCGTCCGATGGCCTCCATGGCAGACGCGCCGATTTTTCCGATTCCGAGGCCTGCGCCGATTGCGGCCAGACCTGCGCCCAAAGTGGCACCGATAGTTCCTAAATCCAGCATAGTTTTATGATTTTAAATGGTTCGACGGTTTGATTTCTGTTTCCGTATGGCCCTCCTCTTGCGCCAGACCGATGAAGACGGCCGAGAGCAGGGTGAAGACGTATGCCTGAAGGAATGCGACGAGCAGTTCGAGACAGTTCATGAAGATGGAGAAGAAAACGGAGACGACAGTCATCGACCCGTTTATGAGGGTCCCCATCTTTGCCGTAACGAAGACGACGCATGTAAGGCTGAGGATGACGGCGTGCCCGGCCATGATGTTGGCGAACAGACGGATCATCAGCGCGAAGGGTTTTGTGAAGATTCCCACGAATTCGATAAGGGGAATGATCGGGATCGGTATTTTGAGCCATGTGGGCACATCGGGCCAGAAGATCTCCTTCCAGTAGGTGCGGCGGCCGAAGAGGTTTACGGCGAGGAAGGTCGCCAGCGCCAGAATAAAGGCTACGGCAATATTTCCCGTAACGTTTGCGCCGCCGGGGAAGATCGGGATGAGCCCCATGAGGTTGTTGATCAGGATAAAGCAGAAGACCGTGAGCAGATAGGGCGCAAAACGGCGGTAGGAGGGGCCTACGCAGGGTTTGATCAAATCCTCCACGAGTGTGGAGACGAGCGCTTCGATCATGCCGACGAATCCGCGCGGGGCCGGCGAGTCGGGTCTCCGCCTGCGGTACCAGCGGGCGCATCCGAGGATGAGGACGATGATGAGCAGGCTGTTGATGAGCAGCCCGGCAGCGGTCTTGGTCATCGAGAGGTCGAGCGGCCGCAAATCGCTGCCGTCGGCCTGCCGTTCGACGATCTTTCCCTCATAGGGACCCTCTTCGGCGATACGGAGCCCTTCGAATTCGGCGCCCTCGTCATGCAGGCGTGCGGACGAGAAGCAGTGCCAGCCGCTGGTGGGGCTGTGGACGATTATCGGAAGCGGGATGGTACACTCCCACCCGCCGAATGTCCCCATGTGCCATTCGTAGGCGTCGCCGATATGTCCCAGCACGATCTGCTTGGTGTTGATCTCCTCGCTTTCGCTCTGTGCACGCAGCGGGAGCGGAAGCAGGAAGAAGAACGCACACAGAAGTGCAAGGACCGTCGTGTTATGATTGAATCTGCTCATCTGTCCGTAAGTCGTTTGTTCCCGTGCTGCCGGAGGTCTCGGCACAGATCTCGATTTGATCGTTATGCACCCGTGCGAAACCGCCCGAGATCTCGATCCGTGTCGTTTTGCCCTGTTCCTCATAGTGGATCGTTCCGGCCGTAAGGCGTGCGATGATCGAGGCGTGGCGGGGCAGAACGGTAAAGGCTCCGCATGCTCCGGGCAGCGAGATGCTGTCGATCGTCGTGCGGCTCAGAATGCCGGTCGGTGCTACGATAACGAGTTGCATGTTTTTCTCTTTTTAGCTTCAGCTGCTTGTCTTTGTCGGGATTGCAAGGGCCTGTTCCGCCGGCCTATGCCTGTTCGGAGGCGTGCAGCATCGCCTCTCCCTTGCGGATTGCATCGTCGATCGTTCCGACGTTGAGGAATGCCTGCTCGGGCAGATGATCCACTTCCCCGTCGAGAATCATCTTGAAGCCGCGTATCGTCTCTTCAATAGGGATGATCTGTCCCTTTACGCCGGTAAACTGCTCGGCAACGGTAAATGGCTGCGACAGGAAGCGCTGGACACGGCGGGCGCGGTTGACCGTCAGCCGGTCTTCGTCCGAGAGTTCATCCATGCCCAGGATGGCGATGATGTCCTGCAGCTCCTTGTTCCGCTGGAGGATCTGTTTTACGCGCTGCGCCGTTTGGTAATGCTCCTCACCCACGATATGGGGATCGAGGATCCGCGAGGTCGATTCCAGCGGATCGACGGCGGGATAGATCCCCAGTTCGGTAATCTTGCGGCTGAGAACCGTTGTGGCGTCGAGGTGCGTGAAGGTCGTTGCGGGTGCCGGGTCCGTAAGGTCGTCGGCTGGGACATAGACGGCCTGTACGGAGGTGATGGAACCATGTTTGGTCGAAGTGATGCGCTCCTGCATCTGTCCCATCTCAGTCGCCAGCGTAGGCTGGTACCCGACGGCCGACGGCATCCGTCCCAGCAGCGCCGACACTTCGGATCCGGCCTGTGTGAAACGGAAGATGTTGTCGATGAAGAAGAGGATATCCTTTGACGCACCGTCCGTTTCGCTGTCGCGGAATGCTTCGGCGACGGTCAGTCCCGACAATGCCACCGAAAGACGTGCCCCGGGCGGTTCGTTCATCTGTCCGAAGACCAGTGTGGCCTGCGATTTGGCAACTTCATTGTAATCGACTTTCGAGAGGTCCCAATGGCCCTCTTCCATGCTCTTCTCGAACTCCTTGCCGTAGCGGATGACGCCCGACGAGATCATTTCGCGCAACAGGTCGTTGCCTTCACGGGTACGCTCGCCGACACCTGCGAAGACCGAGAATCCATTGTGTTTTTTCGCAATGTTGTTGATCAGCTCCATGATCAGCACCGTCTTGCCGACGCCGGCGCCGCCGAACAGACCGATCTTGCCGCCCTTGACATAGGGTTCGAGCAGATCGATGACCTTGATGCCCGTATAGAGCACCTCCTGCGTCGTGGCAAGTTCATCGAACTTCGGGGGTTCGCGGTGGATCGAAGCCTTGTGCGTGTGATCGAGCGGCCGCATGCCGTCGATTTCGGCACCAACGACATTCATCAGCCGCCCCTTGACCTGATCGCCGACGGGCATGGAGATGGATGTTCCCAGCGCCGTGGCTTTCATGTGACGTTGCAGGCCGTCGGTGGAGTCCATGGCGATGCAGCGCACGGTATTTTCACCGATGTGTTGTTGTACCTCGATGATCAGCTCCTTCCCGTCGGGGCGGTGGATGGTCATCGCTTCATGAATATTGGGCAACAGATGTTCATTCCCCAGTTCGGGGAAGTGGACATCGATCACGGGTCCGATAATCTGCGAGATGTATCCTTCGATCTGCGCCATAATTCGTGGATTTATTTAATATATCGTCTCTCAAAACGCTTTACGGGGGTGGAATAGTATGCGGCAGGTATGCTTAAAACCTCCAAAAGCACCGATAAAAACTCCGATAAATCGCATTCTCCTTACGCCCTCTCCTTTTCTGCCGGTCCCTTGTTTTCCCGCATAAACCCCTGAAAAAAAGGCTCCAGGCGGTGCGGCAGTCCGGGCAGACGGGAATTCGGCCTCTTTTCCGTTGTCATATCGTTTTTGCAATATTACAAAATATTAAAAAATATTGCAAAAAAATAATAATGGCAATTTCGCTTATTGCCGGAAAAGGCCGATGATTGGGGATGTTTATTCCAATTCGGCAATTCGGCACGAAGAAAAGAATCCGGGAGGGGTGTTCATAATTTGTTGATCTTTTCCCCGGCGGAACGGTCCGGCAGATGCGCGTTTTTCATACTTTTGCAGATACCAAGGATGACGGTTCCGCTTGTCGGCAATCGACATGTCGGATGAAAAGGGAACACCTGTGCAAGTCAGGGACTATCCCCGTAGCTGTAACTTCCGTTGCAAGTCCGTGCGATTTGGCCACTGACGTTTGTGGACGTTGGGAAGGTGTCACGGTCGGAAGAAGTCAGAAGACCTGCCGTTGTCCTCCGTTCGGGCTTTCGGGTTGAAGGGCATTTACCGGCGGTTCGCGTGCGACGCCCCGTTCTTCCGCAGGAGGGAGGGCGGAGAGAGGAATGACATCTTGGGAAAACCGTCGCCGCGATATCGTTTATATGCTTTCCCCTATTTGTTTCCGACAGGTTGTTGCCGTTTCCGGTTTTGCCGTGACGGCCGGCGGGCGATGCCGTTTGTCGGGTGAGGAACGGCACGGCGCCTGTCGATTTTCCCTGCAGGCCTTGTGGGGCAGGGTTGTGCCGGTTCGGCTCGTTGCCGGCAGGCAGGTCGCAGAGCCGGCCGACAGGCCGCTTCGCGTCATAAACGCGGCGCGGCCCATGGCAGGGCCCTCCCCGGAATCGGGCCGCGACGGATAAGGACGCCATGAGAAGGTGCTACGAAAAAACCAAAAGACAATATGTTATGAGCAGTTCCGAAATCTTCATTACGAAGCGTGACGGCAAACGCGAACGCTTCTCTCTTGACAAGATCAAGTCCGCGATCTCGAAGGCGTTTCTTTCGGTGGGCGGGTTCGCCACCGAGGAGATGTTGACTCCGATTCTGAGCCGTATCCGCATAACCGACGGCATGTCGGTCGAGGAGATTCAGAATCAGGTCGAAACGGCATTGATGGCCGAACGGTACTATCGGGTTGCAAAAAGCTATATCATCTACCGGCATACGCATACGGAGGATCGGGAGGTGCGCGACAAGCTGCAATTCCTGATGAATTATTGCGATGCGTCGAATCCGGCGAGCGGATCGAAATACGACGCCAATGCGAATGTGGAGAACAAGAACATCGCAACGCTGACCGGGGAGCTGCCGAAGCGGAATTTCATCCGCCTGAACCGGCGGCTGTTGACCGACCGGCTGAAGGAGATGTACGGCAAGGAGCTCTCGGACCGTTATCTCGATCTGTTGAACCGGCATTTCATCTACAAGAACGACGAGACGTCGCTGGCCAACTATTGTGCTTCGATCACGATGTATCCCTGGCTGCTTAACGGAACGACGTCGATCGGCGGGAATTCGACCCGGCCGACAAACCTCAAATCCTTCTGCGGCGGATTTGTCAATATGGTCTTCATCGTGTCGTCGATGCTTTCGGGGGCCTGCGCCACGCCCGAATTTCTGATGTATATGAACTATTTCATCGGACAGGAATACGGTACGGACTACTACAAGCGGGCGGATGAGGTCGTCGATCTGTCGCGCCGCCGGCGGACGATCGACAAGGTCATCACCGACTGTTTCGAACAGGTGGTCTATTCGATCAATCAGCCGACGGGAGCGCGGAATTTTCAAGCCGTTTTTTGGAACATCGCCTATTACGACCGATACTATTTCGAGTCGTTGTTCGGGGAATTCCGTTTCCCCGACGGCTCGCGGCCCGATTGGGAGGGGCTGTCGTGGCTGCAGAAGCGCTTCATGAAGTGGTTCAACGCCGAGCGGCTGCGGACGGTGCTCACGTTTCCGGTCGAGACGGTGGCGCTGCTGACGAAAGAGGGCGACGTGATGGATCGGGAGTGGGGCGATTTCACCGCCGAGATGTATGCCGAAGGCCATTCGTTTTTCACCTATATGAGCGACAACGCCGATTCGCTGTCATCGTGCTGCCGCCTGCGCAACGAGATTCAGGACAACGGGTTCAGCTATACGCTGGGTGCCGGCGGGGTTTCGACAGGGTCGAAGAGCGTGCTGACGATCAACCTGAACCGCTGCATCCAATATGCGGAGCGGCAGGGAATCCCCTGTTTGTCGTTCCTTGAGGAGGTGGTCGATCTGGTGCACAAGGTCCAACTGGCCTACAACGAGAATCTCAAGGAGTTGCAGCGCAAGGGGATGCTTCCGCTGTTCGATGCGGGGTATATCAATCTCGGCCGCCAATACCTGACGATCGGTGTCAACGGACTGGTCGAAGCGGCCGAGTTCAAGGGAATCGCCATCGACGACAATCCGGCCTATGTCCGTTTTACGGAGGAGATTCTGGGGTTGATCGAGCGTTACAACCGCAAGTATCGGACGAAGGATGTACTGTTCAACTGCGAGATGATTCCTGCGGAAAACGTCGGCGTGAAACACGCCAAATGGGATCGGGAGGACGGATACCGCGTTCCGCGCGACTGCTACAACAGTTATTTTTACGTCGTGGAGGATACGACGCTCAACATCGTGGACAAGTTCCGGCTGCACGGCGCAAAATACATCTCCCACCTTACGGGCGGCTCGGCGCTGCACATGAACCTCGAAGAGCACCTGTCGCAGCCGCAATACCGGCAGCTGCTGCGCGTAGCGGCACAGGAGGGGTGCAACTACTTTACGTTCAACATTCCGAACACGGTCTGCAACGACTGCGGACATATCGACAAACGCTATCTGAAGGAGTGCCCGCACTGCCATTCGACCAACCTCGACTATCTGACACGTGTGATCGGTTACATGAAACGCATCAGCAACTTCTCGCAGGCGCGGCAACAGGAGGCTGCACGGCGTTTCTATGCACGGCCGTCCGGCATGGAATCGGGCGGCGGTCTGGAGGAGCGGAGCGTTGCGGCACCCCGCAGGGATGAATGACCGGCAATATGTTGCGATATACCGATTATGATATTGTCTTTCGGGAGATTCCCGACGAGGTGACGCTGGCGGTCAACCTTTCGGGATGTCCGAACCGTTGCCCGGGGTGCCACAGCCCCCAGCTGCAGACCGATATCGGCGAGCCGTTGACCGATGCGGCGGTTGAAACGCTGCTGGAGCGCTATGGATCGACGATCACCTGCTTCTGCCTGATGGGTGGAGACGCTGATCCGGCCGATGTCCTGCGTTGTGCGGCTCTTGTGCGGTCGTTGCGCCCTGCGTTGCGTACGGGATGGTATTCGGGCCGGCCGGCGCTGCCTGCGGGATTCGATCCCGTCGGCGTGCTGGATTATGTGAAACTGGGCCCCTACGTTGCGGCACAGGGTCCGTTGGATTCGCCGACGACCAACCAGCGCCTGTGGCGGATCCACCCGGATGGTGCGCGTGAAGATCTTACGCCCCGTTTTTGGTCACGCCGCAACGGCAAGTAGGTTGTGCGGTCGTTTCCGACGGTCGTCGTTGCGGTTCCGGAGGGACGGGGATGCCGAAGGGTGCGGTGTGCAATGCCGGAACAGCGATTGCTGCACATGGAGACGCGCTAAATTTTCAAAAGGAGGGAACCGATACGGCTCCCTCCTTTTTTCTTCCCTCTTTCCCGTCCCTTGAACGACTGATGTCTTTCGCCCTTTTGTTGCCTCCTTGTTGCTCTTTTGTTGTTCCTTTGCCGCCTCTCTGCCGCCTCTTTACCGCGCCTTTTAGCCGCCCCTCTCTTGCCGCCTTTTTCTGCATGTCTGAGACGTGCAGCGGGAACCTTCAGAGCAGGCAGACGACGATGAGCCCGTCGCGCAGTTCGAGCCGCAGCCGTTTCGGTTCGCCGTTCCGGATGTGTGCGACAACGGAGCCGGACGTGTTGCCGGCCGGCAGTTCGATCCGGTCAACCGTGAGATCTTCCAGCAGGTCCAGACCGGGGGTGCGGGCATACTTGTAGAGTGCCTCCTTCGTGCACCAGACGATCCCCGGGGTCAGCGGTCCGCCGTCGAGCATCATCTCCTGCGGTGTCATGTAGCGGGCTGCGGCGCGCGAAAAGTCTCTGTCGCTGCTTTCGATGTCCACGGCACAACGATTCTCCGAGATGGCAACAGCGACCTGTCCGGCGGCATGTGAGACCCCGATATGCAGCGCCGAGTCCTCGATGACAGGGCCTCCGGAGGGATCGTATCCAATCTTTACGGGTCCTAATTCCTTGTATATCACAGCCCGCCAGGAGAGATACTCGGCGCGACGTCGGGGCGTGAATGCCGCGGCGGCATCCCGATCGGCGGCGGGTGTGCATCGCTGCAGTTCGTCGGGCGGCAACAGTGGAGCTATGATGCATCGGGCGTTCATGCCTTTTCAGGTATTTGGTCGGTTTTGTGTGGATTGGGTGTTGATGGTGCGGTATGCAGTATGTTATGCGGTGGTATGACCGTGTTGGAGTGTGTCGGGCAGGGACGTTGCTGCTCGTCGCAGTTTGTTGCGACCGGTGCGGTTCGTTGTGGTCCCGGGACCTGATGCGCTTGGGTGTGGTCCGGAACGGAATGGCACGACCGGATGTGGCTCGGTGCCATCCGGGATGATCCGGTGTCGTCTGGAGCGGCCCGATGTGGTTTTGTCCGGTTGGTTCGTCGCGCTCCGGTCCAATTTTGCAATTCATGCCACCGGCCCGGCACAACTTTTCAATTCCGTGCCAGCCGGCCTGGTGCAGCGTAACGGTTCGGTATCTCTCCGGTCTCGTCTCGCCTCGGTGCAGTTTTTCAATGCAGTGTCATCCGGCCTTGTGCAGCATGGCAGTTCGGTGCTGTCCCTCTTCGTTCTGTTCCGGCCCAATCTTGCAATTCATGCCACCGGCCCGGCACAACTTTTCAATTTCGTGCCAGCCGGCCTGGTGCAGTGCTACAGCTCGCTTCCCCCTCCCCTCTCTTCATCCTGCTCCGGCACAGCATTGTAATTCGATGCTGCCTGTCCGGTCTGTCCCTGTCCGGTCTGTCTCCTGTCCGGTCCGGCGGTCGGCGGAGCGGGATCATTTTCCGTTCCCGGCTGTCTTTTTCTCGGGAAGGGTAACCTGTACCGTCTCGATTCGATGGCCTTCCAGCGCATGGACCGTAAAGCGGATGTCGTGCGCCATGACCGACTCCCCTTTCTGGAGAAAGTCGCGGCGGATCTCAAGCATCAGCCCGGCAAGCGTCTCGGCTTCCCCCTTGCAGTCGGCAAAGGACTCCTCGGGCAGCTGGAGTACCCGTTCGAAATCTCCGATATGGGTCTTCCCGTCGAAGAGGTAGTTGTGGTCGTCGAGTTTCGTATAGAACATCTCCACGGTATCGCTCTCATCGGAGATCTCCCCGACAATCTCCTCCAGAATATCTTCCAGCGACACGATCCCGAGCGTCGATCCGTATTCATCGACAACGACCGCCAGATGGACCTTGTTCGACTGGAACTCCTCCAGCAGATCGTTGATCTTCTTGTGCTCCGGAACGAAATAGGCCTTGCGCAGCAGTTGCTGCCAGTCGAATCCCGCTCCGTTGTTGATGTAGGGAAGCAGATCCTTGACATAGAGGATTCCCTTGATGTTGTCCAGATCCTCCTCATAGACAGGAATGCGCGAGAAGCCCGATTCGATGATGCGTTTGCGGACGCTCTCGTAGTTTTCACCGACGGCAACGGCTACCACGTCCATTCGGGGCCGCATGATCTCCTGTACCTCCGTATTTGCGAACTTGACGATTCCCGACAGCATGTTGTGTTCCTCCTCCGAGGAGGTGTTGGTCATATCGACGGCATCGGCCAGTTCGTCGAGCGAGAGCTCGTCTTTCCGTACGGCGTGCTCGCTGATCGAGCTGCTTGTGCGGATAAGGACATAGGAGGCGGGGCGGAAGATGCTGCGCAGCAGCAGGATGATCCGTGCTACGGAGCGTGCGAAGCGCAGCGGCCGGCTCTGGGCGAAGACCTTGGGGATGATCTCGCCGAAGAGCAGCAGCAGGAAGGTCGCGATCACCGACTCGAAGAGAAAACGCATTCCGTCGGAGCCGAACGTGAACAGCATGTTGATGATCCGTGCGGCGAGGATGACGATGCAGATGTTGACCAGGTTGTTGACCACGAGAATCGTGGCAAGCAGTTGGTCCACATTACCCAACAGGTTGAGAATGGCGCTGTTGGCGGGTTTCTCCGGATGCGCCTTGATATCGCGTATGTCGCGGGGTGTAAGCGAAAAGAACGATATTTCAGCCCCTGAGACAAGACCCGAGACAAGCAGCAGGCAGACGGTGACGACTGCCGGCAGGAGCAACCCGATATCTACGGGATTGAGTGTGACAAGACTTCCTTCCAAAATTCTGCGGTTTCAGGGGTTGTATTCGGCTGCGGGTACGACGTATTCGTGGAGCGCCCGCGGCATCGGCAGGGTCATTCGGATCAGTCGAAGAGGGAGCCGCTTTTGTCCTGAGCGGTTTTCGGCGTGTTTTGTTCCTCCTCGCGGAGCACTTCCTTTTTGCTGCCCGGGATCTCGACGATCAGTTCGGCCTTGCGGGTCCGGTAGGCCGGAACTGCCATCTGTGCTTCGATGTTCTTGTATCGCGTGGTCCGCTCGCCGAGCATGACTTGGGTCATCGGCCGCAAATGGGGTACGGGTCTCTGCTTGACAGGTTCGAGACCGGACTCGTCGAGCGGCTGCGGTGCCGTCTGTTCGGCGGGCGTGACGGGGGTCTTGACGACGGGCTCGATAGGTACTCCGTCAAATCCGGTTGCTACGACCACCAGTTCGATGCGGCGGCCCAGCTGCGGCTTGATGCTTGTTCCCCAGATGATGTTTGCATCGTGGATCGTTCCGTCGGCATCCTGTACGCTGGCATGGGTCTGGATGTATTTGAGGATCTCCATCACTTCGTCGAGCGCCAGCGAGTCCGCATCGGATGTCGAGATGTTGAGCAGGATGTTTTTCGCACCCGAGATGAGCGTATGGTCGAGCAGCGGGGATTCGAGCGAGGCCCGGGCCACCTCTTCGGCGCGGTTTTCGCCTTCGGCCGTGGCCACCGACATGTGCGCGCGGCCGCTGTCGCGCATCACCTTCGAGACATCCGCGAAATCGACATTGACCATGTCGCTCTCGACGGTGATGATCTCGGCAATGCCCTTTGCAGCCGAGGCGAGGATGTCGTCGGCTTTCCCGAAGGCCTGCTTGAGCGACAGCCGTCCGTACATCTCGACGATATTCTCGTTGTTGATGACCAGCAGCGAATCGACATTCTTGCTCAGCTCCTCGATACCCCTGATGGCCTGTTCATAGCGGATCTTGCCCTCGACGGCCAGCGGCGAGGTGACGATACCGACCGTCAGAATACCCATTTCGTGTGCCAGCTTGGCGATGACGGGAGAGGCTCCCGTACCCGTACCGCCGCCCATGCCGGCCGTTACGAACAACATGCGGGTGCCTGCCGCTTCGAGGCGGCTGCGGATCTCGTCGAGCGATTCGATGGCCGCCTTGCGGCCGTTCTCGGGATCGTTGCCGGCACCGAGACCTTCACGTCCCAGCTGGACCTTCTCCTCAACGGGACTTTTGTCCAGTGCCTGACGGTCGGTGTTGCAGACCATGAAGCCCACATCCTTGATGCCGAGGTTCCACATGTGATTCACGGCATTGCCGCCGGCACCGCCGACGCCTACCACCATGATTATCGAAGATTTATTCTCTTTTGCCGTAGCAATTTCATTCATCAGATCGTCATTCATACCTTTTCGTTAACACCTTCCTGCGGGCGTAGTCTTTTCAAATCTCCTCGTCATCCGATCCCGTAAAGAAATCGTCCAGACGCCAGCCCAGCGACTGTTTCAACTTGTCGAGCAGACCCCGTTTGTGCCGATGGGGCTCAGTTGTCGTTCGCGGCTCCTCGGGAGCGGGGGCCTCCTCCTTTCCGACTCCGGTTGTGCCGGCAGTGGCGGCAGGACGCTCGGCGGCAGGGATCGGTCCGGGTGCTGCCTGTCCTGCGGGCCGATATCCGGCTGCAGGGGTCGTGGCGGCGGTACCTGCCGTACCTGTCGCTGCGGCCGGCTGGTACGGGGTAGAGACGCCCGGTTTCGGCCCTTGCGGGCGCGCCGCCGGTTGAGGAACCTCCACAACGGCACAGTCACCGTGTTCCGCTCCGCAATAGAGCAGGCCGATGGCCGTTGCATAATCCGGCAGGATATTGATTTTCTCCTCTTTTTTCTCTTTTCCCTCCTTTTTCTCGCTTTCGGTCGCGGTCTCGGATTCCTTTTCGAGAACCTCTTCGCCCGTGCCGATGCGCACGTCCATGCCCGTTACGCGGCGGAAGAGTTCATCGACATGCCGCAACTGTGCGGATCCGCCCGTCAGAACGATTCCATAGGCGAGCTTGTCCGCATAACCCGAATCCTTGATCTCCTGTGCGACATATTCGGCGATGTCTCTCATGCGGGCTTCGATGACCACGGCGAGGTTGTAGAGCAGAATGTCCTTTGTCTCTTTGGCGGTGCGGCCCTTGACGCTTACCATCGTATTGGGGGCCAGCTCCGCAAGGGCCGATCCGAATTTCCGCTTGAGGTTATCGACATGCCGTTCGAAAATACCCAACGTACGGATATCGTTGTTGACGGCGCCGGCACCCATCGGAATCGTTGCGATGTAGCGCAGGACGTTGCGGTAATAGACCGCCACATCGGTTACGCCGCCGCCGATGTCAACCAGTGCCGCACCCTCTTCCTTCTCGTCGGGGGTGAGGACGGCGGCGGCTGTGGCCAGCGCGTTGGCATACATGCCCAGCGACCGAATCCCTACGCGGCGCAATGCGAGATTGAGCCGTTCGAGCGGCGTCTTGGCGCAGAGGATGAAGTTGAAGGTCGATGCCAGCCGTTTGCCGAAGGAGCCGATGGGATCCGCCACCTCCTGATTCTCATCCACAAGATAGTTCTGCGGAATCCGCTCCATGATCGTTTCATCGTCGGGAGCCTGTACGTTGCGCATGCGTTCGAACAGCGCCTCGACATCGGTACGGTTCACACCGTTCTGCGGATCGGAGGTAAAGACGTGGTCGGTATGGCGGGCACAGCGGACGAACTCTCCGGAGATTCCGGTGTATGCTTCGGTGATCCGCAGTCCCAGTTTTTCATTTACGGCGTCGACGGCCGACTTGATGGCATTGCTCACCTGTTCGATATTGGTAATCATGCCGGCCTTGACTCCCTGTGAGGGTTTCGAGACGACACAACGCAAGTTCAGCCGTCCGTCCCCGGCCCGTTCGGCAACGGCGACAACGACATTTGACGTACCCAGATCGATCGCGACGATGTAATTTTTCTTCTCCACTTTTTCTGTTTCGTTTTGCGGCAACTCTCCGGCATGCGGATCGGGCGGGACCCCCCCCCTCTCTCCTTGCTCTCCGCCGGCGGTTCCTATTTTGTGCAAACTACCTGATTCCTGTATTTGACGTTGATCGTCCGGTACTCCTGCCAGCCGATATTGCGCAGGCCGTGTCGATAGAACGTCAGCAGTTTGTCGAATTTCTCTGCGGCATCGTCGGGCGAACCGAAGAGAATCGTATGATCCCCCACGCGGGGAATCAGTTCGATCTCCGGAGCGCCGCCGTGCCCTTTTGATACGACGATCTGGACGATCTCCGAGCGCCAGAAATCGTCCGCTTCGACGAACTGCACAAAGTTAAGGAGTTTCAAGAAATCTTCGCAGTTTTTACGCAACTTTTTTTGCTTTTCACGTTCGGCGTTTTGCCGGGCCGTTATGCGGTCGATCTTTTCCTGCAATACCCGGGCCGTATAACGGTATTGGCGGCGCAGACGGGCGTTTTCTTCGCGCAACTCCCTGACTCGCCGCCCGAAACTCTCCTTACTTTCGAACCAGCGTTTTTTGATGACCCTGCGGCGGAGGCCCTTGAGATTTTCATCGTTGAGACGCTCCTCGCGGTAGAGCGGGTATTTTTCCCGCTCGATCTCCTGAATCCGGTCGTTCGAGGCTGCAATCTGAGCCTCGAGGTACGCCTGGATCGACCCGTTGTGGGACGGGGGTGTCGGCGGCGCGTAGTCGCCGGTAAGAACCGGAACATAGAGCGCGGATGACTGCGGTGCCGCGAAGAGGTATCCGTCGGCCGTGGCATAGGCGTTGTATCCGTCGAAAAGCAGCCGCACGACGGGATGTCGCTGGCTCACGGTAATGTGCAGAACACCGCCGTAATCGATCGACGCCGCCGCATCGGCGATGAATCCGTTGCGGAGAATCATCTCCTCGACAGCCTGCAGATCTACATCCCGGGCCGTTGTTCCTGTCGTCTTGATCCCGCTGCGGGTGATCCACCGGCGCACCATGTCGCTGGAGACGAGCTGCCCGCGTGACGAACTGTCGGCCACCTCGATGTCGAGCCGTTGCACGACGAGCGTTTTACGGTGCCGATGCACCCGTGCGGCCGTGTATCCGACATACACGGCAACGGCGCTCCAGAGCACACCGAGAAGCAGGTATCGTAGCGGTCGGGACATGTTGAATCAGGCTTTCTTGCGCAGAGTTTCGGCGAGTTTTCCGCAGCAGGCGTCGATGTTCCCGGCACCGAAGGTGATGACCACGTCGGTCTGCATGGAGGCAATCGTCTCCGCCAGCTCTTCCCGCGTGACAATCCGGCACGGTACGGTTACCCGTTCGGCAATGATCTCGCTCGTAATCCCCTCGATGGGCTCTTCGCGTGCGGGGTAGATCGGCAGCAGAACGACCTCGTCGGCCTGTGACAGCACGTCGGCAAATTCCCGATAGAAGTCGCGGGTCCGGGTGTAGAGGTGCGGCTGAAAGATCGCCGTTACACGGCGACCGGGAAACATCTGTCTGACGGATGCAAGCGTTGCGGCAATTTCACGCGGGTGATGGGCATAATCGTCCATATAGACCTGCCGGGGAGTGTTGACGTAAAATTCAAAGCGGCGCTTGACGCCAGCAAAGTCGGCCAGCGCCTTTCGCAGGCGTTCTGCGTCGGGATCCCGACCTTCGTTGCGGTCGGCACACCAGAGGGCGGCGACGGCCGCGACGGCGTTTTCGACATTGATCCATCCGGGAATTCCCAGCGTGCAGTCGGCGATCGTGCCCGAAGGCGTCGCCAGATCGAATCGATAGTGGCCGCCCTCGATGAGCCGGATGTTCCGGGCGTAGAAATCGCACGGTGAATCGTAGGCGTACCGGTAAACGGTGATGGCCCGGTTGCGTACGGCCACATCGACCCCTTTCTTGAGAATGAGCGTTCCGCCGGGCCGGATCCGTTCGATGAACTGTGCGAAGGCCTCTTTTACGGCTTCGTAGGTGCCGTAAATATCGAGATGGTCCGCATCGACGGCCGTGACGACCGCCACATCGGGCGCAAGCCGCAGAAACGACCGGTCGAATTCATCGGCCTCGACGGCCAGCCGGTCCCCCTCGCCCAGAACCAGATTGCTGTTGAAATTCTTCGAGATGCCGCCCAGAAAGGCACTGCCGCACCCTTCGACCTCGCGGTTGAGCCAGGCGATGAGTGTCGAGGTGGTCGTTTTGCCGTGCGTTCCCGCAACGGCCATCACATATTTGCCCTGCGAGAGGTGTCCGAGCATCTGCGAACGTTTCTCTATGGTGAAGCCGTGGGTGCGGAACCAGACGAATTCACGATGGTCGTCCGGTACGGCGGGCGTATAGACGACCATGGTCCCTTCGGGACGGCGAAATGGTTCGGGAATGGCATCGGGATCCTCCGTATAGTGGACTTCGGCGCCCTCCTTTTCGAGAGCCTCCGTGAGGGCCGAACATACGCGGTCATAACCGGCCACCTGTTTGCCTTCATGCAGAAAGTAACGGGCAAGGGCACTCATGCCGATACCGCCGATGCCGAGAAAATAGATGCGTTGTAACTCCATTTTGTTTCTGTCAAAATCCCGTTCAGGGATCGTTCTTGAATATTGACTGCGCTTGCGCGTTGTTTTACCAGATCTTTGCAATTTCATCGACAATGCGCTCCGCCGCATCGGGGATCGCCAGCGCTGCAATGTTCCGGCTCAGGCGTTCGCGCCGCGCGGCATCGGCGAGCAGTGCACCGGCCGTCTCCATCGCACAGGTCGGGGCATCGGCATCCGTCACCATCACGGCCGCCTCCTTTTCGACGAGTGCGCGTGCATTTTTCGTCTGATGGTCTTCGGCGACATTGGGCGACGGGACGAAGAGCGTGGGCCGTCCCACCAGGCACAACTCCGAAACGGAGCAGGCGCCGCTGCGCGATACGACGACATCGGCTGCGGCATAGGCCATATCCATCCGGTCGATGAAGGCTCCCTGCCAGATCCCCGGCGAGGGATGTTCAGCGAGAAAACGCTGCATCTCGGCCTCGTAGTATTTTCCGGTCTGCCAGATCACCTGGAACGGCGGTTTGAACTCCTGGCGTGTCAGCCATGCCTTCATCGTTTCGTTGAGGGTGCGGCACCCCAGCGATCCGCCGACGACCAATACGGTCGGCCGGTCGGCTTCGAGTCCGAAAAAGGCTGCGCCTTGAAGTTTGTCCTCCGCCGTCGGACGGGAGAAGCGGCCGCGCAGCGGATTGCCCGTATGGACGATCCGGTCGGCGGGAAAGAAGCGTTCCATGTGGTCGTAGGCGACGCAGATCCGGCGGGCGCCGCGTGCGAGGATCTTGTTCGTGAGTCCGGCGTAGGAGTTCTGTTCCTGGATGAGTGTCGGCACCCCGGCGCGTTGCGCGGCCCACAGTACGGGGCCGGAGGCATAGCCGCCGAATCCGACCACGACATCGGCCTTGAAATCGCGGATGGTACGCCGCGCACGACGGATGCTTTTGAGCACCTTGAACGGGAGGGCCAGATTCGACAGTGTCAGCCGCCGCTGCAGCCCGGCCGTCGGCAAGCCGACGATGCGATAGCCCAGCGCGGGAATCTTTTCCATCTCCATCTTGCCTTCGGCGCCCACGAAAAGGAGTTCGACATCGTCCCCGAAGCGTTTTTTGAGTGCTTCGGCAACCGCTACGGCCGGGTAGATATGTCCGCCCGTGCCGCCGCCCGAAAGGATAACACGTTTCATTTGTATCTTTTCTTCAAATTGTTTTAGTCTCAATCGTCATCGTTGCGGACCATCTTCAACGACAGGCCCGTTTATCTTTTCCTCGTTTTGTACGGGGCTTCTTTTCCCGCTCCGACTCTCTTTTCGCTCCCGTCACCTCATCCCTCTCCCGTCACCTTATCCCTCTCCCGGCATCCGCTTTTCTGTCCCGCTTTGCAGCCTCCTGTTCATCGCTCTGTTTCGGGACGCTCCTTATCGTCCGTTCTGCTTTTCCGTTCCGTGCCTCTCCGCCGGTTCCGGTTCATTATTCCCATCGTCACCTCTCCATTCGCATCACATCACCTTTATCCTTACCCCCCCCCTCCTCCTTGCTCGGTGACGGCCCTCTCCGGGACTCCTACCGACCCCAGTTTTCGCGGTCGAGCGAGCGGTAACCGATTGCTTCGGCGATGTGCGGTGTTCCGACCGTTTCATCCCCCGCCAGATCGGCAATCGTCCGCGCCACCTTCAGAATGCGGTCGTAGGCCCGGGCCGAAAGACCAAGTCGGTCCATGGCCCGTTCGAGCAGTGCCTGTGCCGCCGAATCCGTCCTGCAATACTCCCGCAGCATGCGCGAGTTCATCATGGCGTTCGTATGTATGCCGGGCACGTCGCGGAATCGGTTGCTCTGGATGCGTCGGGCTTCGATGACCCGTTCGCGGATCGCCGCACTCGACTCCTCGGGTTGCGACGACGACATCTCTCGGATCGACACCGGCGTGACCTCGACATGCAGGTCGATACGATCCATCAGCGGTCCGGAGATACGTCCCAGATAACGATGCACAGCTCCCGGAGGACAGGTACATTCGTGGGTAGGGTGATTGTAGTATCCGCACGGACAGGGGTTCATCGCCGCCACAAGCGTGAAATTGGCGGGGTATTCGACGCTGTAACGGGCCCGGGAGACGGTGATGCGCCGCTCCTCGAGCGGTTGCCGCAGCACCTCCAGGACGTTGCGGCCGAATTCGGGCAGTTCGTCGAGAAAAAGCACCCCGTTATGGGCCAGCGATACTTCGCCCGGCTGCGGTGTCTGTCCACCTCCGATGAGGGCCACCTGCGACGTCAGGTGGTGCGGGGCGCGGAACGGACGTTCGGTCAGCAGTCCGTGACGGGCCCCGATCTTTCCTGCAACGGAGTGTATCTTGGTCGTTTCGAGAGCCTCTTCGACCGTCAGGGGCGGCAGAATCGTGGGGAGCCGTCGCGCCAGCATGGTCTTGCCCGAACCCGGAGGCCCGATCATCAGAATGTTGTGCCCGCCGGCGGCCGCAATTTCCAGCGCCCGTTTGACGGCGGCCTGTCCCCGCACGTCGGAAAAATCCTCGGCATACCGATTCGCCGTCCGGGCAAAATCGGCGGCGGGTATCGGTTTGGTCGGAGCGATCTCCCTCTCTCCACGCAGGAACGCCACCGTTTCGGCAAGGGAGCCGGTGCCGATGACGTCGAGCCCCTCGACAACGGCGGCTTCACAGGCATTGTCGCGGGGGATGATCAGTTGCTGCAGACCGGCCTCCCGGGCCTTGACGGCCATCGGCAGAACACCTCGAACGGGTTTCACCGAGCCGTCAAGCGAGAGCTCTCCCGCCAGCATCGTCTTTTCGAGTTTGTCGGCCGGCACCTGCTCCGTGGCACCGAGCATCGCTACGGCTATCGGAAGATCAAATGCCGCCCCCTCCTTGCGCAGATCGGCTGGAGCAAGGTTGACCACGACCTTCTTGCCGGTCATTCGGAGTCCGCTGTTCTCGAACGCCGAGCGGATGCGCTGTTCGCTCTCCTTGACGGCATTGTCGGGCAATCCGACCAGGAACAGCCCCAATTGTCCGGCATTCGCGACGTTTACTTCAACGGCGACGGGTACGGCATCAATGCCGACGATGGCTCCAGCTGCGGTGCGGACGAACATGGCGGTCGATCAAAAGGGTGCTTCGTCATTCAGGGGTCGGGGTGCGATATCGAACTCGGTAGGTACCATCGATCCGGGACCCGGATAGGGCCCGCTGCCCTGAAAGGCGTTCGAATCGCTCTCTATGTCGTCGTACTGCTGTCCGGGTGCGGGTTTCCCGCCGGGCAGCAGGTCGGCGTCGTCGATGTCGGCAAAACGGGCCTGATCCTTCAGGAACCGCAGCTTGACGTCGGTGACGGCACCGTTACGGTGCTTGGCAATGATCAGTTCGGCCATGCCCGCCGTAGGCATGCCGTTTTCATCCTGATTGATCCCGTAGTATTCGGGACGGTGGATGAAGGCCACGATATCCGCATCCTGCTCGATGGCGCCCGATTCACGGAGGTCCGAGAGCTGGGGCCGTTTCGAACCGCCACGCAGTTCCGTCGAACGGTTGAGCTGCGAAAGGGCGATGATCGGGACATTCAGCTCTTTGGCGATGGCCTTGAGGGTTCGGGAGATAAACGACACCTCCTGTTCGCGGTTTCCGCCCTTTGCGGCCTGCGGTCCTCCGGTCATGAGCTGGTGGTAGTCGATCATGATGACCTTGATGTCGTTGTGGATCTTCAGCCGGCGGGCTTTAGACCGGAATTCGAAGACCGACAGTGCGGGTGTATCGTCGATATAGAGCGGTGCCTTTCCCAGGGGTTTTGTCGCCGATTCGAGATGACGCCACTGCTCGGGGGTCAGCTTGCCCAGTTTGACATCGTTGCCCGGAAGTCCGGTCTCGGCGACAATCAGACGCATCATCAGCTGGTTGGCCGGCATCTCGAGCGAAAAGAATGCGACCCCCTGGTCGTAATCGACCGACATGTTGCGCGCCATGGTCAGCGTGAAGGCCGTCTTGCCCATCGACGGTCGGGCGGCGATGATGATGAGATCCGACGCCTGCCAGCCCATCGTGATCCGGTCCAGTGCCATGAATCCGGAGGGTACGCCGTTGAATGCGTTCTTGTTTTTCGCATTCTCCTCGATCTGGGCAAGGGTGCGGGCCAGGACGTCGGAGGCCTTCTGTACGGAGCGTTTGACATGGCCCTCGGCGACCTTGAAGATCTCCTGTTCGGCAAAGCCGATCAGATCCGTCACGTCGGTCGATTCGTCGTAGGAGCGGCGCTGGATCTCCGTCGCCGAACGGATCAACTCCCGCTGGACATACTTCTGAGCAATGATTTTGGCATAGAACTCGACATTGGCGGCCGACCCGACCTTTTGCGTAAGCTGGGCAAGATAGGAGGCTCCACCCACCTTCTTGAGCTCCTTCTTGACCTTCAGCCGTTCGGTGACCGTATAGAGGTCGATGGGCTTCAACTCGGCCGACAACTCCTCGATGGCGCGATAGATGAGCCGATGTTCTTCGGTATAGAAGGCATCGGGGGTGATGAACTCCTGTACGGTGATGATCGAATCTTTTTCGAGCATCAGGGCTCCGAGTACGGCCTCTTCGAGTTCGACGGCCTGGGGCGGAACATTCCCTCCCATCTCGGTCAGGGCTGCATAGGCTTCGCGGTTGCGGATCGACGGCTTCTCTTTTTCCTGTGTCATAACGTTCTTCGGTTGCGGCCGCGCAAAAACCTCCTCCTCCGGGTCGATGTTGCGGGCCGACAAGACGTTCGCTGCTGCAACCTGCAGACTGAATGCGCGATGGATGTTTGTCGGACCTTTGGGCACAGGGGTGGAGAGACCTTGTTTCGGGTGCGGTCGTTTCAGGTCTCAAAATTACGCAAAGCCGCGCAATAAATAAAATGAAAAGTAAAAAAATACGGAGCCTGCTCCGTTGAAGGCGCCGCCGTGCGGCATCAGCGGTCGAGTCCGAACTCGTGTTGCGGAACGGCCAGCACGGCGACACTGAGACGACAGTCGGGGACTGCCTTCAGAATGGTTTCGGCGCAGGAGAGCAGCGTGGCTCCGGTGGTGAGCACGTCATCCACGAGCAGCAGGTGATGCCCCGCCAGCCGTTCGGGGTGTTTCACCCTGAAGATCCCCTCGACATTGTCCCATCGTTCCTTCCGGTGATGACGGGCCTGAGCGGGGTTGTTGTGGATCCGCTGCACGCTGTGCCGATCGACGGGAATCTGCAGCACCCGGGCGATTCCTTCGGCGAGATACTCCGCCTGATTATACCCGCGTTGCAGCCGTTTGCGCCAGTGGAGCGGTATGGCGACAACCCGATCCACATCGGCATAGAGCCCGCAGTCGCGCAGTTCGTGGCCGTACCATACGCCCATGTCGCGTGCCAGCCGCCAGGCGTCGTGGTACTTGAAGCGGTGGATCAGCTCCCGCCAGCCGCTGCCGGGCAGGAAGTAGAGAAATGCCGAGGCCTGTTCGATCGGCACGAAGGTCGAGAGCCGCTCCCACAACGGGTTGTAACTTCTTTCCCAGAAGCCGGTCAGCGGAATGTCGTAGCGGCAGCGGGTGCATACGACGCGGGATCCGGGCGGGAGTTCTCCGCCGCAGACCGGACACCGTGTCGGGAAGAGCAGTTCCCGGATGCCGCCGGCAAACCTATTGAGGATCGACATCATATCCGAACAGGATCGATCGAAAGGGTGCGGTTCCGATTGTCCGGGGGACGATCTCGCGCAGGAGCTGCCGCGCGCGGGCGGCGGAGGCCCCGCTTTCGATCTTGAGCAGAAATTCCGTTATGTAGATATCGCGGACGCGGTCGATGACCGGTGCGATGGGTCCGAGAATACGACGTCCGAACCGCTCCCGCAAGGCCTTTGCAAGGGTTGCCGAGGCGTTGTAGAGCAACTCCCGGTTGCGGTGCCGCAGCGTCATCCGGATGAGCCGTGCGTAGGGCGGATAGGAGAACTGCCGGCGTTCGGCAAGCTGCATGCGGGCCATCGCTTCGTAGTCGCCCGCCACGACCTGCCGGATGACGGGATGTTCGGGTTCGGAGGTCTGGATGACGACCTCTCCCGCGATGTCGCGACGTCCGGCGCGTCCGGCAACCTGCATCATGAGCTGGAAGGCCCGTTCGGCGGCGCGGAAGTCGGGTCCGAAGAGCAGGTTGTCGGCATTGAGAATCCCCACGAGTGAAACGCGGGCGAAATCGAACCCCTTCGTAATCATCTGCGTGCCGACAAGTATATCGCTTTCGCCCGCTTCGAAACGGGCAATGATTGCGTTGTAGGCATGTTCGGAGGTTGCGGTGTCGCGATCGAGCCGTTCGATGCGGGCCTCGGGGAAGAGACGGGCCAGCTCCAGTTCGACCTTCTCGGTTCCGAACCCCGCCGTTACGACCTCGTCGTTCCCGCACTCGGGACAATGGCCGGGCAGCGGCATCGTGTAGCCGCAGTAGTGACACTGAAGCCGGTTTTCGCGTTTGTGGTAGACGAGCGAGACGTTGCAGTGCGGACACCGGGCCGTCCATCCGCAGTTGCGGCATTCGACATAGGGCGAGAAGCCGCGGCGGTTCTGGAAGAGCATGACCTGCTCCTTGCGGGCGAGGGCCTGTCCGATGCGTTCGAGCAGCAGGGCGTTGAAATGTGCCGTCCGTTCGTTTCTCCGGACGGCGCGCAGCGTGTCCGAGACGACGATGTGCGGCAGCCGCGCCTCTCCGTACCGTTCCGAAAGCGTGACGAGTGCATATTTCCCGCTCAAGGCGTTCGCATAGCTTTCGAGTGAGGGGGTGGCGCTGCCCAGAACCGTGCGGGCATTGAAGAGCTGTGCCATGACGACGGCCGTATCGCGGGCGTTGTATCGCGGCTGTGTGTCGGTCTGTTTGTATCCGGCGTCGTGTTCTTCATCGACGACGATCAACCGCAGGTGGCGCAGGGGCAGAAAGATGGACGAGCGGGTTCCGATCACCAGCTCTCCGCCTGTACTGCGTGCGATCCGCAGGTAGGTCTCGGCGCGGCGCGTGAGGGGCAGTTTCGAGTGGTAGGCGGTGACGCGGCTGCCGAAGATCCGTTCGAAGCGGGCGATCAGCTGTGCCGTAATGGCGATTTCGGGAACCAGCAGCAGAACATCCCCTTCGTCGGCCAGCACCGTTGCCATCAGGTGCATGTAGATCTCCGTCTTTCCCGAACCGGTGATGCCGTGCAGCAACAAGGTGCGGGGACCGTCGCTGAACTTTTGACGGATGTCGTCGAGACAACGCTGCTGCGCGGCCGAGAGGAGCGGCAGCTGGAACCGGATGGCCCCCCTCTCGACGGATCGCTCCCGCTGTGCCATGGAGATGAAACCCTTCCTGCACAGCGCGGCAAGGGTCGCGGCGTCGGCGGCAAGCACTCTGCGGGGGATTTCGGAGCGGGTGATCCGCTCCTCGCCGTCGGCGGTTGCAAGCTCCAGCAGTGCGGCGTATTGACGCGGAGCGCGGCGTTCGAGGCGCTCCATCGTTTCATGAAACCGTGTTTCGTCGAGCAGCTCCGGGCTCAGGGCGACATAGGTCTCGGTACGGGGGGTGAAGGCACGTTGCAGCAACTCCTCTTCGGTCTGCCCCGAGGGCTTGATAAGCTGCGGCAGTGCAAAACGCATCACTTCGCCCGCCGAACACATGTAGTAATCGGCCATCCAGCTCCACAAGGCCTGTTGACGGGCGTCGAGCAGGGGCAGATCGTAGAGTCTTCGTATGACGGGTTTTATTTGCGGAAGATCGGGCCGCCGGTCGTGTACGCGCCAGACGATTCCCGTATAGATCCGGCTGGAGCCCAACCGTACGGTTACGGCATCGCCTTCGTTCAGGTCGAGACCGTCGGGTATGGCATACGTGTAGGCGGGTTGCGCCAGTGGCAGAACGATATCGGCAAAACGTCCCATGCCGGTCAGTGCAGTTGCGTGAGCTTGCGGAACCCTTCGCCGTAGGTTCCCGATACCGAAGCGATGGTGATGAAGGCCTTGGGATCGATGTCGCGTGCGATTCGCAGGATATGTCCCGCGTCGCGTTTGTAGCAGACCACCATGACGATCCGGGTCTGGGTCGAAGAGTAGCCGCCCGTTGCGTCGATGAGCGTCACGCCGCGATTGGCTTCGTGCAGCATGGCCTCGGACATGCGGTCGTAATCGGCCGTGATGATGAAGATCTGGTTCGACTGCTGGCTGCCCGACATGAGCAGGTCCACCGTCGTGCCGACAACGACCGTGACGATGTAGCCGTAGATAACGTCGGAGAGCGAGTAGCCCAGCAACAGGGTCGAACCGATGATGAGGATATCGGTATAGATGATGACCTTGCCGTAGGGCACGCCCCAGTATTTGTGAAAGATCTTGGCAATGATGTCGGTCCCGCCGGTGGCTCCGCCGGCCGAAAAGCAGATGGCCATGCCGGCACCGGCGAGCAGCGCTCCCAGAATGATGGTGAGGAGCTTGTCGTCAAGGGCTATGACGTCGCCGACGGGCGGATAGTGTGTCAGGAAATAGGGCTCCATCAGGGCCATGAATCCCGAGGCCACGACGATGCAGTAGAGGGTTTTGAATCCGAAGTTCCAGCCCACGGTGAATCCCGACAGGATGAGCAGCACGATGTTGATAAGCAGGAAGACGGTTCCGACGCGGATGTCGGAGCCCCACATCTCGGAGGCCGTATGGCTGATGATCATCGACAGACCGGTTCCGCCGCCGGCGGCGACCTCCATGGGTTTGATGCAGGCGATCCATCCGAACGAATAGATCAACAGGCCCACGGTCATGAGCAGATACTCCTTGACGGCTTTCAACACGTTGTAGTTGCTTGGAATTTTCATTCGGTTTCGTGAGTTGTATGATTCGGCGTTCCGGCCCGTCGTATGGGGCGAGCGGGCGAGCGGCCGGATATCTGTTATCGTCTGTCGGTTTTCCGGATTCAGATCTTGTTGAGGGCCTCGAATCCCTTGCCGTAAACGCCCATGACCGATCCGACGGAGATGAAGGCGTCGGGATCGATGTTGCGGACCATCTTGAGCATCTGGGAGGTTTCGCGCTTGCGGCAGACGACGAGAACCACCTTGATCCCCTCTTTCGAGTACCAGCCCATGGCATCGAGAATGGTTGCGCTGTGGCGGGTCGAGGTGATGATCTCGTTGGCCATGGCTTCGTAGCGGTGGGTGAAGACGAAGATCTGGCTGGACTGCTGGTTGCCGGCCTGGACCATGTCAACCGTATATCCCATGACGGCCGTGACCACGAAGCCGTAGATGACCGAATCGACACCCATGTCGCTGACGAACAACGATGAAAGGATGATCATCGAATCGACGGTAATGAGGATGCGTCCGTAGCTGATGGTCTTGTACTTGTTGATGATCATGGCGATGATGTCGGTACCTCCGGTGGATCCGCCCTGCCGGAAGCAGATGGAGATGCCGGCTCCGGCGATGATTCCGCCGAGGATGACCAGCAGGATGCGGTCGCTGACCGGATTGAGTGCAAAGAGTGTCTCGCCGGCGGGGGTGATGGTTGCCAGGAAGGGTTGCAGGACGGTCATCGAGACCGAGAGCATCAGGATGCAGAAGATGGTCTTCATGCCGAAGTTCCATCCGACGATCATTCCGCCGAAGAGAAGCAGAATCCCGTTGATGATGAGCGTCAGGGCGCCGATGGGCAGTCCCGTTACGTGATAGAAGAGCAGCGCGAGACCGGCGGCACCGCCGCCCAGCGTGTTGGCGGGCATGATGCAGGCCAGCCAGCCGAACGAGTAGATGAACATTCCGACGATCATCCAGAGGTATTCGAGCAACGTACGGGTGATTGTCTGACGATTTATCGGAGTTGTTTTCATGGAAGGAAGCTGTTAACGGCGAAGAGACCCGCGTGGGGAATCGCCCGTACAAAGGTATAAAAAATCACCTTGATGCGCACCTTTTTCGCGGAGTCTTTTTTCAAGCAGGCGCCACAGCTCGCCGCTGCGCAGGCCGCCCCAGGCCTTTTGGGTGAGGAAACGGGGCGGCACCTGATTGACAATGCGTTCGAGTACGATGTCGGGCCGCAGCCGCCGGACCATCTCCGCCAGCAGATCGACATAGCTCTCCGGAGTCCATTGCGGAAAGCGGCGGGGCTGTTGTTCGTAGAGGGCGGCCATGGGGGGCCCGGCGAGGATCTGCAGCTGGTGGAACTTGACGGTCGTCAGCGGCAGCGAATTGATGATCCGTACACGGTCGAGGAGCATCTCCCCGGTCTCGTCGGGCAGCCCCAGAATGAAGTGTCCGCCGACCGGGATCCCTCGCCGTGCCGTTTCCTCGACGGCCTTGCGGGCCGTCTCGAAGTCGTGGCCGCGGTTGATCGCCTGCAGTGTGGCATCGGAGGTCGATTCGATGCCGTATTCGATGCAGAGGTAGATGTGGCGCGCCAGCTCGGCCAGAAAGTCAAGTTTTTGTTTGTCCACGCAATCGGGACGTGTGGCGATGACCAGTCCGTTGATCTGCGGATGGGACAGGGCTTCGTTGTAGAGACGTTCGAGGCGTTCGAGCGGAGCGTGGGTGTTGCTGAAGGGCTGGAAATAGGCCAGAAAACCCGTTTCGGGACGTATGCGGCGTTGGTAAAAGGAGATGGCCGCATCGAGTTGCCGGCCGATCGGCAGCCGGGCATCGCAATAACCCGGCGTGAAGGCGTCGTTCCGGCAGAACGTGCAGCCGCCCGTACCCTTCGATCCGTCGCGGTTGGGACAGGTAAAACCGGCCGCAACGGGCAGTTTCTGCATCGGCCGTCCGAATATAAGACGACAATAGGCCCCATAGCTGTAATAGGGCCTGTTGTCGTCGGTGTGGAATTCGGATCGGAACTCCGTCGTCATCTTTTCCTTGTTGTTTTTTCTCCCCTCCCCTTGTCGGTGCCGGTTGCTTAGTAGTCCCAGTCGGCTTTGTCGAATGTCGTCTTCGGAGCATTCGGGACGTTCGGGAAGAAACGAAGCCCGGTCTGCTCTTCGATATAGGAGACGGAGACGAGGTATTCTGCCGTGATGGGTGCTGTCGTGGCATAACGGTCGTTGTGCTCGAGCCAGAACCCGACGCACTGCAACTGGTCGGCGCTCAGTTCCCAGACCGGTTTCCCCGTGTGGCCCGATTTCGAGCGGAGCAGCACCTTGTAGAAATGGGTCGGGACGACGACCGTCTTGTTGTCGTTGTCCTTGCAGGTCTTGTTCGTGTTGGCGAAGTGGGCGCCCGTGACGACATAAAGCGTGTCGGAACAGTTGTAGTTCGACCAGATCCGGTTTTCGAGCTTGTTCCAGATGCCGCCGTTGAACTCGTTCTGGTACTGCGGCGCCATGTTGGTGTAATAGAAGGTCTGCTTGTTGGTCTCCGGACTCACCTGCCTGTCGCTCGATGCCACCATGTGGCCGCGGCGGAACACCCCGGAGTAGGTCTTCTTGAGGTTGGGTTGAAGCGACGACGACAGTTCGGGGTCGTATTTCCACGAATCGTTGCGTCCCGCGTTGCCATCCCAACTGTCGTGGATTGCCATGGCAGCCCAGATTGTACAACGGTATTCCGAGCTGTAGCAGAGTGAGAAGTTGCGGACCGACGGCTTGTCGGGGCGCATGTGATAGATGTAGTGCCAGCCCGAGTGCGTGATTTCGTCGGGCAGTTCGGCCCAGCCCTTGTAACGGGCCTTGCTGTCGCCTCCCGGCGGTGTGACGCTTGCGGCTTCGGTCGTAAAGATCGTGGCATTGCCGTACCAGGTCTTTGACAGCGTGACGGCATAGGCCTTGACCTCATAGGAGGTGTTGGCGCTGAGATTCGTACAGGTGTATTGCAGCGTCGTGCCCGTGCCGCAGGAGTATTTGACGTTGCTCTGTCCGCCGCCCGTGAGGAGGAAACCGGCATCGGTTACCCGGTCCGGACCTTCGTAGGTATAGCTTGTTGCAAAGGTCGCCGCACTCTCCGTCTTTCCGGAGACGGTCAGGGGGCTGAATGCCACCTGTTCTTCCGGTTCGGGCTCTTCGCCGCTTTCGGGCGTCGTAAATTGAACCGTTTCGCTGCGGAACGTCTGTCCGCCGGCAACGACATATCCGCAGATGTCATAGGCGGTATTCGCCTTGAGCTCCGTAAAGGTGTATTTCAACGGACTCGTCTTGCCGCAGGAGTATTTCACCTCGTTCGCGCCCGCTTCGCGGAGGAGGAATCCGGCATCGGTTACCTGATTCGATCCTTCATGGGAGAAGGTCGTGGTGACGGAGGCCGAGTTCGCGGTTTTTTCGGAGACGGTCAGCGTGCCGAAGGTAACCTGTTCTTCCGGTTCGGGCTCTTCGCCGGCCTTGAGCGTCGTGAAGGGCAGCGGCTCGCTGCGGAACGTATGCCCGCCGGCAATGACATAGCAGACCAGATCGTAGGAGGTTTCGGCCTTCAATCCGCTGATGGTGCAGGCGGGAGTGGTCGAACGTTCGCAGGGAACCGTGACGACCGTACCGTCTTCGGCCGTGCAGATGAATCCGTTCTCCTTGACCAGAAAACCGCCCAGATAGGTGTATCCGGCCGCTGCGGCAACCGATGTCGAGGAGGGCGCAGCCTTGAGATCCGAGAACAGACACTCTTCGCGCGGATCGGACGGCGCGGGATCTTCTTCCGTCGTTCCGTTGTCGCCGCAAGCCGTTGTCAGCGACAGGATCGGGAAGAGCAGTAAAATGAATAGCAGACGTTTCATCATCTCTGTAAGTCTATTGGGAAAATATTGCAGTGGTCTTGTAATGAGCGGAATTTATTCTTTGTTTTTCGAGTCGATCCAGATGGTGACGGGTCCGTCGTTGAGAAGTTCGACAGCCATGTCGGCCCCGAAGACGCCCGTTCGCACGGGCCGCCCGCTCTGTTCGGCGACGGCCGCAACGAACCGTTCGTACAGCGGACGGGCAATCGCTTCGCCGGCGGCGCGGATATAGGAGGGCCGGTTGCCCTTTTTCGTGGAGGCGTGAAGCGTGAACTGACTCACCACGAGCACTTCGCCCCCGATCTGCCGGACGTCGAGGTTCATCACGCCGGCATCATCGTCGAAGATCCGCAGTCGGGCGACCTTCCCGGCCAGAAAGTCGATGTCTTCCCGGGAGTCGGCCGCTTCGATCCCCACAAAAACCAGCAACCCCTGTCCGATGGCGGAGTGGAGCCTGCCGTCGATGGCAACCGAGGCGTGACGTACACGTTGGATCAGCAGTCGCATGCGGTATCGGTGTTGTGTCGGTCGAAAAAGGCCCACAGGTTGTCGTCGGCGGGAACCGGCGCCGTGACCGTCAAGGGCTCCCGACGGACGGGATGGATGAATTCGATGCTGCGCGAGTGGAGCGAGATGCCGCCGTTGCGGTTCGACCGCCGAGCACCGTATTTCAGATCGCCGCGGATCGGGCATCCGATCCTGGCAAGCTGGGCCCGGATCTGGTGGTGCCGTCCCGTAAGGAGTTCGACTTCGACGAGCGTATAGTTGTCCGAGGCTGCAAGGGTCCGGTATTTCAGCCGGGCCTCCTTGGCCTCCGGCTTCGGCGTGTCGAACGCCCGTGAACGGTTTGTCCGGCCGTCGCGGAGCACCCAATGGTGCAACTCTCCCTCGGCCGGATCGGGACACTGCTCCGTGATGGCCCAGTAGCATTTGCGGATTGCCCCCGAACGGATCATTTCGTTGAGCCGTACAAGCGCCTTCGAGGTCTTGGCGAAGAGCACGGCGCCGCTGACCGGACGGTCGATGCGGTGTACGACTCCGAGAAAAACCTCGCCGGGCTTCCTGTCGCGCTGTTTGATGAAGGCTTTGATCTGATCCTCGAGGGCGCTTTCGCCCGAGGGATCGGGCTGTACCAGATCCCCGCAGTGTTTGTTGACGATCAGCAGATGATTGTCTTCGTAGAGGATATCTTCGGGTTGGAACATCGTCAGAGGACAAAGGTAAAGGGAAGCAGTTTCTCCGCCGTATCGACGACGCTGGCCGATGTCATGCCGGCCATGATGACGCGCATGGGGGATCCTTGCCGCCGTTCGACATCGACCATGACCTGCCGGCACTGTCCGCAGGGGTAACATTCGCGCGGCGAAGGGTCGGATACGATGGCCAGCGTGCGGATCGGGTCGTCGGGATAGTTGCTCTGGATGTAGAACATCAGCGACCGTTCGGCGCACAGCCCGGCCGGATAGACCTCGCTTTCGAAATTGCCGGCGTGCAGGATCCGGCCGCTGGCCAGACGTGCGGCGGCTCCCACCTTGAATTTCGAGTAGGGCGCATGGGAGTGACGTGTGGCCTTGCGGGCCTCGTCGATCAGCGTGCGATCCTCCTCGGGCATTTCGTCCGGTAAAGTGTAATGGTCGTATTCGCAAACAATGCTCTTTCTCATAGGACCTCCTCTCTTTTATGGAAAAATGAGTGGAAAAGTTCGTAAAGATAATATAATTTTTTCGAACTCGGATGTTTTGCGGCGGATATTTTTAGTTTCCGTCGGCGGCAACGCCTTCTGGGGAGATTGGATCCGACGTTTTTGTCGAAAACAGACAGACCCGAAAAGAAAAGAGATCTTTAAAGATCTCTTTTCGAAAATGGAACGTCCGGCAAATCTCGCTTTCGTACGACGGCGGACCAGGCGGCTCGGGCTTTTGAAGAACCGTCGATTCTTCCTGAACACCGTCATTCGAGTACGAACTTCGCCTGTATGCTGTATTTGAGCTTGATCGTCTTGAAATCCAGCTGTGCGGCTTCCTCTGCCGTCCCGGCAGCATCGGCGGTCTTCATGCTGATGCTGCGGGCCATGAAGACATTCCCGTAGTAGGGGGTTACGTCGTTGTTCGAATCGTAGATGTAGAAACATTTTCCGACCTTTTGGCCGATGGCCTCTGCGAGTGTCTGCGCATTGGTTTTGGCGTTGCGCATCGCCTCGATCCGCACGTCGTTCTTGTATTGGTCCAGTTGCGAGTGGGTAACCTTCTCCATCGAGACATTCGATATGCCCAGATCGTTGAGCGCGGAGAAGACCTGTGCGACCTGTTCCGGAGCGGTCAACTTTAACTGAAATTGTTTCCATGCCAGGGCGTTGCCTCTTTTGAAATATTCGCTCGACAGATCGACTACGCGCAACTGTTTTTGCGTGTCGATTCCCAGGCTCTTGAGTGCGGCAAGCATCGACTGCTCCTGTGTCTCGATCGAGATCTTGCCTTTCGAGTCCTTTTCGTTGATGGTGATCGAAAGGTAGAACTCGTCGGGTGTAATCTCTTTCTCGGCCTGACCCCAGACCTGAACGTAACTGGCATCGTATCTCGGTGCCGCCTCCTGGGCATGGAGCGGCAGGGCCAGCAAGGCTGTAACCGCCAACAGGATGATCCGTTTCATGACTTTTCGGTTTGATTTGGTTGATGCGTCCTTCGGAATCTCCGCATCCGGCTGGCGGGAAACGGGGGGGGAGAAGTTTCCCCGCCAGGCCGGGAATTTTGATCGGGGATCCGGACCTTTGCCGTCAGCGGAGTCCGTCGGACAAACTGTTTTCAACGAATACGTTTGCAATTTAAACGCCGCATCTGTTGAAATCCTGCATCGCAGCTGCAGTTTTTTTTACATACGGCAGCTCTTTCACCCTTGCGGATCGGCGGAACGAAGAGGAACAGGTGCTTTTCTCCTGCTCTTTTGATGCCGCGTCTTCTCTCCGTTTTCTGCGCGCCCTGCCCCTTTGCAGCTTTTGTGTCTCTTCTGCCTGCCGGTTCGCTCTTCTGCTTGTTCACGCCCGTTCATTCCAGCCGCCTCCGCACCGTCTTGTGGGCAGACAGATATGCCCCTCCCCGAACGGTCTCGTGCGCGGCTGTGGCCGGGTGTGCGGTTTGTGGCGATGGTCAAGGCGTCGAGCTACGGTGCCGGAGGACCTATTTGCGCAACAGCCTTACGACATTCTCGACATGATGCGTATGCGGGAACATATCGACCGGCTGTACGGCATCGACCCGATAGTCTGAGGCCAGCAGCGCCAGGTCGCGGGCCTGCGTGGCGGGATTGCAGCTCACATAGACGATGCGCCGGGGTGCGGCCCGCAGAATGACCTCGAGCACCGGTTGATCGACGCCCGCACGGGGCGGATCGAGAATGATGACGTCGGGACGTCCGTTTGCCGCGATAAACGCATCATCGAGAACCGCCTTCATGTCTCCGGCGTAAAAGGTCGTATTGCCGATGCCGTTGAGGGCCGAATTGACCCGGGCATCTTCGATCGCTTCGGGAACGTATTCGATGCCGACCACCTTCCTGCAGCGTGCCGCACAGAAGTTGGCGATGGTTCCCGTGCCGGTATAGAGATCATACAGAATCTCGTCACCCGTGAGCGCCGCGAAATCGCGCGCCACCTTGTAGAGTTCGTAGGCCTGTTTCGAATTGGTCTGATAAAATGATTTGGGCCCCACCTTGAAATGCAGCCCCTCCATCTCTTCGAGGATGTGGTCTTTGCCCCGGAAGAGTACCGGGGTGAGATCGCCCAGCGAGTCGTTCCACTTCGTGTTGACGACATAAAAGAGCGACGTAATCTCCGGAAAACGGTCGGCAACATGCTCCATCATCGTCGTGATGCGGTCGGGATCCTCTTCGCCGAAGACGATGATCGCCATCACCTCGCCGGTCGAGGCCGTGCGGATGATCAGATTGCGCATCAGACCCTGGTGCTCGCGAATGTTGTGGAACGAATAGCCCTGCTCCACGGCGAAGCGCTTGATCTCGTTGCGCAGGGCGTTCGACGGTTCGGGCTGCAGCCAGCACCGTTCGATGTCGAGCACCTTGTCGAAGAGATTCGGAATATGGAATCCCAGAGCCGGTCCCGGTTCGATCGCCTCTCCGCCGGCGATCTCGTCGTAGGTCATCCAGCGGCGCGGCGCGAAGGTGAACTCCAGCTTGTTGCGATAGAACTGCGTCTGTTTCGACGGCAGGCAGGGCCGTACCTCGGGCAGCTCGAGTTTGCCGATGCGCACGAGCTGGTCGCGCACCTGTTCGGTCTTGAAGCGCAGCTGCTCCTCGTAGGGCAGGTTCTGCCATTTGCAGCCTCCGCAGACCCCGAAATGGGCGCAGAACGGTTCGACGCGCAGCGGCGACCGTTCGACATAGCGGACGACCGTCCCCTCCATGAAGCGGCGGCGTTTGTTGCGGATCTGAACATCGACCACATCGCCCGGTACGGTCATCGGTACGAAGACCACCTGATCGTTCCATTTGCCCATGGCCTTGCCTTCGGCGGCCAGTGTCGTGATCTTCAATCCTTCGATAAGGGGGTAGTTCTGTTTTCTGCGGTTCATGGTCGGGTCTTCTTGTTATTCTTATTCGTCAACGGCATAGGATTCGTCAACGGCAAAAACGGCGGGATTCTGCTCTCTTGTCTCTTTTCACGGGCTGTCGCTCGCCTCTTGGCAGGCCGTTGCGACGGGCATCCGCCGTTTCGTGTCGTTCCGCGTGCAAAAATACAACAAATTGCGACAATGCACATCAGGATTCCGTTCCGTTCGGGCTGTTTTTATGCAGCTTCGTCTTCTCGCGCCAGCGTCCGGCATGGAATCCCAA
Organism: uncultured Alistipes sp.; assembly: GCA_944322375.1. Lineage (GTDB taxonomy): Bacteria > Bacteroidota > Bacteroidia > Bacteroidales > Rikenellaceae > Alistipes. Next base: position 46,118 of record CALUOX010000004.1, read on the forward strand.
CAGGAAGGGCAGCCCGACCAATACGACAACCAGCAGAATGATCCAGACGACGACCTTGCCTACAAGCGCAGGTACGGCCGCCATGATGCGGTCGATTGCATCGTCGGCCGCCTGCTGCGTCCGGGAGATGAGCGCTTCGCGTTCGGCCGAGACGTAGGCCTGCAGCGCCATGCGCTGCCGGTCGATGTCGGCGAAGGCGTTGTCAACGCCGGCATTGAACGTCGCCATTGCTTCGGCAAGCGCCGCATTCAATTCTGCGGCGACTTCGCGCGAGACACCCGGCAGATCCGCCGCAACGGCGGTCAGCCGGCTGAAGTCGCGTTCGAGCGAATCGAGTTGCGTGGCGAGTCGGTCGCGCAGGCTGTCCTGCTGCATGCGCAGCGAGAGCAGGTCGCCCGTCCAGTCGAGGGCGTAGGTCGTCTGCTGTACCGTACTCCCGACGCGGTCGCCCATGTCGGCCATCACCTCGGCGATGGTGCCGACGGGATAGTCGGGCTCGATCCCGTGCGCCCGCAGAAAATCGATCCAGGGCAGCATCGTGCGGTCGGACTCGACCTCCTGGTCGGGTGTCGGGACCGGACGTTCGGCGACGAATTGCCGCATCAGGTCGTAGCGTTCGGCCGGCAGCACCTCTTTGGCGAGATACTGCGCCTTGCGGTGAAGCCGGTGCACCGTCTGGCGAGCCAGCCACGACTCCCGACCGAAGAGCAGCGAATCGGGACGTCGGGCGAAGAGCGAATCCATGTTGCGGTAGAGGATCCATGTGTCGAGTACGGCCAGTTCCGGAGCCTGCTGCATGGCGGCCGTGACGGCGGCACGTGTGGCGTGGAGCTTCCAGCGGATCGTCCGTCGTTGGATCTCGGGGTCGTCGCTGCCGGCGGCAATCGAGTCGGCTGTGGCCATGATCTCGTCGGTCGAGGCGTAGTAGAAGCCGCGCGACATGAGCCGCATGCGGGAGTCCGCTTCGGGCAGCGGCGATTCTCCGGTCGAGACGGTGAACCGCAGCAGCGAACAGCCCGAAAACAGCAGCATCGCAACGATGCCCGTTATGTGAAGCGTACGGTAACGTATCATGGTTTATGATTTGAGATGTTGTATCGGCAAAGATGGCAAATTTCATCGACAACAGCAAAATTCGCGCAGCAACGGCCGGCGGGAACGGAGGCAAACTCTTTTTTTGCCAAATTCACCGCCGGACTTGAAAGTTTTGATTAAGATTCCTACCTTTGGATTAAAATTCGGAGGTCATGGCATATTTTCAGGTCGAAGGAGGTCGCCGTCTTCATGGCGAGATTACCCCGCAGGGGGCTAAAAACGAAGCATTGCAGATCCTGTGCGCGACATTGCTCACACCCGAACGGGTCGTGGTGCGGAATGTTCCGGAAATACTCGATGTCATGCAGCTCATCGAACTGCTGCGCGCGATGGGTGTCGAGGTCGAGCGGCTGGCAAAGGATGCCTATGCGTTTCGGGCCCGCGAGATCGATCTCGGTTACCTGCGCACGGAGGATTACCGCCGTCGTTGTGCGCGGTTGCGCGGATCGGTGATGCTGATCGGGCCGCTGCTGGCCCGGTTCGGCGTGGGGTATGTTCCCAAGCCGGGCGGAGACAAGATCGGCCGGCGCCGGCTCGATACGCATTTCATCGGCTTCCGGAAGCTCGGCGCGAAGTTCGATTTCGATGCCGCCGAGGAGTTCTTCTCGGTCGATGGAAAGGATCTGCGGGGCTGCTACATGCTGCTCGACGAGGCGTCGGTCACGGGTACGGCCAACATCATCATGGCGGCCGTCATGGCCAAAGGTACGACGACGATCTACAATGCGGCGTGCGAGCCCTACATCCAGCAGCTGTGCCGGATGCTCAACCGCATGGGAGCGCGTATCTCGGGCATAGCGTCGAACCTGCTGACGATCGAGGGCGTGACGGAGCTCGGCGGTACGGAGCATACGCTGCTGCCCGACATGATCGAGGTGGGGTCGTTCATCGGCATGGCGGCCATGACGCAGTCGGAACTGACGATCCGCAACGTTTCGTATCCCGATCTGGGGATTATTCCGGCGCAATTCGCGCGGATGGGGATCCGCTTCGAGCAGCGGGGTGACGACATCTACATACCGCAGCAGGATCACTACCGGATCGAGACCTTCATCGACGGTTCGATCATGACCATTGCCGATGCTCCCTGGCCGGGGCTGACGCCCGACCTGCTGTCGATTTTCCTGGTCGTGGCGACGCAGGCCAAGGGGGCGGTGCTGATCCACCAGAAGATGTTCGAAAGCCGCCTCTTCTTCGTTGACAAGCTCATCGACATGGGGGCGCAGGTGATCCTGTGCGATCCGCACCGGGCAACGGTCATCGGGCACGATCACCGCATTCGGCTGCGGGCCACGCGGATGACGTCGCCCGACATCCGTGCCGGTGTGGCGCTGCTCATTGCGGCGATGAGCGCCGAAGGGTGCAGCACGATCCAGAACATCGAGCAGATCGATCGGGGGTATTGCGATATCGACGGCCGTCTCAATGCGTTGGGAGCCCGTATCACCCGGTATGAGGAGTGCAACTGAACCTTTTAAACCTGTTTGCATATGAGACCTTGGAAACTTTTCCTGACGACACTGTTTTGTGCGGCAGGAGTACAGGCAGTGGCGCAGTCGCCCGATTCGGTCATGCGTTGCCGGACGGAGGAATATATCGCCAAACACGTTGATGAATTGAAATTTGTCTCGGAAGAGGAGGGTTTCACCTGTGCGATCTTCTGGACTCCGTTGGCCGGTGCAGGGTTGAGTGAACTGGCCTATCGGGAGAACTATCCCTATCTCTTTGCCCGGGATCTGGAATTTCGTGTCGGTGAAAAGTACAGGACCGCCCGTCGGGCGCTCGGTTCGGCTATCGTTTGGTTTACGGTCGATTCCGTCGGCAGGCAGACAATCGACTCCTTGAGATTCAATGCCTATGAAGATCTCCGTCGGCCGGGTGTGATGACCGTTTCCCAGAAAAGGTGCAGGGAGATTGAGCAGACGGTAAGGGAGTGCATGGATGCGCTGTCGGGTGCCTGGACTCCGATTCGAGACCTGACGGGACGAGGTTACACCTGTCATTGCGTTGTAGTCGTCGATGTGGGCGGTTCTCACGAACATTCGGCTTATGCGGTGTCAGCCAGCGTGGATCTGCGACCGGAATTTATTCCGCAACTGATCGGAGAGGACGGTTATCACTTCCCGCAAAAGGTCCGGTAGAGAAAGGAGTATGATGCACGGTATGAACCTTACTTGCGTGCCGGTAAACTTCCGGGATTGGATGAGAAAAAGACGGAGGAGGCATTAAAGGCCGCGGGACTCATGTAACTGTCATCGAGAATGACGGCGGGCCGGTCTTCGGCAAATACCGGTTATGCGGGAAGAAGGTATTTCCGTTTGTCGGGTTGCGTGGAATCCATCGTTGAAACTCCTTTTTACGGAAGAACGGGGGGGGAAGAAAAAATAATGAAGATGGAGTTGTCGGGGCAAGTGGGAGACGCCCATAGCGTCCGGAATTCGCCCGGCAAACAGAAAACAAATCATACGGTCTATGTTTTTGGAAAATGCCAGCCAGAAGGGCTGGATCGAGGTAATCTGCGGATCGATGTTCTCCGGTAAAACCGAAGAGCTGATCCGGCGTCTGCGCCGTGCGCAGTTCGCCAATCTGCGTGTGGAGATCTTCAAACCCTGCGTCGATACGCGCTATTCGGATGAAGAGGTGGTGTCGCACGATGCCCATGCAATCCGTTCCACACCGGTCGATTCGGCGCAGAATATTCTGTTGATGACCTCCGATGTGGATGTTGTCGGCATCGACGAGGCGCAGTTCTTCGACGAGGGAATCGTCGATGTCTGCCGCATACTGGCCGACAGCGGCGTGCGGGTGATCGTTGCGGGACTCGACATGGATTATACGGGCAAACCGTTCGGTCCGATGCCGGCGTTGATGGCTACGGCCGAGTATGTCACGAAAGTACATGCCATCTGTGTGCGTTGCGGCAACCTGGCGCACCATTCGCATCGACTGACGGCCGATGAGAAACAGGTGATGCTGGGTGCGCAGGACTCCTACGAGCCGATCTGCCGTCACTGCTTTGCCCAGCTGCGCGGCGAGAAAAAGTAATCCGACGACAGAAAGAGCGGTCCTCCATCCGACAGCAGGATGGAGGGCCGCCCTTTTATCTCAATCTCGGCTCAACCCGTTCGGGAGTCTTCCTTTCGTTGCTTCGGCCGGAGGTGTCCCCGCTCTCTCCGCTCTTTTTGCGGGCCGAAAATTGTTTCCCCGCTGTGTGCCGGCCGGATCGGTCAATGCAGCGGCAGCGCCTTGAGTGCCGGGATGAAGTCGGGAAATGCCGTCCAAAGATTCTCGGTCTTGAGCCACAACTCGCGGGCCTGCGCCTCCTGTGAAGGGTGCTCGCTCTCGATGTCGTGGAGGTAGGTCTCGTCGGCCGGATGACTCTCGGCGATGAACTCCCTGTAATAGGGCGCAAAATGACGTTGCAGGCGGATCGCTTCGCCAAGCGGCAGCGTGCCGTGGCGCCGGAACTCCGACCAAAGCGTCAGCAGCGGTTTCTCGGGGTATTTGTCCGAGACGTCGTTGATAACCTCGTCGAAGGCATCGTAGTCTCCGAGTGCCACGTAATCGAATGCCAGCAGCCAGGTTGCCTCTTCGTGATCCTCCGGATCGAGGTCGAGCAGCATCTCCAGCATGGCGGCCGAGAGTTCGAAATCATCGATCAGGAAGTGGTCGATGGCCGAGCGGTAGAGCAGATCGAGCGCCGCCCGCGTATTGGGGTGGTTCCATTCGAGAATGACCTCCTCGTCGTCGGGAATCAGCTCCGCAAGCCGTTGAAAGGCGTGGAATCGCAGATTGCAGGCTTCATTGACGTTCCCGCTTCGTTGAAGTTCGTCCGACCGGCGGAGCGTCTGAAGAAAATCGTATTCGCCCCGGCCCTCGATTTCAAAGGTCTGATCCGGCGTGGGTTTAAGCATTGTTTCTGCCATCTCGGCGGATTTTTATGAGAATGATACTGAAGATCAACAAGGTGATTGCCGCTGCCGCCGCATAGGCCAATGTCCGGTTCTCCATACCGAAGAACTGGTCCGAGACGAAGACGAACGACGAGCAGATGAAGGTCATGAAGAGTGCGGGCAGCAGGGCTGCGATCCTGTTCCGCCGTGTTTGAGCCAGCCATACGACGATCGTCCAGAGTACGATGGTGGCCAACGTCTGGTTCGTCCAGGCAAAGTAGCGCCATACGACGGTAAAATCGACCCGTGTAATGAGATATCCGACAAGGAAGAGCGGAATGGCGATGGCGAATCGTTTCCAGACGGTTCGTTGTTCGATGTGGAAGATATCGGCGATGATCAGCCGCGCCGAACGGAATGCGGTATCACCGGAGGTGATGGGTGCGGCAACGACGCCCAGCAATGCAAGGATCCCGCCGACAACGCCCAACGTCGTATTTGAGATGATGTTTACGACCCATGCGGCACTGTTCCCGGTTTGTGCCAGTGCTTCGGCCAGTGCATGAGCGCCGCCGAAAAAGGCCATGGCGATGGCGGCCCAGATCAGCGCGATGATGCTTTCGGAGATCATGGCCCCGTAGAATACCGCGCGGCACTCCCTTTCGTTTCGTACGCAGCGGGCCATGAGCGGCGATTGCGTGGCGTGGAATCCGGAGATGGCGCCGCAGGCAATGGTGATGAAGAGTGTGGGGATGACGGGGAGCTTGTGCGGGTCGAGCTGTGCGTTTGCAAAGGTCGTCATCTCGGGAATGCGATAGGGTCCGAAGAGCAGTACGCCGAGCAGGCACAGAGCCATGAGAATAAGGGCAATGCCGAAAACGGGATAGATCTTGCCGATGATCTTGTCGATGGGCAGGAGCGTGGCTATGAAATAATAGGCCAGGATGCCCCATACCCAAACCGGATGGGGAATCGACGGGAGCATTCCATAGAGAATGTCTGCCGGGCTGAGGAGAAATACGGCGCCGACGAGAACGAGGAGCAGGACGGAGAAGATGCGCATGAACTGCCGCATGCCGTTGCCGAGATAGCGGCCCGTGACCTCGGGAATGCTGAGACCGTTGTTTCTGACAAGCATGACTCCGGACAGGAAGTCGTGCATGGCCCCCATGAAGATCCCGCCGAGGGTGATCCAGAGGAACGCTACGGGGCCGAAGGCTGCGCCGAGGATTGCTCCGAAGATCGGGCCCGTACCGGCGATGTTCAGGAGTTGGATCAGGAAGACTCTCCAGCGGGGCATCGGGACGTAATCGATTCCGTCATAGAGTTTTTCGGAGGGTACGGGATTTGCGGGATTTATTTCAGCGAGGCGTTCGAGCCGTCGTCCGTAGGTGAAGTAGGCGACGATCAGCGCGGCGAGACAAAGGAGAAAAGTGATCATTTGCTGAAATTTTCTTGCGAAAATAGTGAAAAAATAATAAAAAGTACTATCTTTGCCCCCGAATTCAACGAAAGGATTGCCGAAATAGCTCAGCGGTAGAGCACTTCACTCGTAATGAAGGGGTCCCGAGTTCAAATCTCGGTTTCGGCTCAAACCTGAAAAAGGTTGCAGGGGAGCGAGGTCGATCGCTCCTCTTTTTTTGTGGCATTCCGCCGCGGTCGGATGGGACTGGATGCGGGGCTGATTGACGTTCGGAAATGCGTCCGGGACCTTTATCCCTTGGGTTGAGGTTGCTGCATGGTGAGGATGCCGGTTGTTGCGGGAGGTTTGTTCATGAATTTTGCCTGACAATCGAGGAGCTTCGGTCTATTCCCTTTTGCGGAGCCGATATCCTGTCTGCAACGGAGCACCGAAGAGATGCTGCTTCGTATCTCCGGATTCTTCGATTCCCAGCAGGCTGAGACCTCTTCAGCGTTTGTGTTATCCCCTTTCGGGTTCACTTGGGTGCATCATCTGCAGCCTGTGTCGGTGGCTGTGGTGCGCTCTTTACCCGTCGCGGGGTCCTGCTTGGTGCGGTTTGTTGCGGGCTTCGTCCATAGTGTCGGGCTGCACGGTGACGGTCACGCTTCCGGCTCCGGCCATGCCCTGCCTCGGGGTGAAGTGATACCACTGCACGGCGATCGGGATGACCTGTTCGGCGATCCAATCGGCGAACAGGTATCAAGTCGATCCGCCACGTTCCTCCTTCGGCCGAAAAGTCGCGTGAAGACTCATCCTCGGTGAGCGCGATCCGGTCGGCCTACGATGCCGACGGCTCGAAAGGGTCCGATTCCGAACAACCCATCAGCAGGAGCATCACGATACTTCGTACTTCAAGCGACAATTGTCCCCTTCCCTTGTGTTTAAAAAGCGAGTTCCGCGAGTCGGGATGGCGCCCGAAGGCGTTCCCGGTCGCGGAACTCGGTGTTGAGCGGATGGCTACTTTTTCTTGCCGGCCTTCTTGTCGGGAATGGGATAGGGCAGATTGGCCGCCTCGTCGCCCATCTGCTCCAGATAGGCGTCATACATGTC
>CALUOX010000005.1 GCA_944322375.1 uncultured Alistipes sp.
CTCTTCGAGGGCCTTGGCGTCACGATCGATCACCGTAATATCGTGTCCGTTTCCACTGAGCATTGTCGCCAGATGACTGCCCATCTCTCCGGCACCTGCAATGACTATCTTCATAATCCGACAAATTTCAACAATCGTTCGTTTTCCGCCGGGCAATGACCGGACAAAAGCCGGACGAAACCCGATGCTCCGTTTCCGACAGGTGCCCGTCTCGTCGCCGCCTTGCCGTTGCTCGTCTTCCGTCAACAGCCCACCGGCTGCACGGATCACCGTCCGTCAACCGTTCGTCTCATTCTTCCGAACCCGACCGGCCCGACAGCCAACGCCGCAACAACCGCCCGACATCAGCCAAGACGGCCAACAAGCGCAACATCTCACCGGGCTATGACCGAACAAACGCCGGGCAAAAACCGACGCTCCGCTTCCGACAGATGCCCGTCTCGTCGCCGCCCCGCCGCTGCTCCTCTTCCGTCAACAGCCCACCGGCAGCACGGATCACCGTCCGTCAACCGTTCGTCCCATCCTTCCGAACCCGACCTGCCCGACATTCCCTTCTACAACACCGTCTGTCGTCCGACAATTCCCTCCCGCAGCGGCCATCCGTGCAAGGAGTCAAATCCCGATACAGGAACTGTCAAGCCCGTCCGCCTCCGGTTTTGCAATCGCCGCAAACCCCTGGACAAGGAGCGCACCGGCAGGATCTTTGCATTTTCACAGACAAATGTATAAATTTGTCGTCGAAAGCACAAATTTTCCTTCCATTTTCCGTTGTCAAGCACGACTTCAGATCGAAGAATGGAAACTTTTAATATTTAACCTGTTATGTCGCTCTGGTTGACCGTCATTCTGTGCGCCACAGGCGCCGTTGCCTTCTTTGTCGTGGGCATGTCGCTCACGCTCATGCTCAAAGGCCATCATCTCGATTCCGAAATTTCGACCAACAAGGAGATGCAGCGACGCGGAATCAAATGCGCCGTACAGGAGACTCGCGAAGCGATCCAGCAGGCCGACTGCAAGGAGACCTCCGAACTCTGCTCGGGCAACTGCGCCGGGTGCGACATCGAACACGGCAAATAACACAACCGACAGACTCCGCACGACATCTGAACGATCCGCCTGCCGCAACCTTGCGGACGTCTCCTTCCGACAGCTGAGTAGGACTCAATTCGCGGTACGCGGAGATGCGATGCGTATTCCACTTATTTTTATTATTCCGCGTATGGATTCACGCGGCCATAGAAACGTCATCCTGACAACAGGAATCCCATTATCGAAAATCCATCCATACCGGCCCCAGACTGATACTGCCACATGCCGGTCACACGCCAACCGCACGGTGGAGCGACTAAGGCACATGGGTATATGACAAAAATCCGGTCCCAACATCTGTTGAGACCGGACCTGTCGTTCGGACAGACGTCCACAGCCTACTCGGACAGCGGCGTCACGCTGACATACGATCTGCCTTCGCGTTTTTTGCAGAACTCGACGGTTCCGTCCACCAACGCGAAGAGCGTGTGGTCCTTACCCATACCGACATTCTCGCCGGGGTTGTGTACCGTACCCCGCTGGCGAACGATGATGTTGCCGGCTTTAGCGAACTGACCACCGAAAAGTTTCACTCCGAGTCGTTTGCTCTCCGACTCACGGCCGTTCTTCGAACTACCTACACCTTTTTTGTGTGCCATGTTTCTCTAAATTTAAGGTTATGCTACAATCTCTTCCACCAGAACCTGTGTCAGATACTGACGATGACCGTTCTGCTTCTGATAGCCCGTTCTGCGTTTCTTCTTGAACACGATCACCTTGTCATCCTTCAGATGCTTCAGGATCTTGCACTTCACCGAGGCGCCTTCTACTACAGGTGCGCCCACCTTGACCTGACCGTCGTTGTCTGCGAGCAGGACCTTGTCGAAGCTCACCGACGAGTCAACCTCGCCCGAAAGACGGTGAACATAGAGCTTCCGACCTTTTTCAGCCTTAAACTGCTGACCTGCAATCTCTACTATTACGTACATGTGTTTGAATTATGTATTCGAACATAAATTTCAGCCTGCAAATATAGCCATAATTTCCGAATTCACAATGATTCCGCATCTTTTTTGTCCGGGACGGGCGGTTTTGGCATAATTTTTTGAGCCCCAGGGTCTCGGACCGGGGGCCGTTCGGACGCTCCGCCGGAATGAGCGCCCCCGCATCCGCAGAGCAATAAGCCGCGAGTTTTTCACGTTATTATTACGCAATATCGTAAAATATTGTTATCTTTATCGACCGAATGAACACCAACACAACCGAAACGATGCTGAGTGACGAGATCAAGCGTTATCTTCTGCCCCAGACCCTCAATGCGGCCGTACGGGCCGGAGCCGCCGTCATGCAGATCTATGAACACAGAGACGACTACGACCTGTCGCAGTACGCCGGCAATTTCCGCTCCATCACGGCGGCGGACCGTGCGGCTCACGATGCGCTCAAACGCGCCCTGGGCCAGACTCGCATACCGATTCTGAGTGAAGACGGTCGGGAAATGCACTACGAAGAGCGGCGCAACTGGGAACTCTTCTGGCTGGTGGATCCGCTGGACGGAACCCGAGAATTCATCAACGGGAACAATGAATTCACGATCAACATTGCGCTGATGGAGAACAACATCTGCGTGGCCTCCGTGGTCTATGTACCCTACCTGCACAAGATTTACTTTGCCAATAAGGGATACGGCTCCTACGTGCGGGAAGATGTCGCACCCGACGCTGCTGCGAACTATACCTACGAAGAGATCCGTCAGGGCGCCCGCCGGCTGCCGCTGCCGACACAACGGCACGACCATCCGATCGTCGCCATCTCGCGCTCGCACAACACCCCGGAGACCTACGCGCACATCGACGCACTGCGAAAACGTTATCCGACACTCGAAGTGATCGAACAGGGCAGTTCCTACAAATTCTGCCTGTTGGCCGAAGGGGCTGTCGATTATTATGTCCGCACGACGCACACCTACGAATGGGACACGGCAGCCGGCGAACTGATCCTTTCGGAGACAGGAGGACGCCTTGAAGCGTTGCCCGACGGTGCGCCGTTCCGCTACAACAAGCGGGACCTGCAAAATCCCTGGTTTGTCTGCCGCGCATACAACTGCGCCATCGAATAACCGCATCGAATGAGGCAGGGAGGCAACAAATAGAGGCCGATCTTACGGCCCATTAGCAGCCGAAGCGCTTGAAATCACGATTGACAGGCTACGGGAGGGGCACTCGACAGCCGGCAACATCGAGGAATAACCCGATCAGCAATACGGCAAGCACGGAATACAGTCAGACGGCCGGACGTAATGTCCGGCGTCTGACTGTAACGCTTGGCAACGATTGCTTCGAGCTACAAACAAGCGTGCTTTCTCATCACATATCACTTTAACCATAAATCATGAGATCTACCCTGCCCGATATTGTTACGGAACAGTTTGTTGCTGAGACTTTCCTGTTTACCGCACCGGGCGCGTCATAGTCAACGGGCGAGAGCTACGCCCGTCTTCATCTCATTCAAATATCTTCAACATACTTCAAAAGTCAGACAGCCATACCTTCTACCGACTGCATGGCAGCGCATTTTTGACTATTCCATCCCGTCAGGTCCATCCACATGGGAACAGCACTCGGAACACGTCCGCCTATATCTCATCGTTTGACGGCTTGATAATACACACACAATCAAGAGATACAAGTCTTATAAGTTTAAAAGCACAGAACCACGCACACAAAAGAAACAACAAAAGGCAAAAAACAAGCAAGATTCGTTTTGCCTTACAATATTTTTTCCTTACCTTTGTTCAAGAAAGAATTACCAATCAACGCTTCAAACTTATGAAAAGGAACCTGCTTCTGATCGCCGCAGCGCTGGTGCTGTGCTGCAACTCCGCCTTCGGGTGGGGAAAGATGGGACACGACGCCATCGCCTACATCGCCGAGTGCAACCTTACGCCCAAAGCCAAGAAAACCATCGAGAAGTATCTCGGACATTCGATCGTTTACTATGCAACCTGGATGGACGAATGGCGTTCGGAACCGGGATACAAACACACCTCCGTATGGCATACGGCAGCCGTTGACAAAAACCTCGATTACGTACCCAATACCAAGCGCGGCGACGTGATCTTCGCACTCGAAGACGCCATTGCCAAACTGCAGGACTACAAGTCGCAGAACGATTCGACGATCGTCATGAGCCTGCGCTGCATCATCCACTTCGTGGGAGACCTTCACTGTCCCGCCCATGTAAAATATGCCGGGCAGAAGAGCTACAATATCTATTTCGACGGTAAAAAATGCTCCTATCACAGCGTCTGGGATGACGGAATCATCTCCCATTCACACCGCTGGGGATACATCGAATATGCCCATCAGCTGGATCGCTGCTCGAAAAAGGAGATTGCCCGGATCACCGAAGGATCGATTCGCGACTGGTTCCGCGAGAATGCCGAGACGAGCCAACACATCTACGATCTGGTCTCACCCAACCAGAAACTCGACAAGGTCGAGACAAAATCCTTCGTCAACCACACGCATGAGATGGCCGAAGGTCAGATCCTCCGCGCCGGCTACCGGTTGGCAAAGGTGCTCAACGACCTCTTCGATTGATTCCCGACTCTCAAGCAATCCGAGCCAAAGTCCGTAACAACCGATGAAAAAATCGTATCTGCTGCTTGTCATTGCCTTGACGCTGTGCTGCAACGCCGCATGGGGATGGGGCAAGATGGGACACGACGCCATCGCCTACATCGCCGAATGCCACCTCACACCCAAGGCCAAAAAGACCATCGAACGTTACCTCAACACGTCGATCGTCCATTACGCATCGTGGATGGATGCCTACCGGTTCGAGGAGCCGTATGCCCACACGTCGCTCTGGCACACGGCATGGGTCGATGAAAACAACAACTACGACCCCACGCGCAAAGCCGACGGCAATGCGATCAAGGGCATCGAGGATACGATGGAGCTGCTGCGCGACTACAAGTCGCTGGACGACTCGACGGTCGTCGTCAGTATCAAGTACCTCGTGCATCTGGTGGGCGACATGCACTGTCCGACACATGTCAAATACCCCGGCATCAAGGGCTTCAACATCTACGTCGATGGCCGGAAGCTCAACTATCACGGCGTGTGGGACAGTTATGTTCTCGACTGCAACGTCCGTTGGAGCGCCATTGAGTTCCAGCATATTCTCGACCGATGCTCCAAACGGGAGATTCGCGAGATTACGGCCGGAACGGTGCGCGACTGGTTCCGCGACTGCGCGGTCTATTGCCGGCAGATCTACGATCTGGCGCAGCCCGAACAGCATTTCAAGAGCCCCGACGTATGGGAGGATTTCCTCAATCCGGCGCTTCCGATTGCCGAACGGCAGATCCTTTATGCAGGTTATCGGTTGGCGGCAGTCCTCAACGAGCTCTTCGGATAACGACACGCCGGCTCGTCACGAATAAAACGCACTGAATGAAAGCGGTCTGCCGTGGCAGACCGCTTTCATTTCAACTTTTGTCGAACAATAATGTGGATTCGCAACAAGAGCTGCATGTTGTACAGATCCCGGCCCCTCTCGTTTTAAAACAAGATCCCCCGTCTCTCTTTCCACGATGCACGGAATAATCCTGCTTTTCGAATCCGACAGCTACACCGGGCCATTCAATCCCGTTCAACCGATTGTCGGTTCTTCCATCGCGGGTTCCTTAACGGCAGTTACCGTCCGCAGACTCCTCGCTGCCGGATGCTTCCCGAGTTTCGCACTGCAGTCTGCCAGATGTTCCACGACGTTCAAGTACCCGCAAAACCCGTTCAACGATCATCTGCGGTGGAATGCGCATGCAGCGATAATCACCGAATTTGCACTCACGCGACCCATAGACCGAACAGGGCCGGCACGGAAGATCGAGTTGCACGACATCTTCGAGCGAACATCCGTAACCGAGAAATCCCAGGGCCGGATGCGTCGCACCCCAAACCGAGACAACCGGTGTGGCAACCAGCGAGGCCATGTGCATGACCAGCGAATCCATCGAAACGACACAGTCAAGGTTGGCGATCAGATCCAGTTCTCCATCCAAGCGTACACGGCCCCACAGAGCCGTAACATTGGAATGGGTTCGTTCCATCTCCTCTGCAAAAGCCGCTTCGTCGCCGCCTCCGCTGTGGATGAAAACCCGCTCGCAACGGGCGCTCAGCCGGTCAACCACCTCCGCCGCAAGATCCAACGGATAATTTTTACCCTTCTGGGCCGAAAAAGGAGCAAAACCGACCCAAGCACCCTGTTTCGCACCCATCGGATTGGGACGCCTGCACGATGTCACGGGCCGCGGATCCGGGAACTCAAAGCCCAAATGCCGCAGGACATCACAATAACGGATCACCGTATGTTTGAGCGGTTTTGCCGCAGGATTCGAAACGCCCAGCCGGAACCATTTCTCAATACGGCCCTTGTCGATACGGGCCGTCCGCACCCCGCGCAGCCACAGAAACAGTCCGATCACCCGGGAACGCAACACCCCATGCACGTCGGCTACGGCATCCACCCCGCAGGCATGCGCCTCTGCGGCCAGCCGCCACAGCCCCCGCAACCCCTTGTGCCGGTTCTTGTAGTCGGCATCGAGAAAATCGACCTTCAGACCGGCAAAAAACGGCTTGAACAAGGGGCGTGTCAACACCGTCACATGCACGTCGGGATAGGCCTGCAACAAGGCCCGCAAGGCGTGCGGAAGCATCGCCACATCGCCCATCGCCGAGTTGCGGATTACCAGCACATGTCGGGGCAGCCTATTTTTTTGCGCCATAGAGAACCGGATTCAGCGCAGGATCATTGTACATCTTCATCTGCTTGTAGGTCTTCATGTACTTGCGTCCCGCTTCGATATCCTCGATCAGCTCCTCGATTGCGCGCGACAGATCGACCTGCTGCGACAACAGCACATCGAATTTCTTCTGGCAGGCCGCACGGTGCGCATCGTCCACGTCGGTACGCAGCACCTCCTGCCGCATGTGATAGATCTTGAGCGCCAGGATCGACAGACGGTCGATCGCCCAGGCCGGAGTTTCGGTATTGAGCCGCGCATCGGGCAGCGGTACGATCGACTTGTACTTGTCCAGCAGATAGGAGTCAATATACTCCACCATGTCGGTACGCACCTGATTCGACTTGTCGATGCGGCGCTTGATCCGCAAAGCCTCGACGGGATCGATCTGCGGATCACGAATGATGTCCTCCAGATGCCACTGCACCGTATCGACCCAGTTTTTCATGTAGAGCAGGTGGTCGAGCGACCCCTCCTCAAAAGGATTCTCGACCGGATGGTCCACGTCGTCGTAACGATGATAATCGTCGATCGAACGGTTGAAGATCCGGTTTGCGTTTTCGGTAAACATTACTCTTCGTTTGTTGAGTTGTACATAGTTTCATCAGGTCTCCACACACGCTGTCGTTCGTGCAGCTACCCGTATATTCGGCAAGGTCATTCCATCGTTTTCCGGCGTTCGGCAAGCCCCGACCTGGATCCCGGCAAAAAACGCCGGACTTCCGACTCGTCCGGCACAGCCCGCCGGCACCAGAAACACGGAGTTGCACCCCTTCGATTTTAGTTGTAATTCTCGAAAGAATGCGCTATCTTTGTTTCACTATAGACAAATATAACGACTTATTTTGAAAAAATCAATACTCACAGCTATTTTCTTCCTCGCAGGCTGTGCAACGCTTCAGGCCCAGACACGCCTGACCAACGAGGAGTACATCGACCGCTACAAGTCCATCGCCATCGCCCACATGGAGCGCTACGGCATCCCGGCCAGCATCACGCTGGCCCAGGGCCTGCTCGAATCGGATGCGGGAAACAGCCCCCTGGCCCGAAGTTCGAACAACCACTTCGGCATCAAATGCAAGAACAACTGGACCGGCAAACGGGTGTTCCATACCGACGACGCACCGGACGAGTGTTTCCGCGCCTATCCAACGGTCGAGGCCTCGTATGAAGACCACGCGCATTTCCTCGACACGCAGCCGCGTTACGATTCGCTCTTCGTCTATTCTTCGGACGACTACCGCAGCTGGGCCCGCGGACTCAAGGCCGCAGGCTACGCCACGGCACCCGATTATGCCGATCGGCTCTGCCGCATCATCGAGGAGAACCAGCTCTATCTGCTGGATCGTCCTCAGGGCGAGGCGCTCTATGTCGCCCGCAACCGGGACCGCGCGGAACAGGCTGCCGGAGAGTTCATCGCCGAGAGCAGCGTGACGTCACCGGCTCCGGTCCCGACCGACCGGGTCGATCCCGACGACTACCGGGTCACGATCAACGCCTACAAGGGTTACAATATCTATGAAACAAACGGCGTGAACTACATCGTGGCCAAAAAGGGCGATACCTTCGAGTCTCTCTCCGACATTTTCCAGGTTTCGGCCCGCAACCTGCGCAAGTTCAACGATCTCAAGGGGTCCGTGGAACCCGTTCCGGGCGAACAGATCTACATCGACCGCAAGAAGAGCGCGTGGGGAGGAAATGCCCGGCATCACATCGTCACGGAGGGAGAGACGGTGTCGTCGATCGCCCAAAGCTATGCGCTGCGCGAAAAGTCGCTGCGCAAACTCAACCGGCTGAACAGAACGGCAACGCTTCAGGTCGGACAACACATACGAATCAAATAAGCAACGAGATACTTTTATGGACAGTTTACCCCTGAGGGAGAAGATTTTCGAAACGATCATCCGCAAATCGACTCTCAAACAACAGGTGTTCGACAACACCTTTGCCACCTTCAACGAATTGAAAGACATTCTGTTCGAGATGTCGTCGGAGTGGGATGACGAGCTCGACGGGAAACTCGACCGCCGCGTGCGGATCGAGTACCGCGACCGCGGGAAGTTCGAGACGCAGTTCCAGGTAGCCAGCGACCTGCTGATCTTCCAGATGCACACCGACATCTTCGAGTTCGACTCGAACCACCTCGTATGGCAAAGTCCCTACGTGCAGGCCGACCATGACAACTCCTACTGCGGGATGATCAACATCTACAACTTCCTCTCCGACTCGTTCAAGTTCAACCGCAACGCCGACGAGGGATACCTCATCGGACGGATCTTCATCAACCGCGAGCGGCGTTATTTCGTGGAGGGGAAACGCCAGACCTCGATGCGTCCAATCGCCTTCGGGCGGGAGGCCATCACGCGCGAGGCGCTGATCAATATTCTGGAGACGGCGATCGCCTATTCGTTGAGTTTCGATCTGCTGACGCCGCCCTATGAGGATTCGAAGCGGGTGACGGTGGACCAGTTCAACACGAAGATGGACAATTCGAAATTTATCACGGGCAAACGTCTCGGATACGACTTCAACGTCGATGATATCTGATCATTTTCAGTACCTTTTCGGCAAAAATTTGATGGATGAGGATAGTTCAATACTTGATAAAGTCATTATACCCGAACATATTCTAACCAAAATGTCCGGAATTGGCTGAGACATGACATATTTCAAACTTCTAAACGATGATGCGAATCAAATTCCATATAATACTGATTGGCATTCTGTATGGAACAGCCGTTGCCGCTCAGACATTCGACTATGACGATGTCGCCGCCGGCCGCTTCCGTCCGGCTCAGCTCTCCGGCATCCGCCCCATGGCCGACGGCGAACACTACACCGTCATCCACAAGGGCAATATTCTGAAATACAGCTACGCCGAGGCCAAAGCAGGCGAAGCGCTGCTGCCGGTCCATGAATCCGATACGACGGGACTCGTTGCCGTCGATACGCTCGACCGCGCAGGGCGCCGGCACACCATCGGCCGGCAGCTGCATATCGCCGACTATGCCATCGCTCCGAACGGCACCCTGCTGATCGCCGACGGCCAAAGCCCGATCTACCGTCACTCCTTCACGACCCGTTACCTCTACTACGACGGCGAACAGCTGCAGCCGGTTCTGGCGGATATCAAAGCCACGCGCGACGCCGCGTTCACACCGGACGGCCGCAAAATCGTCTTTTCGAGCCGCAACGACCTCTACCTCCACGACCTTGCACAGGGCACGACCCGGCGCATCACGCACGACGGCGCATGGAACGAAGTGATCAACGGCACGACCGACTGGGTCTATGAGGAGGAGTTCGGTTTTACGCAGGCCTACGCCGTATCGCCCGACTCGCGGTACATCGCCTATCTGCGGTTCGACGAGTCGCAGGTGCCGCTCTTCGAGATGATGCGCTACGACGGCAAGCTGTACAACCGTGCATACGATTTCAAATACCCGAAAGCGGGCGACAACAACTCCGTCGTTACGCTCCATCTCTACGACACGAAGACGGATCGCACCGTCCGGATCGACACCGGATCCGATACGACGCAATACATTCCGCGCATCGGCTGGACGCCGCGCGGCGAACTCTGGTACGAAACGCGCAACCGCCACCAGAACGAGATCGTCTTCCGACGCCTCGCGGCCGACGCTCCCGACACACCGCAGGCAAAGCAGGAGGTGATCTACCGCGAGGTGTCGCCCCGCTACATCGCCCACGAAACCGACCGTTCGTTCCGCTGGCTCGACAAGGGTGACCGCTTCCTTGTGATGCAGGAGAGCGCTACGGGCTGGATGCACCTCTACACGGGACGCCCCGGAGAGGCGCTGCGACCACTGACGGCCGGAAAATGGGAGGTCACGCAGATCGTCGGCAACACGCCGGACAAGGTCTATTACCTCTCGACCGAACGCTCGCCGCTCGAACGCAACCTCTATGTCGTCGATCTCAAGGGGCGGAACAAACGCCTTCTTACTCCGGAACGGGGTTTCTACTCGATCGCACCGAGCTCCGGAATGAAGTACTACATCTCGACCTTCTCGTCGGCCGACGATCCGGGATGCGTGACGATCTGCGACGCCGCAGGGCAGACGATCCGGACCGTTGCCGACAATGCCGCCCTGCGCCGCCTGGCCGACAGCATCCGCCTGCCGCACAAGGAGTTCTTCACCTTCACGACCGAACGCGGAGACACGCTCAACGGCTATTGGATCCGGCCCGCCGACTTCGATCCGACGCGCCGCTATCCCTGTCTGCTGACACAATATTCGGGTCCGGGATCACAGTTGGTACAGAACCGCTGGAAGGTCGAGTGGGAGGACGTGATGGTTCAGAACGGCTGCATCGTCGTCTGCACCGACGGTCGCGGTACGGGCTATCGGGGTGAAGCCTTCAAGAAGAGCACATACGGGCAATTGGGACGTTTCGAGGTGGAAGACCAGCTCTCGACGGCCCGCTACATGGCCTCGCAACCCTGGATCGACCCGCAGCGCATCGCCATCTACGGCTGGTCCTACGGCGGGTTCATGGCCCTGTCGTGCGCCTGCCGCGGCGACGGCCTTTTCAAGGCGGCCATTGCCGTCGCACCCGTCACCTCGTGGCGATTCTACGACACGATATACAGCGAACTCTACAACGGACTGCCGCAGGAGAACCCCGACGGATACGAAGAGAATGCGCCGCTGGCCCTCGCACCGCTGCTGCGCGACGACCGGACACGGCTGCTGCTCATTCACGGCACGGCCGACGACAACGTCCATTTCCAGAACTCGATCGAGATGATCCGCGCCCTGACCGATGCCGGCAAGGAGTTCGACATGATGATCTATCCCGATCAGAACCACTCGATGCTGCCCTCCTACACCAAACCGATCCGCAAACGGATGATCCATTTCCTGCTGCGCAATCTGTAACCAAAGGAGCGGGCGACCATTCAATGTCTTCCGGAATAGAAGCGGCGGAGCCGAATAAGTCGGCCCCGCCGCTTCCGTTTCATCCGTCACCGCCCGTTCTCCATCCGAACGGGCACCGCCCTGCCACCAAACGCCGGACTCCAGACTCCAGATACCATGGATCGAAAGCTGGCTCCGAAGCTGAACACCGGACACAAAACATCGAAGGCCGAACATCCCCCAAATACCAGACATCGAAAGCCGGGCACCAGACATTGAAGGCCGGACACCGGAGACAAAAAGCCAAACATCGAAAACCGCTACCTGACATCGAAGGCCGAAAACCTGCCGCCTGCCACTCGTCACTTACCTCCTGTCAGCCGCCCGTTGCCTGTTATTCACCTTCTGTTTCCTGCCGACTGTCACCTGCCACTTTCCCCCCCCTTCCCCTCCTCAACGACAAAGCCGCCCCTCGCGGGACGGCTTCGCAAATACCATGATCGACCTTCACCACAACGGGGCAACCTCGTCCGCCGCCCCGTCCGGAAGATCAGATCGAGATGTCGAGGATCTCGAAGTGGATCGTGCCGGCCGGAACCTCCACATCCACATGATCTCCCTTCTTTTTACCCAGCAGGGCCTTGGCAATCGGTGTTCCGATCGCCAGCTTTCCTTCGCGCAGATTGGCTTCGTTCTCCGATACGATCGTATAACACATCTGTTTGCCGTTGTTATGGTTCAGCAGCGTTACCCGTGAAAGAATCTGGACCTTGTTCTTGTCGATCTTCGATTCGTCGATGACGCGTGCATTGGCTATCGTATCCTCCAGTTTGGCGATCTTCATCTCCAACAGGCCCTGAGCCTCCCGCGCTGCATCGTACTCCGCATTCTCCGACAGGTCGCCCTTGTCCCGCGCTTCGGCAATGGCCGCCGAAATGGCCGGACGTTCTACCGAACGCATGTGGTCAAGCTCATCCTTGAGCTTTTTATACCCTTCAGCCGTCAGATAAATAATCTCCTTTGCCATAGTTGTCTTTTGTTAAGTGTAGCCGATACAACAAAAAAACAAGAATTCCAATCTTGCGATCAGAACCCCGTGTCTCATTTATATAGACAAAGATAAGGAAATTTTTCTTATCTTGCAAATAAATTCAGGACATAATGCCGACCTTATAGCTTCATGTTCATACTCCTTATCCTTCATCTGCTGATGGCTCTTGCGGCCGCTGCGGCACTCCTGCGACAAGAACGTACGCCGGCCACCGCCCTGGCATGGCTGCTCGCCATCCTCCTCGTACCCTTCGCCGGCAGCATCCTCTACCTGCTGGCAGGCTACCGCCGGCCCCTGCACGACGTACCCGCAACCGACGCCGAACCACCCGTGGGCATCGAACGCATGCTGTGGTTCGACTGCGCCACACGCATCCGTCATCACAACCGCGTGGAGCAGCTGCACGACGGCAGCGAGGCCTTCGCCGCCCTGATCGCCGCCCTGCAAGGCGCCCGTCGATACATCCATCTCTCCTATTACATCTTTGCTGACGACCGCGTGGGACAGGCTTTCGGCAGAGTTCTCATGCGCAAGGCCCGGGCCGGCGTGGAAGTGCGGCTGCTGTACGACGCTGTCGGGTCCTGGAAACTCTCCAAACGCTTCGTACGACAACTCCGCGACGCCGGCGTCGAAGTACGCCCCTACGGCCCGCTGCGATTCCCCTGGTTCTCGCCCCGGGCCAACCGCCGCAACCACTCCAAAATCGCAGTCATCGACGGCAATACCGGCTTCGTGGGCGGAATCAACATCGCCGAACGCTACCTCGACGGTGATGCGCTGGGGCGCTGGCGCGACGAGCATCTTCGCATCGAAGGCGAAGCCGTCATGGATCTCCAACGACTCTTCGCTGCCGACTGGCTTCAGGAAGGCGGGACACTGACATCCGACAATCCCGACAGATACGAACCCACCATCCAGACCGGCGCGCTGCCGCTCGCGCCGCTTCAGATCGCCTGGACCCGCGAAGATCATTCGCGGCATACGCTCAACGATCTCTTTGCCCAACTGATCGACGAGACACGTCACACGCTGCGACTCTCGTCGCCGTACTTTCTGCCGCCTCCGGCGCTCTACGAGGCCCTGCTGCGGGCCTTGCGCAGAGGCTGCCGCGTGCTGGTCATGCTGCCCGACCGCAGCGACGTATGGCTCGCCCGCCGGGCGACGGATTCCTACCTGGGCCGGCTGCTCGATGCCGGTGCCGAGATCTACCGCTACGAAGGGGGATTTCTCCATGCCAAGAGGCTCTTTGTGGACAGCAACGTCGCATCGGTCGGAACAGCCAATTTCGACTACCGCAGTCTGGACTACAATACCGAAGCAACAGCGCTGCTGCTCGACCCGAAGAGCATCGAACAGGCCTTGCAGCGTTTCGATGCCGATCTGGAACGTTGCCGCCGCATCACGCGCGAAGAGTGGCACAACCGATCTTCCATTCGCAATACGGGAGACCGGATCGCACGCCTCTTCGCGCCCCTGCTTTAACCGGCCACGGCGACCGGTTCCACCGCCACGGCGGGAGATTGCCTGAGCTGGCCGGAACGAGTCCTCAGTCAAACAGTCAACGCCCCGAACAGAATGGAACAGGCGGCAGCTCCATCGAACCGGCAACGCCGCCCGAACGACCTGAAACAGGCTACGGACCGTCTTGAGCAACGGGCCGTGAACGGCAATCCACGATCCGGAATGGCTCCTAACCGGCAGCGCCGTCTCGAACGGCATGGAGCAAGCCACGGAACCGTCCCGAACAACAGGCAACGGACATCGATTTCCGATCCGGAATGGTATCCAACCGGCAGCGCCGTTCCGAACAAAATGGGACAAGCCGCGGAACCAGCCCGAGCAACAGGCACGGACGTCGATTTCCGATCCAGAATGGTATCCAACCGGCAGCATTGCCCCCAAACGGCTTGAAACAAGCCACGGAATCGGTCCGAACAACAGGCAACGAGCGGAGACTTCCAACCCGGAAAAACATCCAACCGACAGCATTGTCCTCGAACGGCATGGAACAAGCGACGAAATGTTCCGTTTCCCCAAAAAATAGACCAGACAGCGCCGACGGATGTCGGCGCTGTCTGGTCTTTCAAGAGTCTCCGGTCCCCGTTATTCTCCTTTCGATTCGGGGAATGAGATCAGATACAACAGATGCTCCAGTTCCCGCATGTAATTCCGCTTGGGATTCTTGGGTGAATAGACGTAACAGTCGATCGTAAAGACCCGGTTCGTGGCCGTATCTACGGTCGTATAGCTGACGAAGGGACCGCCCATGAAATCGTTCTTCACATCCCAGAAGCCGCGCAGCTCGATCCACAAACGCCCTTCGAGCCGGAACGTCCGATAATCGGGCTCATAGACATCAGCCGTAATCATGTAGGAACCGTCGGACGGCCCTGGAATCCGCGCAGCGAACTTGTTGCGCGCCGCCGTCAAGGCCTCAAGCGTCAGCTCCTCCTTGCCCGTATAGGGGTAGGTGTAGATGAAGAAGCCCTGGCTGGCCTGCGGAAATTCATACGATATCCAGATGAAATCATCGCTCTGTGTCCGCAACTTATAGCCCTGCGGTACGTCGAAATCGACTCCGAACTGCTCCTTGATGGTTTTCTTCAGGAACTGGTCGGGGAACTTGCGGCCAAAATCAATCGTGCGGTCCCGCTCCGCCTTTTCGAGCACGTAGAGCAACTCTGCACGATGTTCATCGAGGTAGCTTACGAGCGAAGCCTGCGTAGGTCCCTCGAGTGTCAGGACGATCTGCGGTTGTGCATACAGATCATACTGCACCGCCGTTACGGGCTCCTTGACCGACGGATCCACAAGGACCTTCAGGATGTTGCGATGCCGCGTCACCAGATTTTCAAATCCGCTCGGCAGCACCCGCAGCACGTCGAAATGAGGCTCCCGCTGATTCAAACCTGCAACGGGCTCGGTCAAAATACTGCGCAGCGTGTCGCCCAAAGCACCCTGCCATTCAGGTTGATCGCAGACGACAATCAACTCATAGGGCGCACCCTGAGCCGTCACACGCTGATCACTCAGGGTCCGAAAGGCCTTGCAACCGAAACAGGTTGCCAACACGGCAAAGACCGCCAGCCATTTTACAAACTTTTTCATATATGTCTCTCCTTTCCTTATATTGTCAACGTTTTCCAGATATTACCAACGTTTTCCGGACCGGCTTCCGTCTCCCGACAAGCAGTTTTTTTCAGTCCTCGCTCCGGCCCGACTGTTTCGTTCATCCGTTTCGCTTCGTTCCCTGCTCGTCGCTCCGTTTTCGTTATTTCGCTGCTTCTCCGTTCCAGCACGCCAGCTCTCGTCATCTTCGCTCATTCGCATTCCGGCCGTCTTCCCTCTCTCTTCGCCTCTTCATCCTCTTCATCCTCTCATCACTCACAACTTCTCCTTCCTCCTCTTCGCACACATTCTTTTCCTCATCTCTTCACCACCTTCTTCCTTCTTCACCTTCTCTTCCTTCACTCTTCACTCTTCCCTTCTCCCCCCCCCGCCTCACTTGTCTGCCCCTCCTGGTCGGAGAGACTTGTGGAAAGTCCGGACGATGCCCCGGCACCGCAGCCAGACCAGAAACGCCGCACTGAAATCGCCGGAATATGCAAATATAGCCATTTTTTACTACATTTGCATTCGGATCCACACAAAAGAAACATGCGCCTCAAACCGCCGAAATTCATCCGCTGGCTGATGCCTGACCTCATCTGGGAGATGAAGGACAAGTCGGCCATCTACCTCACCTTCGATGACGGTCCCACACCCGGCATTACCGAGTGGATTCTTTCGACGCTCGACAAGTACGATGCCAAAGCGACGTTTTTCGTGCTGGGCAAGAACGTGGAGATGTATCCCGATCTCTACCAGCGGATCGTCGATGCCGGGCACCGCATAGGCAACCACACCTATTCGCACCAGAAGGGGTGGGGCATGAGCCTCGAACGATATATCGAAGACGTCGATTTCGCAAACGACCTGCTCCACACGGAGCTCTTCCGACCACCCTACGCACGCATCACGCCCGCACAGACCCGGGCACTGGCCAAACGCTACAAGCTCGTGATGTGGGACATCATCTCGCGCGACTACAACCGCAGTCTGTCGCCGCGTACCTGTCTGCGCAACGTCACGCGCTATCTCGAGGGTGGATCGATCGTCGTCTTCCACGACTCCGAGAAGTCGTTCCGCAACATGAGCTACGCACTGCCGCGAACGCTCGAGGCGATTCGGAAGATGGGGCTCAAATGCAAGTCGATCGACCTCTGACCTCATGCGATATGCCA
Organism: uncultured Alistipes sp.; assembly: GCA_944322375.1. Classification (GTDB taxonomy): domain Bacteria; phylum Bacteroidota; class Bacteroidia; order Bacteroidales; family Rikenellaceae; genus Alistipes. The sequence continues at coordinate 17,056 of CALUOX010000005.1, forward strand.
GTTCCGGACAAGCCGCATCCATAGCGGAAACGGACGGACGGATACATGCCGCGTCGCAGAAGCGGAACGATTATGGTCGGAAGCCCCTCCTCCGGTCGAAAAAAGAGAAGAAGGAACTTTCGATGAAAAAGTTGCAATTGTAATTTTTTTTGTAATTTTGTGCGCTATTGACAAATCATCACAAATAACGATACCCTATGGCAACTACAGCTGATATCAAAATCGGAGCCTGCATCGAGCTGGACGGCAAGACCTATCAGATCGTCGATTTCCAGCACGTAAAGCCGGGAAAAGGTCCCGCTTTCGTCCGCACGAAACTCAAGAATCTGGAAAACGGCCGCGTCGTTGACAACACCTTCTCGGCCGGCGCCAAGGTAGAATTCGTACGCGTGGAGCGTCGTCCCTACCAGTTTACCTATGAGGATGATCTGGGCGCGCACTTCATGCACACCGAGACCTTCGAGGAGATCAACATCGACAAGAATCTCATCACGAACTACGATCTGATGGCCGACGGCCAGATCGTCGAGGTGATGTTCCACACCGAGAAGGAGACCGTGCTTTCGGCCGAGCTGCCGCCGATCGTCGATATGGAGGTAACCTATACCGAGCCGGGAATCAAGGGCGATACCGCTTCGACCAACTCGCTCAAGCCCGCAACGGTCAACACGGGAGCTACGATTCGCGTGCCGCTCTTCATCAATACGGGCGACAAGATCCGCGTCGATACGCGCACGCGCGAATACGTGGAGCGTATAAAGTAACCGACGCCAACGCACCCCGCCGACCGGCCGCATGAGACGCCGCACGGCGGAGCAGGCGACAGGTTCCGGAAAGGGAGGCAACCTCTGTCCGACCTTCCGAAACGGCTCGGTTGCCGAGACCACAAAAGAGTTGAGAGATGCCCCTGTTTCGCATGGAAACAGGGGCATCTTCTTCCGTGTCTTGTACGCGGTCCCGCTCCGAACAGCTCCGCAACTCCATCCCGCCGGCTCCTGCCAGGACAGGCCCGGGCATGCCGTATTGCACCGGACCGAACTGTACGGGCCATGCTGAACCGGACCTCGCTGTACGGATCGCTGTACAAGCCCGCGCCAGGCTGCTCCATGCCGGAACGCTCCGTGCCGGAACAAACGATTCCTCCCGCCATACCTCACACGAAGCATCAGCCTCATCGCGACACCCTGCAATCACAACAAGGCCGCTCCATTCGGAGCAGCCTTGCCGAATCTTGACGGAGGAAACTTCTTTTTTTTCTTTTTCTTCCTCCCCCCCGTTATTTCTTGCGCACAATACGCACCGTCGATTGCGTCGCCTGACGCACATAGACTTTCGGCGTATAGCAGTATCTGCGCAACAGCTCGTCGGTATAGCCACGGATGGTAAGCAGCTCCATATCCTCGATCTTCATGACATCGAACCCTTCGTCCCGGAACTCGGCCACGGCCTCGTCGATGTGCCAGGAGTTATCGACACACAGACCCAGATTGACCGCCGAATTGTGGATCAGATTGGCCTTGATGCGGTAACGCTCCAGCAACGAGAAGATCGTCGCGAACTTCTCCTCAAGCACGAACGAGAAGTCGCGCGAACGAATGGTCAGAAAGACCTGATCCTTCTTCAGGATCAGAATCGGCACCGTCACGTTCACCGACGACCCGCGGATGACCGTTCCCGGCTTGCGCTTGTCGCCGAACGGCCGCACATAGAGCGGAATGTTCTTGTTCTGCAGCGGCTTGATCGTCTTCGGATGGATGATCTGCGCACCGCTGTATGCCAGTTCGATCGTATCGAGGTAGTTCAGCTCCTTGATCTGTACGGCATCGGGGAAGATCTTGGGATCGGCGTTGAGCACGCCATCGACATCTTTCCACACCGACATCGACTCGGCGCCGAGAATATTGGCCACAACCGCCGCCGAATAGTCCGAACCTTCACGTCCCAGCGTTGTCGTCGTACCGTCGGGGGCGCCGCCGATAAATCCCTGCCCGATGAAGACCGACTCCTGCGCCCCTTCCACCTCGGCCAGCAGGCGGAATGACGAAGCCTCGATATCGACCGAAGCATCCTTGTGCCGCTGCTGCGTCACCAGCGCCTTGCGCATGTCCACCCAATGGTTGGGCACACCCGCCGAAGCGAGGTACTCCGAGACGACCGTCGTCGAGAGCAGCTCTCCGTAGGCGACAATCAGGTCGTACCACAACTCCGCATCGGAGGCGCGGTAAGCGGGCTGCGCCGTGACCTGCTCCAGCTCCGAAAAGAGCGCTTCGACACGCTCCAGCCGCGTGGGGCCATGCCACAGATCGTCAATGATGGCGGCATGGTACTCCCGCAACTGCGCAATTTCAGCGGCAATCCGTTCCCGATCGCCGTGCTGCACGCCCTGAAAAACCCGTTCGAGGGCATTGGTCGTTTTACCCATCGCCGAGACGATGATGAACAGATTGCGCTCGTCGCAGATGATGTTGTGCAGGTTGCGCACGCCCTCGGCATTCCGGACCGAGGCGCCGCCGAATTTATAAACCTTCATCTCTTCTTCAATTATTCGGGTGTCTCTTCACTATTGTAGTTTGTCTGTCTTCCTTCTTCCCCTTCACTTCCTGCCCGAGCCTTTCCGGTCTCCCTTCACGATTCGTTTGCCGGCGGTCTTTCCGCCGTCCGACTCTGCGAAAAGACTCCATACTCCCTTCATTACCCTTTCACGATTCGTTTACCGGCCTGTCTTTCCGCCGTCCAACTCTTCGAAAAGGCCCCACACTTCCTTCATTTCCCTTTCTCAATCCGTTTGCCGGCCTGTCTTTCCGCCGCCCGACTCTCGAATAGGTTCCACGGAATTTACCCCCCTCACTATCCGGTTACCGGTCCGTCAGTCTGTTCCACGGCTCCGCAAAAAGGCTTCCCTGAAACCGCAGTGCTCCGCCGCCAACCGACTGTCCCCCCTCGGTCCGAGCATCCCATAAAGCATCAATGAACAGGCAGCAACCCGATCCTCTCTGTCGGGATGTGAAACGTCGAAACAAGGCTCCTGCTCCAATCTACTCTTCCGTCTCGCCGGCCGGAGCCACGTAAGGCGTATCGGTATTGTAGAAGAGGAATGCATAGCAGTCGGCCGCCTCGGCAATCCGTTTCGACAACGGTTTGCCGGCGCCGTGGCCGGCATTGCTCTCGATACGGATCAGCACCGGAGCATCGCACGCCTGCGCATGCTGAAGCGTTGCGGCGAACTTGAACGAATGGGCCGGAACGACCCGGTCGTCATGATCGCCCGTCGTGATGAGCGTCGCAGGGTAGCAAACGCCTTCGCGGATATTGTGCAGCGGCGAATAGGCGTAGAGTGTCCGGAATTCCGCTTCGTTGTCGCTCGTTCCGTACTCGGTCGCCCACCCCCAGCCGATGGTGAAACGGTGGTAGCGCAGCATGTCCATCACGCCGACGGCCGGCAGGCAGACGGCAAACAGATCGGGACGCTGCACCTCGCAGGCGCCGACCAGCAATCCGCCGTTCGAACCGCCGGCAATGGCCAGCTTCGCCGACGACGTATAACCCTTCGCAATCAGGAACTCCGCCGCAGCGATAAAGTCGTCGAAGACCTGCTGCTTGCGGTCGAGCATCCCCGCACGGTGCCACTTCTCGCCATACTCCGAACCGCCGCGCAGGTTGACCGTCACCACGACGCCGCCCTGCTCCATAAAGAGGATGTATTCGGGTTTGAACGCGGGTGTAAGGTTGATCTGGAAGCCGCCGTAACCGTACAGATAGCAGGGATTCTGCCCGTCGAGGACAAGTCCCCTGCGGTGCGAGATGAACATCGGCACCCGCGCACCGTCCGTCGAGGTGAAGAAGATCTGTTCGGTCACATACTCCGAAGCATCGTATGCGACCTGCGGAGCATGGTAGCGCGTCATGCGTCCCGTCGGAATATCGTACCGATAGATCGATGCCGGAGCCGTGAAGGTATTGAGCGAGAAGAAGATCTCCTGCTGGTCATCCTTGCAGCCGAAGCTGCCGACCGATCCGATCATCGGCAGCGGGACGTCGGCCTGCCGGTTTCCGTCGAAATCGTATTTGTAGATCCTGTTCTGCGCATTGTGCAGGTATTTCGCCCACAGATAGCCGCCGCCCGGCTCGACGCCCTCCAGCAGGTCGTCGCCGTTTTCGGGAATGACCGTCTCCAGCCCGGCGGGACGCTTCAGGTCGATGCGTGCCAGCCGGTAATTGGCTGCGCTGTCGTTCGTTACCACATAGAGGTGGTCCTCGTGGCACTCGACCGGAGCATAGTCGTGCGCAAAGCCCGGCAGCAGCGTTCGGAACTCCGCCTTCTCGTCCGCAGCGGGACGATAGAGGATCTCCGTACCCGACGTACCCTCCGACGAGAGGATAAACAGCCAGCGGCCGTCGCTGCTCTCCCAGCCGTGGAAATAGCGCAACGGATGTTCGGGATCTCCGTAGATGAGTCTGTCGTCGCGCTGCGCCGTACCCAGGCGGTGGTAGTACACCTTCTGAAATTCATTCTTCGAGGAATAGACGTTGCTCTTCGGAGCGTCGTAGGCACGGTAAGAGAGACCCCGCAAATCGGCAGCCCACTCGGCGCCGGAGAAGTTCACCCAATCGATAGGGTCCCCGGTCGGCTCGCCCGTCTGCGTGTCGAGGACATGGATCTTCACCCAGTCCGAGCCCGACTCCGCGGCAGCATAGGCGCACCAGCGGCCGTCATCCGAAAACGACACGTCCACAAGAGCCGTCGTACCCTCCTCCGAAAGCGTATTCGGATCGAGGAACAGCTCGCCGGAGGCCGACAGCGTGCGTTTGCGCCACAGCGCCGACTGATTCTGCAGACCGTCGTTGTAGAAGTAGTAATAATAGTCGCCATGCCGTGCCGGAGCACCCTCCTTCGGATAGTTCGAAAGCTGTGTCAGGCGATCCTGTATCGCCTGACGGCCCGGAAGCCGATCGAGGTAATCCCGCGTCACGGCATTCTCGGCCTTGACCCAGGCGGCCGTCTCCGCCGAATTGTCGTCCTCAAGCCAACGGTACGGGTCCGCAACGCGCGTACCGAAATAATCGTCCACAACGGCCGTGTCGCGTCGCGTATCGGGATAAGGCAAATGGCTCATTTTCCTGACTTTGTTACAACCAGACATCAGCAATGCCGCCGTTGCGGCGGCCATTGCAGCATACAAGATCCGTTTCATCGGTTTACCAACTAACCATGTAAGTAAGAGGCAAAGATAGGAAAAGTTTCGAAGATTTTGTGTAACTTTGACCGTCAAAAGCAAAAAACGATGTACGACGAATTGCGAAAAACAATCGAACGGGCCTGGGATGACCGCAGCCTGTTGCAGGAAGAGACAACCAGAAACGCCATCCGGCAGGTGGTGGAACTCATCGACAAGGGTGCGCTGAGAACGGCCGAACCGACGAATCCCGACCACAGCGAATGGCGGGTCAACGAGTGGGTCAAGAAGGCGGTAATCCTCTATTTCCCCATCCAGAAGATGCGCACGATGCGCGCCGGAGAGTTGGAATGGTACGACAAGATGGATCTCAAACACGACTTCGACCGGCTGGGCGTGCGGGCCGTTCCGCATGCCGTGGCGCGTTACGGGGCCTACATCGCTCCGGGAGCCGTACTCATGCCGTCGTATGTCAATATCGGCGCCTACGTGGGTGAAGGCACAATGGTCGATACTTGGGCGACGGTCGGTTCCTGCGCTCAGATCGGGCAGCATGTGCATCTCTCCGGCGGCGTGGGGATCGGCGGCGTACTTGAGCCCGTGCAGGCCGCACCCGTCATCATCGAGGACAACTGCTTCATCGGATCCCGCGCCATCGTGGTCGAGGGGGCCCATGTCTGCCGCGAAGCGGTCCTCGGTTCGAACACCGTCATCACCGGTTCGACGCACATCATCGATGTCACGGGACCCCAACCGGTCGAATACAAGGGATACGTTCCGGCCCGTTCGGTGATCATACCGGGGACATACACGAAAAAATTCCCTGCCGGAGAGTACGGCGTATCGTGCGCACTGATCATCGGACAGCGCAAGGAATCGACCGACAAGAAGACTTCGCTCAACGACGCCCTGCGCGACTTCGGCGTGACGGTCTGACTCACCTCCCGAAGTGCCGGAGAGCAGGGGGCAGAAGCAGGAAAAGCAGGGACAAAAAGAAAAGCCGGTGCAGGAATAGAAACAGGCGAAACTGGAGCAAGAAGAAAAAAGACCGAGCAGGGACAGAAGCAGGAAAAGCCGGGACAAGAAGAAAAGCCGGCGCAGGAATAGAAACAGGCGAAACTGGAGCAAGAAGAAAAAAGGCCGAGCAGGGACAGAAGCAGGAAAAGCCGGGACAAGAAGAAAAGCCGGCGCAGGAATAGAAACAGGCGAAGCTGGAGCAAGAAGAAAAAAGCCGGTGCAGGAACAGAAACAGGCAAAGCTGGAGCAAGAAGAAAAAAGCCGGCGCAGGAATAGAAACAGGCGAAGCTGGAGCAAGAAAAAAGCCGGTGCAGGAACAGAAACAGGCGAAACTGGAGCAAGAAGAAAAAAGCCGGTGCAGGAACAGGAGCGGGTCTGAGAGAAATAAGAAGCGAGGCCCGAAAACATTCCGGAGTCCGGACTCTGCGGAGCAGGCAGCTACCATTCCCCAGCGGATTCATAAACGGATCGCGGCAGATGCATCCGTAATGGAGTCCGCAATACCAAACGACCGATTATCGAATTACCGACATGTTCTACCATCTCGAAGAGACAACCTCGACGATCGACGTGGCACGCGATCCCCGTTACGTGCACGGAGATGTCATCCAGGCCGAACGGCAGACGGCCGGACGCGGACAGCGCGGACACAAATGGCTCAGCCCGGGCGGAGAGAACCTCCTCTTTTCGGTCGTACTCTGCCCGACGTTTCTCCATGCCAACGAACAGTTCCGCATCCTGCAGGTCGTGGCGCTTGCGCTGACCGACGCCTTCGAATACTACGGACTCGACACCCGCATCAAATGGACCAACGACATCTATGCCGGCGACCGCAAGATGGTGGGCATGCTGATCGAACACTCGTTGAACGGCGACCGCATGGCCCGCACGATTGCCGGCATCGGCATCAACGTCAACCAGACGGTATTCGATCCGTCGCTGCCCAACCCCACCTCGCTGGCGCTCGAAACGGGCCGGACGTTCGATCGTGCGGAGTTGCTTGCACGCTGTCATTCGATTCTCATGCAGCGGTACGCCGCACTGGAGGCCGGGCGGAAGGAGGAGCTGACCGACGAGTATTGCCGCCGCATGTATCGTTACGGCGCGTCGCAACCGTTCCGCCTGCCTGACGGAACGGAGTTCGTCGGGATCATCCAGGGAGCAAAGGCCGACGGTGCGCTGCAGGTCGAGCATCCCGACGGGATCATCCGGGAGTATCTTTTCCGCGAAATCGAATTCATCGTGAAAAAAATGCCTGCACCGTTGACAGAGAAAAAATAAGACGTATCTTTGCAGAGCCGCAGGCCCGGTTCGGGTCCAGACGCGGCAACGGGATCCAACGGAAAGGGATCAACGACAAACCAAGGATCAACAGTCAAATCAAAAAATACAGAACGATATGAATGTTCCTTCCAATCTGAAGTACTCCAACGACCACGAATGGTGCCGCATGGAGGGGGATGTTGCCTATGTAGGCATTACGGATTTCGCTCAGAGCCAATTGGGCGACATCGTCTTCATCGATGTTCCGACTGTCGGCGAGCACGTCGGTGCCGGCGAGGTTTTCGGCACGATCGAGGCTGTCAAGACCGTTTCGGACGCCTTTGCACCTGTTTCGGGCGAGGTCGAGGAGTTCAATCCCGCCGTCGATGCCGATCCGTCGATCGTCAACAAGGATCCCTATGGCGAAGGCTGGCTCGTAAAGATCAAGGTTTCGGCCCCTGCGGAGTTCGACAAACTGCTCACGCCCGAACAATATTCGGAGCTTATCGGTTAAAGACATTCGGTCGGACAACCGATCGGAATACAAGCGTGCGGCCCGAATCCGGGCCGCACGTCTTTTTCAAGGAGCAGGGTGAGATTCTGCTTATTTCAGTCCAGAAGGGGGGGGCAATTTCCGACAGTCAATTCCAAGAGGGAGAGGGCTTATTTGACACTTCCTGTCGAGCCTCGAATCACACTCTACCCTGCCGCCTTGCACTCCTGACGCCTTACACTCCTGCCACCTTGCACACCATGCGCCTCGCACTTCTGCCGCCTTGCACTGCGACATCTCTCCTCCCCGCTGCTCCCTTTTGTCTATTGTCCTTATTTCAGCCTTCTCTCACCCCCCCGGACAATATGCAAATCCGAACAACCGACCGGCCATCCGCATTCACTCCGCCTCCTTCACATCTTTTTCGTCCGTCTCACCGCCCTCACCACCGAGCGTCAGCAACCGGTCTCCGAAGACTTCGCGCATGCGCTCTTCTCCAATGACGCTTGTCATGTAGCGTTCGATATCACGCTGCAACCGCCGGAACAGGAAGCAGTCGGTATAATTCTCGTTGTCGAGCAACACGTCGCGGATCGACCGCAGGGAATTGGTATAATTGGCCATCTCGTTCTTGAGAGCCACACCCTGCTTCGACGACGAGGTGATCTTCGCTATCGACAGCTCCCGCAACTTCTCGCAAACCGTATTCAGCACGACGATCACCACATTGTCCATCAACGTATGTCCGTGCATGAAAAGATAGGTATTTTCGGGACGGACTCCACGATGCAACAACTCTTCGGCAAAGAGTTTCATCGGTTCAACCATCTCGGGATGCTGCTGCTTGAGCAGCTGGTTGCGGCGCGCGACGTTGCGGCGCAGCCATGCCAGCGTGCGCAAACCGTTGTGCTCGAACTCCAGATAGTTGATGCGCACCGAATTGCGAAAATCGGCCAGCGTGAAGATATGTTCCGACTCCTGCTGCGCGGAATAGGCGTACCAGATGAACAGCGGATAGATCAACCGCGAATAGTCGGCCATGAAACGGACGAAATCGAAGATCCGCGTATCGTTTTTCGTGGCACGCACGCAGACATTGTGCAGCGACGGGGCATAGCACACGTAATTTTCCGTTGCATAGGCGTAGGTATGGAACATGCGGCGGCATCCCAGCAGCTCGCGGGACTGCTCCGTCGTACCGTTGAAGAGGTAGTCGAAGTCGGAATCGACACACAGCAGCAGTTCGTCCGAGGCTTCGGGAATCATGCTCAGCAGCACCTTTTTACCCTTCGGGAGGTCGCGCCGCGACGGAACGGAGATCTCGAATCGCAGATAGGGGTTGGCAAAACGGTCGAAGACCCCGCGCCAGAAGGCGACATCCTCGTACCCTTCGACAAAAACCCGCACCAGTCGTTGCGACGAGTGTACGGGCAAGGGCTTGGGCAGCTCCTTCCTGGACGAAGCAAAGGGGTTGATGGCGCCCAGCTTATCGACGAATTTGCGGCTCATAAGATGTCCAAAGATAATATTTTATTATTTTTGCACAAAACAAATCCGGCGGAATGGGCGTTTGACAAGACAAAAAGAACATTTGCAGCGCCGGATAGAGGAGGAACGGACGAAAAGGAGCGATCATTCCACCCCTTTGGGCATCCTGCAAACGACATCGGAGCGATCCAGGTGAAGAGGCGAAGACCCGGGGGGGGCAACGGAGTCGAAGAGTCCGCCTCCGGAAAGCGGATCCACCGTCAACACCGGAAGAAGAGGGTGCGCAGGCGGCAGAGAGTGCCGACAGACCGTCAAAGGCGGTTTGCAGGCAACAGACAAAAGCGGAGTGAGGCGGAGTAAAAACGGACCGTACCGATGCGGAACAACTGAACACGAACGACATGAACGATTGGAAAGCGCGGTTGGGAATGGTCTATTCGACCAATCCCGATTTTCAATATACGACCGAAGAGAAGGCCGAAGCGGAGACCCTTCCGCCCCGACAGCAGAATCTGCGCGTGTGGCTCGACCGCAAGCAGCGGGCCGGCAAGGTGGTAACCATCGTGCGCGGGTTTCACGGCGCAACGGCCGATCTGGAGGAGCTGGGACGCATGCTCAAACAGCGTTGCGGCGTAGGCGGATCGGTCAAGGAGGGTGAGATTCTCATCCAGGGCGATCATCGCGACCGTGTGGTCGAGATTTTGCTCAAGGCCGGATATGGCTGCAAGAAGGCCGGAAACTGAGGCTGCACGTCCGAACGCTGCGCAACCGGTCCGTTCCCCCGAAGACGACAACGGGAGCAACCGGCCGCAGAGAGCAGCGACAAGCATGAAATCGGGAACTCCGCCCCCTGCAACCCGCGAACGAAGACGGTAAGACCCGCCGACCGCCGGCAGCCGCAACATGACGGGAACTTGAAAACACGAAATTGAAAACGATCAGATTATCCATACGACGTCCGGCACGCACCGTCCGCCGGCTTCTTCTTGCCGCTGTTCTTCTTGCTGCAACGTTTCAGGCCCGGGCACAATATTACAGCTGGGGACCGGATCCCGCCTCGTTCCACTGGAAGACGATCCGCACCCCCGACGTACAGCTCATCTATCCCGATACGGTCAGTGAACTGACCCGACGCACCCTGCATTACATCGAAGCGGCACGCCCCTCGATCGGATACGGATTCCGGTACGGGCCGCTGAAGATACCCTTCGTGATGCATCCGGAGAACTTCCAGTCCAACGGACTGGTCATGTGGCTGCCGAAACGGATCGAATTTCTCACCTCGCCGGCCATCGGCAGCTATTCGATGCCCTGGTACAAACAGCTCGTGGCCCACGAATACCGCCACGCCGTACAGTACAACAACCTCAACCGCGGCGTGATTCGGGCACTGAGCTACGTGCTTGGACAACAGGGATCGACCGTCGGACTGCTTTTTCTGCCGCTGTGGGCCATCGAAGGCGATGCCGTAGCGATGGAGACCCAGATGTCCTCGTTCGGACGGGCCCTGCAGCCGTCCTTCACGATGGAGTACCGCGCCATCGGTGACGCGATCCACAGCCGCCGCAACATCGACCGCTGGTTCTGCGGATCCTATCGCACGAACATCCCCGACCACTACCGGCTGGGATATCAGTTGACCGCCTATGCCGACACACGGTTCGGAGAGAACATCTGGGACAAGGTGGCCTGGTACGGCGCCCGCAATCCCTACATGATCTTCACGACATCGATTGCGCTGCGCAAATTCTACGGGACAAGCGTCGATCGGCTCTTTACCGAGACCTTCGACCAGCTGAACTTCTACTGGAACGCCCTGCCGCAGCAGCAAAATTCCGCCCGCTACCTCTCGAAGACCCCCGTAACGAGCTATACGACCTACTCCTATCCGCTTGCCATCGATGCACAACGGGTGCTGTCGCTCAAGAGCGACCTCGACCGCCCTTCGCGGTTCGTCACCATCGACACCGCAACGGGTCAGGAGCGGGCCATCACCTTTACGGGCGACATCTCGTCACGCCCGGTACTGGCCAACGGCCGCGTATGGTGGACCGAATACCGCCGTTCGACGCTCTTCGACCAACGGGTCAACTCGCAGCTCTGCTACATGGATCTCGATCGGGGCAGGGCCAAAACCGTCCACGGCAAACGCAACGTCCTCTACCCCACCGTCACGGCAAAGGGGCTGACCTGGGTGGAGTACCTGCCCGACGGCAGCTATGTCGTGACCGACAGCTCCGGCACCCCGTACTGGGAAGCCCCCACGCAGACCGAGATACACGGGCTGGCCTGGGACGACCGTACCGAACGGCTCTACTTCCTGGCAACGGACAATTCGGGCATGTGGCTCGGACGCATCGAGCCCGACGGTACGGCCACACCGCTGACCCAAGGGGCCTACATCACGTTGAGCGACCTTTCGGCCCGCGACGGCCGGCTCTATTTCGGTTCGATCGCTTCGGGACGCGACGAGGTACACTGTTACGATCTCTTCTCGGGACGTGAATACCGGCTTTCGACCTCGACCTACGGATCGTTCTCGCCCTCGGCGGACGGAAACGGCAACGTACTGATGACCACCTACGATGCCGAAGGGTACCATGCCGCGCGGCAGGCGATCGACACGCTGCATCCGGTGCGTCCTTCGCGGCTGCCGCTCAACGTGGTCAATCCGCCGCGCCGCAAATGGCCGGTCATCAATCTCGACACCGTGCGTTTCACGGCCGCCGACTCGATCCGCTCCGTCAAACGGCACCGTGCACGCCGCTACTCCAAGCCGCTGCACCTCTTCAAGGTCCACAGCTGGATGCCTGTCGCGGTCAACCCCTTCCAGCTGATCGACGAACAGAATATCGACGTGCAGATGGGCGTTACGCTCGTCTCGCAGAACCTCCTCTCGTCGGCCGAAAGCTATCTCTCCTATGCATGGAGCCGTGCCGAGGGGTCGGTCGTCACGGGCAGTCTGAACTACAACGGACTCGGGGTGGAGCTGGAGGTTGCCGGCACCTACGGAGGCAATCAGATCGTCTATGCGGCAAGCAGCGCACAACCGGTACCCAGTCCGGACAAGTATCACTCCCTGTCGTTCGGGGCAACGCTGCCGCTGCTCTTCGATGCCGGATACCACACCCGCATGCTGAGCCTGTCGGCCGCTTGGAACTATTCGAACGGACTGGTCGCAAATGTCGGAAAACTCTCCTATGACGAAGAGACCCACAGCTTCACCAATATCGAACATATCGGATTCAGCAAGGGACTGCACAAACTCGCCTTCGGAATCGGCTATTCGAATTCCGTACGGCTCGCACACCGCGACTTCGCAACGCCCCACGGATATGTACTCAGCGCAACCTATGCGATGAACCCGACGAACGGCGACTTCAGCGATCTGATCGTCGGCTACGGCAAACTCTATACACCGGGCTTTGCTCCGCACAATTCGTTGACGGTCGAAGCGACCTACCAGACTTCGCTCGGCGGGTTCAAGACCCCCGACGGCGAAACCTTCCTCACCTACAAATCGGCCCGTCTGATCCCGCGCGGCTTCGACACCTACGACATCAACAGCCGCAACTACTTCGCCGCATCGCTCAACTACCAGCTGCCGGTGTGGTATCCCGAGGGAGGCATTGAATCGGTTCTCTACTTCAAGCGCATACGGCTCAACATCGGGGCCGATTACGGACAGTTCGACTACTACCATCCCGTGAAAAGACGGACGGCAACACAACGGATCAACTCCTACGGCGGGGATCTGATCTTCGATTTCAACCTCTTCCGGCAGCCGGCCTCGGCGACCTCGACGGTCAAGGTATCGTGTTATGTGCCGAGTCACGGAGGCCTGTGGTGGTCGGCATCGCTCGGGCTGCCCTTCTGAGCCATTCGCGGGGAGGGGCAGAACAGAGGGCCGGAAGAGACGGTGACACTCCGGCATACAGGCGAGTTCAGATTCCACAGGCCGCGGCATCGACAACCGCAACATCCAGAGTTGCCGGACAGACGCAATTGAAACGATACAAAACATGAAACAGGACAACATACCGATGAGACTGCTCCCTCTCTCCCTTTTGTTCTGCGCAGGCGTACTTTCGGCCGTTGCAGCGTCGGCACCGAAAGCCGCAGCGGAGACCCGCAGTGCGGCCGTGCGGGAAAACTGCGAACCGCAAACAATTACCGCCGACTCCGTTGTCCGTTTCATCGAAGCGTTCTATGCCCGTTACGTTTTCGGACCGGAAGATCCGACGGAGGCCATCCGCCGCCACTGCTCGCCCGATCTGCAACGGCAGTTGCGTGAAAGCTACGGATACGACGGCGACGGATATGCCGTATGGGCATTTCGGACGGGGTTGCAGGACGGTCCGGAAGCCCGTTCGGAGGTCACGGCCGTGACTCCATCGGGGGACGGATACTACAGGGTGGAGTTCATCGACATGGGAAGAACCGGTTCCCGCGTCTTGAAAATCAGCGTTCCGGAGGGAACATTGATGATCGATGCGATCAAATAAATGAAAAATTCGTACCTTTGTCGCATAACCGCGGCTTAGTAAAACCGACAAAATCGCTGACGCAACGTGAAAAAAATGATACAGGGCAAATCCGCCCCCAAATATGTGAAGTGGTTGTGGATCGTGGCACTGGGGCCCTTCGCCCTGCTCTTCGTGATGCTGGCGCTCACGGCCCTCGGGCTCTTCGGGCGCATGCCGTCGTTCGAAGAGCTGGAGAACCCCCGCAGCAACATCGCGACCGAGATCTATTCGTCCGACGGGAAGGTGCTGGGAACATTCTTCATCCAGAACCGCTCCTACGTGCAGTACGATGAACTCTTCGCCTCGGACTCCGTAACACACACCTTCATCGACGGACGCGAAGTACCGCCCATCGTTGCGGCACTCATCGCAACGGAGGATATCCGTTACGACTCCCATGCCGGAATCGACATCCTGTCGCTCGTCCGCGTGGGTGTCAAGACCATTCTGCTGCAGAACCGCTCGGCAGGCGGCGGCTCGACCATCACGCAGCAGCTGGCCAAAAACCTCTTCCCGCGCGACACGGCCCGCCGCCAAAGCGCGCTGGTACGCAAAACGAAACTGGTCATCTCGAAATTCAAGGAGTGGATCACGGCGCTCAAACTCGAATACAACTACACGAAGGAGGAGATCGCCGCCATGTACCTGAACATCGTCGAATACGGGTCGAATGCCTATGGCATCAAATCGGCCGCCCACACCTTCTTCAACAAGACGCCCGACCAGCTCAACCTCCAGGAAGCGGCCGTTCTGGTCGGCGTGGTCAATGCTCCGACCCGCTACTCGCCGGTCCGCAACTACGACAATGCCGTTGCCCGCCGCAACCTGGTGCTCGCCCGCATGGCCCAGGCCGGTGCCATCACGCGCTCCCAGCGGGATTCGCTCTCGGCACTGCCCATAACGCTCGACTTCAACCCCGTATCGCACAACGACGGCCAGGCAACCTACTTCCGCGAGATGCTGCGACAGGTCATGAATGCCCAGCCGCCCAAACGCCGCCAGTTCTACACCGAATGGGACTACGAACAGGCGCTCAAGGAGTATGAGACCAATCCGATCTACGGATGGTGCCACAAGAACAAAAAGGCCGACGGCACCCCCTACAACATCTACAAGGACGGGCTGAAGATCTATACGACGATCGACTCGAGAATGCAGCAGTATGCCGAAGCGGCACTGCTCAAACAGTTGCGCACGGTCATCCAGCCGAAGATGGATGCACAATACCGCGCCACAAAGGTGCTCTTCCAGAATACGTCGGCCGAGGAGCGGGAACGGATCATCCGGCAGGCGATGCGCTATTCGGACCGTTACCGCGCACTCAAGGAGGAGGGGCGCAGCGAGGCGGAGATCGACAAGATCTTCCGTACGCCCTGTCCCATGCGAGTGTTCACCTACAAGGGCGAACGCGATACGATCCTCTCGCCGCGCGACTCGATTCTCCACCACAAACGCATCATGCGGGCGGGATTCGTCGCCATCGAACCCCAAACGGGACATGTCAAGGCCTACGTGGGAGGTCCGAACTTCCGCTATTTCAAGTACGACATGGCCAAACAGGGAAAACGCCAGATCGGTTCGACGATCAAGCCCTTCGTCTATACCTTTGCCATCGACCATCTGGGACTGACCCCCTGCACGCCGGTGCCGAACCTCCCCGTAACGATCGATACCGACAACGGGACGCCGTGGTCACCCAAAGAGGCCAGCAAAGTGGTCTATGACGGCGCCATGCACCCCCTCAAATGGGGCCTGGCCCGCAGCCGCAACAACTATTCGGCATGGATCATGAAACAGGCCAAGCAACCGGCCGCCGTTGCCGACTTCATTCACAACATGGGGATCCGGTCGTTCATCGATCCGGTCTATGCACTCTGCCTCGGGACCTCCGAATCGAGCGTTTACGAGTTGACAAGCGCCTACACCACCTTCGCCAACGGCGGCGTACATACCGATCCGATCTTCGTCACCCGCATCGAGGACCGACAGGGAAATCTCATTTCGACCTTCGTCCCGCAGTCGCAGGATGCCATCTCGGAACGGACCGCCTATACGATGCTCACGATGCTCGAAAGCGTCGTTACAAGCGGTACGGCCGGACGTCTGCGCTGGCAGTTCGATCTTGCCGGCGCCCAACTGGGCGGGAAAACCGGTACGTCGCAGCGAAACCGCGACGCAT
This sequence comes from uncultured Alistipes sp., assembly GCA_944322375.1. Taxonomy (GTDB): domain Bacteria; phylum Bacteroidota; class Bacteroidia; order Bacteroidales; family Rikenellaceae; genus Alistipes. Next base: position 33,196 of record CALUOX010000005.1, read on the forward strand.
GGTTCATGTGCGTTGCGCCGAAACTCGTCGCCGGAGCCTGGGTCGGCGGTGAAGACCAGTCGGTACACCCCACCTATGGCGGCGAAGGAAGCATCATGGCCCTCCCCATTGTCGGCGACTTCCTCACAAGGGTCTATGCCGATCCGTCGCTGGGCATCTCCAAGCAGGACCGGTTCCGCCGTCCCGAACGCATGCCCGAATACGACTGCGAGGAAGAGATGAAACAGACCGACGACCTCGAAGAGGATGAAGGATTTTTCGACTGAAACCCATATTTGAACGAACGATACTAATCGACTCACAAGATGAAAATTGCTGTTGTCGGCGCAAGCGGCGCCGTAGGTCAGGAGTTCCTGAAGATTCTCGAAGAGCGGAATTTCCCCGCAGATGAACTGTTGTTGTTCGGTTCGGAACGCAGTGCCGGACGTACCTACCTCTTTCGCGGAAAACCCGTCGTCGTGAAACTTCTGCAACACAACGACGACTTTCAAGGCGTCGATATCGCCCTCACCTCCGCCGGAGCCGGCACGTCGCGTGAATTTGCCGAAACGATCACCCGACACGGCACGTTGATGATCGACAATTCAAGCGCCTTCCGCATGGAGGCCGATGTACCGCTGGTCGTCCCCGAGGTCAATCCCCAGGACGCGCTCAACGCCCCGCGGCATATCATTGCCAACCCCAACTGTACGACCATTCAGATGGTCGTGGCGCTGCAGGCGATCGAGCGGGTCTCGCACATCCGCCGCGTCCACGTCGCCACCTACCAGTCGGCAAGTGGCGCCGGTGCTCAGGCCATGGCCGAGTTGCAGCAGCAGCATGCCGATCTCGCCGCAGGAAAAGAGCCGAAGGTCGAGAAGTTTGCCTACCAGTTGGCCTACAACGTCATCCCGCACATCGACGTCTTCACCGACAACGACTACACGAAGGAGGAGATGAAGATGTACAACGAAACGCGCAAGATCATGCACTCCGATATCGAAGTATCGGCCACCTGCGTGCGTGTACCCGTCATGCGGGCCCATTCGGAGAGCATCTGGATCGAGACCGAACGCCCTGTTTCGCCCGAGGAAGCCCGTGCGGCGTTCGCGACGGCAGAGGGGGTCGTACTGATGGACGACCCGGCAAAAAAGGTCTATCCGATGCCACTCTTCATCGCCGGGAAGGATCCGGTTTACGTGGGTCGTATCCGCCGCGATCTGACAAATCCCAACGGACTGGTATTCTGGTGCGTGAGCGATCAGATCAAGAAGGGTGCGGCACTCAATGCCGTACAGATCGCCGAATGGCTGCTTAAAAACAGACAGTAGGCCGGCGGCATACCGGAAAAGATGATCATTGGGCCCGAGAGAGAGGGGGGGGGTGCGTGTGCTCCACAACACGCTCCAGGCCCCGCAGGGAGACCACCATACGACGCCCGACAACGGGACGGGCACGGGCAGACGCCGGGATCTACATGCGATCCCGGCGTCCGCATCAAACATCAAGCCCCGAAAGGCTTCATCCGCCCTGCCGATACCGCTCCTCAACCGTAAAAATACAGGTGCACGAAGAGTCCCGAAGCCGCTTTTCAAAAACCGATTCGGACAGGAACAATTTTTTCTTTTTGTTTTTCGTTAAATAATACGTAACTTTGCGCGACTGTGGAGTATTCTTGCGCGGTAACTGAACAGAGAATGAAAAAATTCGGAATCTTCTTACTCGGCATCGTGTCCCTGGGTGCGGTCCTGAGCGGCTGCAGCGGCGTCAACCGTCTGATCAAAAGCGGAAACGCCGAGCAGATCTATGCCAAAGGCGTCGAACTGTACAATGCCGAGAAATGGGCCAAGGCCATCGCCCTGCTCGAACATGTCGAGAACTACTATTCGGGAATGAGCAAGGCCGATACCCTCTCGTTCTACATTGCACGCGCGCATTTCAAGAACCGCAGTTACGATACCGCATCGGAGCTTTTCGACACCTATCGCCGCACCTACGGCCGCAGCCCCTTCATCGAAGATGCCGAAGGCATGTACGCCATGTGCTTCTACTACCTGTCACCATCGCCCGAACGCGATCAGACGGTTACGTCACAAGCGATCATCGCCATCTCGGAGTTCATGTCGCGGTATCCCGAAAGCGAGAAATTCGAGGCCTTCAAGTCCATGCGCGACGAACTGACGGAGCGGCTCCACGACAAGGAGTTCATCAATGCCTACACCTATTACAAGACGGGGAAGCACAAATCCGCAATCGTCGCATTGAAAAATGCGCTGAAAAAATATCCGGAGACGACCCATCGCGAAGAGTTGATGTACCTCATCGTAGGATCGGGCTATGAACTGGCGCACAATTCGATCCGCAGCAAGCAGACGGACCGTTACCTCGCGATGCTCGACTCCTACTACAGTTTCATCGCCGAATATCCCGAATCGACACATCGCAAGGAGGTGGACCGCATGGCCAAGGAGGCAAAAGATTATCTGGCAAAGAATCAAAAAATCGATACGCAAGATGGAAATTAAAAAGAACATTCCCAATAACACCATCACCCGCAAGCTGGTGGATCTGGATCGTGAAACGGGAAATATCTACGAGACGGTAAATATCATTGCACGGCGCGCAAATCAGATTGCCGCCGAACTGAAGACCGAGCTCAACCGCAAACTCGCCGAATTCTCGACGACGACCGATACGTTGGAGGAGACCTTCGAGAACCGTGAACAGATCGAAATCTCACGCTACTACGAACGTCTGCCCAAACCGACGATCATCGCAACCGAAGAGTTTCTCGACGGAGAGCTCACCTATCGCATGGGCGCAAAGGAGGAGAACTAACAATCCGCGAGGGGCAACCCCCGTATCCTCATGTTGAAAGGCAAACACATCCTGTTGGGTATTACGGGCAGCATAGCAGCTTACAAGGCCGCTGTGCTGTGTCGTTTATTGAAGACGGCCGGAGCCGACGTACAGGTCGTGATGACACCCCTGGCGAAACAGTTCATCACGCCCCTGACCATGGCTACGCTCTCGAAAAATCCGATTCTCGTCGAGTTCTTCAACCCCGAGAACGGCGCATGGAACTCCCATGTAGCTCTCGGCGAGTGGGCCGACTGTTATCTCATCGCTCCCGCAACGGCCAATACTCTGGCAAAAATGGCGCATGGAATCGCCGACAATCTGTTGCTGACAACCTATCTGTCGTCGCGCGCTCCCGTTGTCGTCGCTCCGGCAATGGACCTGGACATGTTCGCCCATGCAACGACGCAGCGCAATCTATCGGAGCTGCGGCAGACGGGTGTACATGTCATCGAACCGGAAGACGGCGAACTGGCAAGCGGACTCTCCGGGAAAGGCCGCATGGCCGAACCGTCCCAGATCGTCGCATTCGTCGATGCGCTGCTCGAAGAAAAAAAAAAGAACCTGCAAGGTAAACGCTTCATCGTAACGGCCGGCGCCACCATCGAAGCGATCGATCCCGTACGTTTCATCTCCAACCATTCATCGGGAAAGATGGGCTACGCCATCGCCGGCGAGCTGGCAGAGCGCGGTGCCGACGTACTGCTCGTAACCGGACGCACGGCACTTCCCACCCCGACCGGCGTTACGAGATGCGACATTCTGTCGGCCGAGGAGATGCACCGAGCCGTCGTCGAGGCCTTTGACTCGGCCGATGGAGCGGTCATGTGCGCTGCCGTGGCGGACTATACTCCGGAACACTGCGCCGACCGCAAACTCAAGAAAAACGACGACGATCTGGTGATCCGTCTGCGCCGCACGAAAGATATCGCGGCGGAACTCGGAAGCCGCAAGGGAGACCGCATCCTTGTAGGCTTTGCCCTGGAGACTGACGACGAAGAGGCCCATGCCCGCGAGAAGCTGGAACGGAAACATTTCGACTTCATCGTTCTCAACTCGTTGCGCGACACCGGTGCGGGATTCCGCGGCGACACGAACAAGGTCACGTTCATCGACGCCGCAGGCAGCGAAGCGTTGCCGCTGCTCTCAAAACGGGAGGTCGCCCGACGCATCGCCGACAAAATCGAAGGTCTGATTCAAAAATAAAGTCATGTTACGGCGTCTGACGGTCAGCAACTACATCCTCATCGATGCTCTGGAGATCGAGTTCGACGAGCATCTGAACATCATTACGGGTGAAACGGGTGCCGGTAAATCGATTCTGCTCGGCGCCCTGGGACTGCTGCTGGGCAACAAGAACGAGGGGACGACTCTGCGTGACCCGCAGCACAACTGCGTCATTGAAGCCTGCTTCGAGATCGGCGACTATGAGCTGCAGCACTTTTTCGAGGAGAACGATCTCGACTACGCCGATGAAACCGTCATCCGGAGGATCATCACCCCTGCCGGCAAAAGCCGCAGCTATGTCAATGACCTGCCGGTTCCGCTCACGCTTCTGCGCGATCTGGGCAGCCGGCTGATCGACATCCATTCACAGCATCAGACACTTATTCTTGCGTCGGAAGCCTTTCGCACGAAGGCACTTGACACCGTAGCCGAAAACAGGGCCGCTCTGGAAGAGTATCGTACCCACTACCGCTCTCTGCTGACAATGCAGCACGAACTGAGCCGCCGCGAGGCCGAAGCCGAAGCGGCCCGCCGGGATGAAGAGTGGCTGCGTTACCAAAGCGAGGAGCTGCAGGCTGCAGGCCTGCGAAGCGGCGAAAGCGAAGAGCTCGAACGCGAACAGGCCATTCTGGCCAACGCGGATCGCATCGGCGAAGCCGTCACGACGATCCGCAACGCCTTCGACAGCGATGAGATCGGTGTTCTGGAACAACTCAAGAATGCCGAAAATCTCCTTGCGCGGCTTCACGACAGTTATCCCCGGGCATCGGAACTTGCCGAACGGCTTCACTCCGTTCTCGAGGAGCTCAAGGACATCGATGCAACATTGGCCGACGACAGTCAGCGCATCGAGACCAACCCCGAACGGTTGCAACAGGTCGATGACCGGATCGCAGTTCTGCTTTCCCTCTGTCAGAAATACCGTGTTGCGGACGAGGCGGAGCTCATGGCCCTGCGCGACCGCAGCACGTCGCAGCTTGAGGCCATCGTCCACTCCGACAAGGAGCTGGCGGAGTTGCGCAAGCGAATTGATGGCGAGCGCAATGCGGCGGAGCTGGCAGCGGCCGAACTCCATCGGCGGAGGGCACGCGCAGCGGCGGAGTTCGGCAGACGAATCGCCGAGATGCTCGTTCCGTTAGGCATGCCCGACATCCGTTTCGAGGTGGCGGTAACCGACAGCGGAGAGCTCGCCGACGACGGACGCGACCGCATCGAATTTCTCTTCTCCTCCAATCCGAACACACGACCGGCGCCGGTCGAGCGCACGGCTTCGGGAGGTGAGCTGTCACGTGTCATGCTGGTTATCAAGGCGCTGCTGGCGCAGCAGATGCAATTGCCGACAATTCTCTTCGATGAGATCGACACGGGAGTATCGGGTCGTATTGCCGATGCGATGGGTGAAATCATCTGCAATCTGTCACAAACGATGCAGGTCGTGGATATCACCCATCTGCCGCAGGTTGCATCGAAAGGTTCGACACATTTCGTCGTATACAAGCAGAACGGCGAGACAAGGATCTCCCGTCTCTCGGCGGAAGACCGGATTACCGAAATAGCCAAGATGCTCTCCGGAAGCGAAATTACCGATGCTGCGCTCTCTCAGGCCCGGATTCTCCTCGGGAGAGCCGACAAGCAGCACTCGTGACTCGCGCATCGAGGGAAGGCGTGCAGGCTCGATCATCTATCTTCAGCGGTTCATCCGCGATTCACCTGCGTTGTACAGCCGATACCCGAAAGGAGATAAGTTGAGATTCATGTTGCAGTCTTACCGCAACACACAGCGCCAACACGAAAAAACAGGAGATCCCGATATCGGGATCTCCTGTTTTTTCCTTATGTTACGCTTCGTCCCACGACGCCCCTGCGACGTTACCGGGGCAATATCTCCCCGTTCTGCTGCGCTGCCGGCGAAACCGCTACGATACTGTCAACAACGAACTTGGTGAAACCCCGCCAGGGCAGGGCTCCGAAATACTCCTTATAATGAAGTTCAAGCGTCCGTCCGCCCTGCAGCATCAGCTCACGGGCCAGACGTTCGTCCTCGACGGAGAATTCGAACTCATAGGACTGGACGGTGCCGGCCGACTTGGATCGTATGCCCGACTGGATCAATTTGCCCTCATAGGTCTTGAAGAGTACACCCTTGTAAACGACATAGTTCAGTTCGCCGCTTTTCACCCCCTCTCCGAAAACAAAATAGAATCGGAAATAAAACGACACGGCGGCAATGACCAGTATTGCAAGCAGGATGATTCGCAAATGTTTTTTCATGATTTCATGTTATTTTGTCCGTCAAGTTATCCGTTGGGGCGGAGATTCGGCATAAAGATAGTGAATCATGCGGAATTTTCGTCCCGGGAGCGCAGAAAATCACTTTTGCTCGTCGTCCATCCGCATTCGGCAGAAAAAAAACAGATCGTCCACGTAGGACGATCTGCTGTAAATTTTCGGTTGTCAAGAATAAAGGGCGGTCTTGTTGTCGGGAGTTGTTTCACTTCACGAAGTCATACGCATCAATACGCGCCACGACTTCATCCGATCTTTATCTCCACTCTTCTACCTCACCGCTCTTCCCTTATCTTCCCGTTCACTTCACTTTTCTCTCCTGCTCTCACTTTCACCTTTCTCCCCCCCCCGCTCATTCGCCGAAAACCTGGCGATCATTTCATTCCTTTTCACACCCTCAACAATGTTGCAAGGCGAAAACGGTGAGGTCGGACCGGGAGTGAAATCAGAGGGCGTTCACGTGAAGCTGAAGTGCACCCTTGAGGTTTCCTGCCTTGTTCTTGTGGATGATATTGTGTTTAGCCAATTTATCCAGCATGGAGGTGACTTTCGGCAGGAGAGCTTCAGCGGCACTCTTCTCCGTCGTATTGCGCAGTGCCTTCACGGCATTACGGGCCGTCTTGTGATAAAGACGATTGTGCGCACGCTTGCTCAGCGTCTGACGGATCCGTTTCTTCGATGACTTATGGTTTGCCATAGTTCTGTTATTATTTAATTCTTACTATCTATCAACAACTAAAACGGCCGTAGCCGCTTTCGGATAGGCGTCGCGCCCGCTCCAACATCATTATCACCCGTCGAAGCCGCAGGCTCCGGTTCTCTCACACCTCCCGGCTACTCCCCCCCCCTCTCTCTCATCAGGCTTCCGGGTCCCGCAGCCAAGTCACTCATCCAATTACACCGATCACACACCGGCCCTCGGACGAATGAGGTCCAACCGAAAAACGTTGCACCGCAACTCCTCGTGTAGCCCATAGCAGAATCGAACTGCTCTTTCAAGAATGAAAATCTTGCGTCCTAACCGATAGACGAATGGGCCTACTCGTGCTATTTCCACCCAACGGCTTACTTTAGCGGTGCAAAGATAAGCAAAAAAGTGACCGAAACAAAAAAAGGCGGGAAAAAATTATCTTGATCGACCGAAACCGGTCGTCCCGCTGTGCCGGCACCACCCGATACACCTCGTTATTTCCGCATCGTAATCTTCCGTGTATCAGCATCGAACGCCACCGTATCGCTGTGGAACAGCCGTTCGATATGTCCGCTGCGCACCATCTCCTCGGTCTGAAGCAGATGCAGCCGCGGAGGATCGATCAACGCCACGGAGTCACACAACGTCAACGCAATATCGAGTTCATGGGTCGAAAAGAGGATGCATTTCCCCTCTTCGTGCGCCAGCCGCCTCAGCAACGTACAAACCTCATACCGATTGGGCATGTCCAGAAAAGCCGTCGGCTCATCAAGAAGTATGAGCGGCGTATCCTGCGCCAGCGCACGGGCAATCATCACCCGTTGCACCTCCCCGTCGGAAAGCCGGTCCAGCGCCTTGTCGGCGAAATCGCCCATCCCCACAATCGCAAGAGCCCGCTCCACCACCGCACGGTCTCCGGCAAGCAGCCGTCCCAACCAGTCGGTGTAGGGTGCGCGACCCAGCCCCACCACCTCGCAGCAGGTCAGGTTGGCGATCCGGATCTTCTCGGTCGCTACGAAACTCACCTTCCGGGCCAACTCCTGCGGCGTTGTCTCCCGCAAGGAACGGCCGAAGAGACGGATCTCACCGTCCAACGGTTTCTCGAGTCCCGTCACGGCACGCAGCAGCGTACTCTTTCCCGTACCGTTTCGTCCCAGAAGTGCGACAAGCTGCCCGGCATCGATCGACGCCGACACATGATCAAGGAGAATCCTCGACCCGTATCCCAGGGTCAGGTTACGAAACTCAAGCGGCCTCATACAATACTTCTGTTACGCATAATCACCCATATCACGATCGGTATGCCGAACAGCGCCGTCAAGGTATTGACCGGCAGCGCCGTACGCTTCGACAGGAGATCGCAGAGGAGCAGCATCGCCATTCCCAGCAGCATCGAAGCCGGCATCAATATCCGATGGTCCGCACTTCGGAACAACATGCGGGCCAGATGCGGCACGGCAAGTCCCACGAAACCGATCGGACCGCAAAAGGCGGTCACGGTACCCGACAGAAGGGTCGTAGCGACAAAGATCAACGAACGGGTTCGAGCCACGTTAAGTCCCATCGTACAGGCATATCGTTCGCCCAGGAGCAGCAGATTCAACGGTTTCAGTACGGCGATCGTCAGGACCGTTCCAATCAGTACGGCCGGAGCCAGCAAGGCCAGCTGCGCCGCCGTAACATCCCCCAGAGATCCCATCGTCCAGACGACATAGGTCTTGAGTGCCGCTTCGTTGCCCAGATACTGCAGAATCTCGACAAGTGCCCCGACGGCCGATCCGAACATCATGCCCAGGATAAGGATCACCATGATATCCTTGATTCTGCGGCTCACGACCATGATGAGCAACAGGATCGACGCGGCACCGATCCATGCGGCACCGACCGTACCGAGACCGAGCACAAGCGAATGACCGGCCACGCCAAGGAGCGGCGCACCTAACAGGAAGAGTGCAACACCGAGACTTGCACCGGAACTGATTCCCAGGACAAAGGGTCCGGCCAGCGGATTTCGGAAAAGCGTCTGCATCAACAGACCGCTTGCCGCAAGAGCAACTCCGGCCAGAAGCGCAACGAGTGCCTTCACGAGCCGTATTTTGAGGATGATGTCACGCGTCGCCGGATCACAGGGTGCACCACGAAGAATCTTCCAGAGATCATGCAGGCCGACGCCGACAGCCCCGGACGTCAGGTCGCAGACGAAGAGTGCAGCCACAAGGATCGACAAGAGGCCGAACAGGAATTTCGGACGGATTTCAGACGAACGGTTCACGAGACGGAATCCAGGAATTTGTTTTTGAAAAAAATCTTCGGACAAAAATAGCAAATATTTCAGAAAATAATTATCTTTGCACCGCAAAACGGATAAGGACCGTATTGTGAAACACCATCGGGGTGTAGCTCAGCCCGGTTAGAGTACACGTCTGGGGGGCGTGTTGTCGCAAGTTCGAATCTTGTCACCCCGACTAACCGAAGATCCTTGATATTCAATCGAATGTCAAGGATCTCTCTTTTATGCCGCATTGCCCTTCATGGTGCTGTGGAACACAAGCGGAACAAATCACATCCTTTCATGACAAAACGCCTGGTCCCGGCAGGCAGCAATAACTACCATAATTCCTTCCGCCCCGGCCAATATCAGTCGGTTGCCGGCTTTTTACATTTTCGCTCCACTTAAAACGCAGTTTCTCACTGGCTTTACTTCCATCAACAGGTCAAAGAGAGAGATATGGAAGCACCCTCTTTCATTCTTCCGGCTGCAACATGGGGAAAAACTGCTTACGATCGCATCTTCATGTATCGTCTTGACAGGGCACGGACAGCAACAAAGGTACGCACAAAGACAGAAACAGAGTCAGAAACAAGGAGAGGGGACAGCAACAGGAACAAAGACAGAAACGACAAGTACAGGGGACAGAAACAGGGGTAAAGGCAGAGACTGCAGTAACGAGAGCAGGGGCTGGGGCTGAGGCAGGGACAGAAACAGCAACAGAGACAAGGACTGGAGACAGCAACAGGCGCAAAGAGTGGAAACAGACGCAAAGACAAGGACTGCAGCAACAGGGGCAAAGGCAGGAACTGCAACTCCTGCGGGCAACATTGATCTGAATACCGTGCCGGCTCCCCGACAAGACGGGACCAGCCATCAACGAATCCATTGAACTGGATCCCGATTCGGAGGATCTCCACTTTGCATCAGCACTGTACAGAATCCGGGATCAATACACCGGCGGTAACCAGTGCTCTACAGGACGTTTCACCCAAACCGGAGGACAACTCCCATCCAGGCGCAGAAAAGAAGAGAGCAGAGGAAATCCTCCGCTCCTGTCATTCTTACGATTGCCCGTAGAGATTCCTGTCGATCCCGATCTTCACCGTCCCCGTTTCCTCAACAGATGTCAGGAGTACCCCGCTTCCGGGAACGAACACTCCTTTTATCTGCAATCCGGACATTCCGGGAATCGTAACGGCACCGGCCGGATGACACGGTCTCTCTCCCGGATCAGGCATACTTCGACTTCACATAGGCATCGATGGCCCGTGCAGCACGGCGTCCGGCGCCCATTGCCAGAATAACCGTTGCGGCACCCGTCACCGCATCACCGCCGGCAAATACCCCCTCGCGGGAGGTCCGGCCCTCTTCATCCGCCTCCAGACAGCCGCGCCGATCGGTCTTCAGACCGGCCGTGGTGGCTGCAAGCAACGGATTCGGCGAGGTTCCCAACGCCATGATGACCACATCACACGGCAGCTCGAACTCCGAGCCCTCCTTCACGACAGGACGCCGGCGTCCGCTCTCATCCGGTTCTCCGAGCATCATCTCCACACATCGCACACCGCGCACCCAGCCCTTTTCATCACCGAGCACCTCGACCGGATTGGTCAGCATGCGGAAGACAATGCCCTCCTCCCGGGCATGATGCACCTCCTCGGCACGGGCCGGAAGTTCCCGTTCGCTGCGGCGATAAACGATCGTTGCCTCCGCACCCAGCCGCTTGGCCGTGCGTACGGCATCCATGGCCACATTTCCGCCGCCTACCACCACGACTCGCTGCCCGACATAAATCGGCGTGTCGTACGTCGCATCGTACGCATGCATCAGATTCGTGCGGGTCAGGAACTCATTGGCCGACACCACCCCGTTGAGGTTTTCGCCCGGAATACCCATGAAGCGCGGCAGACCGGCCCCCGATCCAATGAAGACCGCATCGAAACCCTCCTCGTCGAGCAAGGAGTCCACCGTCACGGTACGGCCGACGATCACATCGGTCTCGATTTCGACACCCAAACGCTCCACCGCCGCAACTTCACGCGCCACGATCCGCTCTTTGGGCAGTCGGAATTCCGGAATGCCATAGACCAATACGCCGCCGACCTTGTGCAACGCCTCGAAGATCTTCACTTCGTAGCCCATTTTCGCAAGGTCGCTTGCACAGGCCAGACCGGCAGGGCCGCTGCCGATGATTGCAATGCGGTGGCCGTTGCGGGGAGCGACAACCGACTTCCCGCTACCCTGCTCAAGGCTCCAGTCCCCGACAAAACGTTCGAGTTTGCCGATGGCGACCGGTTCGCCCTTGATCCCCAGAACGCAAGAGCCTTCACACTGCGACTCCTGCGGGCAAACCCGTCCGCAGATCGACGGCAACGAACTGTCTCGGGCAATGACCGCCGCCGCACCGGCGAGATCCCCTTCGTGCAGCCGCGCGATAAAGTCCGGAATCTGCACACCCACGGGGCAGGCAGCGACACATCGCGGATTACGACAATGCAGACAGCGGGATGCCTCCGTGCGCGCCTCCGTCAAATCATAACCGTAGCACACTTCATCGAAATTGGTCGCACGAATTGCCGGATCCTGTTCGCGCACCGGCACGCGCGGTATCTTGTTTGCCATACTTCTCTCTATTTATCGAGTCCGATTCTGCATTGATGGCCCGCCGCACGTTCGGCAGCAATGGCCCGCGCACGCTCCTCCTGCGTGCGATACATTCCCTGACGACGCATCGCCTCGTCGAAATCGACGGCATGACCGTCGAACTCGGGGCCATCGACACACGTAAAGCGCGTCCGGCCGCCTACCGTCACACGACACGCACCGCACATCCCCGTACCGTCAACCATCAGGGCGTTGAGCGAGACGGTCGTCTTCAAACCGTAAGGACGGGTCGTCAGCGCCACGAACTTCATCATGATCATCGGGCCGATGGCCACACATTCGTCGTAATGCTCTCCGCGCTTCTCCACCAGATCACGAATCACGTCGGTCACCATCCCCTTGACGCCCTCCGAACCGTCATCCGTCGCAATATGAAGATGATCGGCCACGGCACGCATCTCATCGACATAGATCAGCATGTCGCGCGTTTTGGCTCCGATAATGACATCGGCCCTGACCCCGCGGGCATGCAGCCACTTGACCTGCGGATAGACCGGAGCGGTCCCGACCCCTCCGGCAACGAAGAGGAAACGTTTGGACCTCAACTCCTCCGGCGGACAGGAGACAAACTCCGACGGCCGCCCCAGCGGACCGGCAAAATCGGCCAACGCCTCACCCTGCTCCAGCGCACAGATTTTCCGCGTCGAAACGCCGATCATCTGCGTCACGATCGTCACCGTACCCTCTGCGGCATCATAGTCGGCAATGGTCAACGGCACCCGTTCGCCATGCTCATCGGCACGAACGATAACGAACTGCCCGGGCTTTGCCGAGGCAGCGACACGCGGAGCCTCGACACGCATCCGTATGATACCGGGTGCCAGCTCCTCTTTTTCCCTGATTTTAAACATATCGTCGTATAAACTTTACTCTTTGATCACCGCCGTTGCGCGGACGCTCACGAGCGGGTGCTGCGGATCATCGGTCACGATCCGGATCCGCTCGACCGCAATACCGTATTCGCACGACGAGGGGTCGAGACGAACGGAGACTGCGATTCTACCCCCGGGAGCGACCGACGTTCCGGGCCTCAGCGAGCAACCGAACGTCGAACACTCGACGGCACGCACCGTCAACGGCTCCTCACCGATGTTGCGCAATTCAAACAGCGCCGTCCGGGGTCCGGACGCACGCTTTACCGGTCCAAATTTAACAATATTTTTGTTCAATTGTATGCAGGGGCGGGAATTATCGCCATAAGTCAGCGGATTGTCCACAGCCACCCCGCGCACCTCGAGACGGGCCGCAGACTCGCTGCCATTGACCGCAAATGCAATTTCATCAACCATCGATCCGTAAAAGCGGCAGGAATCGGGCATCTCATACCGGAGATTTACGGCACAACGCTCACCGGGAGCAAGATACGAAGGCATCGAGATGTGCAACCATCCGCTGCGTACGGGGCAGAGCGGCTGCAAACGCATCGGACGCAGGGAGGCATTTACAAGTTCGACGGCCGATTGTCGGACAGCACCATGAGGCACCGTACCCAGATCACAGAAACAGGTCGAGGCACGCAGGCCGTTGCCCCAGTCGTATGGATAGAGCTCCTCAATGGATCGTTTGCGGGGGATCACCTCGCCGACAATCTGCAGACGAAGCGGTTCGCCCCCCGCCGAAGTAAAGACCGAAACCTTTCGGTCAAACACCCCGGGCCGGTTTGCAGGATCATATGCAACTTCTATTTCGGAGACCTCGCCGGGCAGGACGGGTTGTCTGGAGAAACGCGGTTTTGTACAACCGCAGGTTGCGGTCACATCGGTGATCACGACGGACCGCGGGCTGCAATTCCGAAGTCGAAATCGATGAACGACCGGGCCGTTCTCCTCATGAATACGTCCGAAATTCCATGAAAGAGAGTCGGAATACAGGGCCTTCGGCTGTGCGCACACATACAACATGTTCATCAACAACAAGATAACCGAAAGAATATTCAACAAACGCATTATTCTGACACGTATCAAGATTCGGACAAAGATACATTTTTTCAAAAAAAATCGGGAAAATATTTGGCGGGAAATATATTTTGCTCTATATTTGCACCACTCAAAACGAGGAAATGTTCTTCGAAAAAGCCTGAATAGCTCAGTTGGTTAGAGCACATGACTGTTAATCATGGGGTCCTAGGTTCAAGTCCTTGTTCAGG
>CALUOX010000006.1 GCA_944322375.1 uncultured Alistipes sp.
AGATCCTGTTCGCCCAATCCCTGCACCACGGACTCCAGCGTCGGCATGTCGATCCGCGGCACCGAAATCTCCTGCGTCCGCGAAAGAATCGTCTGCAACAATCGATCCGGGGCCTCGCTGACCAGCAGGAACACCGTTTTGTCCCACGGCTCCTCAAGAATCTTCAGGATCTTGTTCGACGCCTCCTCGCTCATCGTCTCGGGCAGCCAGACCAGCACGATCTTGTACTCCGCCTCGTAGCTCTTGAACGAAAGTTTCCGGATGATCTCGTCCGCCTCACGCGCCGAGATGGCACCCCGCAACGTCTTGCCCAGATCGAGCGCGTCATACCACTCCTGCGGCGAGAAATATCCTCCGCTGCGGGAGAAGAGCGTCCGGAAGAGCGGAAGAAAGGCGTCCGACGTAACGATCTCGCCCGATTTCTTTCCCTGTTTGTTGACCGGAAAGACCAGATGCAGATCGGGATGCGCCAGAGCCGCCATCTGCTGGCAGTCGGGACACTCGCCGCACGAATCGCCGTCGTGCCGATGCCGGCAGTTCAGATACTGCGCATAGGCCAGCGCCAGCGGCAGAGTACCCGCACCCGGCATGCCCGTAAAGAGTTGTGCATGGCTCACCCGTCCTGCCGCGACACTTGCGACAAGCTGCCGTTTGAGCTCCTCCTGTCCGATGACATCCCTGAACCGCATGGTTCCTTTTTACTTCTTCTGAACGTTTTAACGTTTTTTCATCTCAACTTGTTGCGATCCCCGTTGCGAAAGAGCCGCACCGTGCGCCCGATCGCCAGCAGGATCAGTCCGGCAAAGGCTCCGGCAAGCACCAACCGGCGGATACGCCCCTCCAGGAGGTACAGCGCAACGACACCGGCGACAAAAAGTGCAAAAGCCGCACCCAGAACGAATAGCTTCTCCCGCACAGCCACGACGTCCGGTTCAACGTTTGACGATCGACCGCAGCAGCCGAACCACATCGATCCGCTCGCGCCGCACGGCATATAGTGCGAACAGCACGAACAGCACGACATTCACCCCATACTCCGCCGCACGCCAGGGCACCTGCCGCGCGAATACGGCGCTGACAAAAAACAGTCCGAGGCCCACCACGACATATTCCCCGATACGCCGCCAGTCATACGGCGTCGGGAAATAGCGCCGGTTGAGCCACCAGCTCACCGCGACCATCGCCGCTTCGCTGGCCAGACGGGCCCATGCCGCGCCCACGTACCCCATCGTCGGGACGAGAGCCACATTCATCACCACCGTAAAGAACAGCCCGGTAAAGGTGACCCACATGGCCAGCTGCGTCCGCTCCTCGCGTTTGTACCAGAACGACAGGTTGAGCCATACGCCGCTCAGGACATTGGCCCCGAGTACAACGGGCAGGATGAAGATCCCCTCACGAAAATCCGCACCCACGATCAGCGCAAAGAGATCCTTGAAGAGCGCGATGCCCAGGAAGATGAACATCGAGGCCATCACGTAGTATTTCAACGCGGCGGCGTTCATCGCCACAAAGTCGCTCTTTTTGTAGTCGGCGAGGAAAAACGGTTCGGCCGCCAGCCGGTACATCTGGGTGAAAAGCACCATCACCACCGCAATCTTCGTGATGGCTCCATAGATTCCCAACTGAGCCATGGCGCCCGCGGGGACCAGATATTTGATCATCTGCCGGTCAATGAACTCGTTGGCCGTTCCCGCCACACCGCTCACAAGCAGCGGCAGCGAATAGACCAGCAACGCAGCCAGCAGACGCCGGTCCACATGCGGAACGGTACGGTCGGTGGTAAGCAGGATCATGCACAGGGTCAGGACACTGGCGATGAAATTGGCGACAAACACCCATCCGACACCGAACGGCGTATCATACAGCCCCGCCAGTCCGAATCCGAAAGCGAGCGACACGTTGACCACGACGCTCAACGCCTTGATTCCGACAAAGGTCGTTGCACGTCCCTGTTCCCGCAGCCGCGAGAAGGGGATACAGGATGCAACGTCGAACCACACGATGGCCGCGACCCATACGACATATTCGGGATGCGCCACATAGGCTTCGCCCATCCAGAATGATATGCGGTTGTGCCCCAGCGCCACCAACAGGAAGAAGAGCGACGCCGCCAACAGGGTTACCCCCCATGTTGTGGCAAACAGCCGTCGTTTGGCCGCCCGGGCCCGTGTTGCAATCTCCGAGGCCGTACCACCCTCGGCGGCAGCCTGGCTGTCGGCATGCCCCGCAAAGCGGAAATAGGCCGATTCAAGGCCCATCGTAAGGACTACCAGTGCAAAGGGAATCAGCGCATAGACATCCGTAACGATACCGTAGGTCTCCTGTCCGAACACCCGGGTATAAAAGGGTGTGAGCAGGTAGCTCAGGAACCGCACGACGATTGTACTGACGCCGTAAACGGCTGTTTGTTTGGCTAATTTCTCCAGCATATTCTCCGTTTCCGCCCGTGATCGGGAAGTTTATCGGGCAAAGATACGAAAAGTCGAGCGCAGAGACAAATGAAAACTCTGTTTTCAATTTGGCTGTGCCGAGACGGAGTATCTTCGACGAAGTCAAAGTACAAAAAGTCGAGCGCAGCGGCAAATGAAATCTCTGTTTTCAATTTGGCTATGCCGGGACGGAGTATTTTCGATGAAGTCAAAGTTCGAAAATCGAGCAAAGCGGCATATGAAACCACTGCTTCCAATCTGGCTGTGCCGGAACGGAGTATCTTCGACGAAGTCAAAGTTCGAAAAGCCGAGCGCTGCGGCATATGAAACCACTGCTTTCAATCTGGCTGTGCCGGAACGGAGTATCTTCGACGAAGTCAAAGCTCGAAAAAGTCGAGCAAGCGGCAAATGAAAACGCTGTCTTCAATTTGGCTGTGCCGGGACGCGGTATCTTCGACAAAATCCAAGATCACAAGATCATGAAAAAACAGGCCCGACGGCAAACGACACAGAGACAAAATCTTCAGCCCGGACTGTACAAGGCATTGAATTCAAATCAAAAAACACTGACATACAAAGATATACGCAGAAAATCACGAAAGACAGATCTTTTCGACTCGGTCTCCACCAGGGAGGAACAGTCCGGATGGAACAAAAAATCACAAAATCGGACCTGCGGAAAATAAAAAAACACGGTCCGCGGAGCAGCCATGACCCCGCCGAACTGAGAAGGCTCCGGAAACGGCAGGAATCACAAAAAGGCGGGTCCCAGTGGTGTGAAATCCCTTTTGACGGAGTGTGTCGGGACTCAAAACATCGACAAGACGACTCCCCGAAACACCGATTTCAACACGCGGCTTCATCCCTCTTCGGGCAGGACTCCCGACAGCGATTTTTATGCCGGTCGGTTGAACGTATCGTTTTTTTGTGTATAT
This sequence comes from uncultured Alistipes sp., assembly GCA_944322375.1. Taxonomy (GTDB): domain Bacteria; phylum Bacteroidota; class Bacteroidia; order Bacteroidales; family Rikenellaceae; genus Alistipes. Next base: position 3,368 of record CALUOX010000006.1, read on the forward strand.
TTGCGTCAATTGGAAAATAATGAACTTAAATGCCGAAGTTGTATGACAACAAGGTAGTCGTTACGCAAAAACCCGACTGGCTGAAGATCCGGCTCCACCGCACGGCGCAATTCGCCGAAGTGGACCGTATCGTCCGGACACACGCCCTGCATACGATCTGCAGCAGCGGAATGTGCCCCAACAAGGCCGAATGCTGGAGCCGACGGACCGCTACCTTCATGATCCTTGGCGATGTATGCACACGAAGCTGCCGCTTCTGCGCTACGCGGACCGGAAGACCGGCTCCGCCCGACAACGCAGAACCCCGACAGCTCGCTCTCAGCGTACGGCTCATGGGCCTTCGGCACGTTGTCGTAACATCCGTTACACGTGATGATTTGGCCGACGGCGGAGCCCGGCACTGGGCCGCAACCGTCGAAGCCATCCGTAAAGAGAATCACGACGCAACAATTGAGCTCCTTATTCCAGATTTCGACGCCCGTCCCGAACTGTTGGATATCGTGACGGCATCGAAGCCCGACATCATCGGGCACAACATCGAAACCGTCGAACGTCTCACCCCGCAGGTGCGTTCACGCGCCCGCTATGCCACAAGCCTCGCTACATTGCGATACCTTACAGCAGCCGGCGCCGCAACGAAAAGCGGACTGATGGTGGGTCTCGGCGAAACCGATGACGAGGTGTTGCAGACGCTGCACGACCTGCGTGAAGCCGGTGTGCGCATCGTCACCCTCGGCCAGTATCTTCGACCTACACTGGAGCACTGTCCCGTTGCGGAATACATCACTCCGGAAAAATTCGAATGGTACCGGCAGCAAGCGCTCCGAATGGGGTTCGATTACTGCGCAAGCGCACCGATGGTGCGTTCGTCGTATCGGGCACAGGAGGCGCTCGCAGCAATTGGCAAACGGTAGTCCGCGGCCATCCCCGTTCCGCCCGCAACCGGCGGAAACGACCGGCGCACGGCTTGCCGAGACGTTTAATCAGCGACTGGAGTGTCATGACCGTTCGTTTTCTCGATCTGGGGCGCATGCCCTATCTGCGTTGCTGGGGATACCAGCGGCGACTCTTCGATGTGCTCACGGCACATCGCGACGAGCCGTCGGAGAATGCCGGATGGATCCTGACCGTCGAACACCCGCCCGTCTATACGCTCGGAAAAAGCGGCAAGGGAACGAATCTTCTTGTCAGCGAAGCTTTCCTGCGCTCGAAAGGTGCGGAATATTACCATATCGATCGGGGCGGCGACATCACCTTCCATGGACCCGGACAGGTGGTCTGCTATCCGATCCTCGACCTGGCGCGGCTGAAGCTCGGGCTGCGCGACTACATCGATACGCTCGAAGAAGCCGTCATCGACACGGTGGCAGAGTACGGGATTCAGGGCGGACGCATCGCAGGCGCTTCAGGCGTGTGGATTGTCGGGAACGACACCCCGCCGCGCAAGATCTGCGCAATAGGCGTGCGGGCGTCACGTTTCATTACCATGCACGGTCTGGCACTCAACGTCTCGACCGACCTCGACTGGTTCGGATACATCAACCCCTGCGGATTCGTCGATCGCGGCGTCACCTCGATTGCGCGCGAGACGGGGCGAACGGTCGGAATGGATGAGGTGAAGCAACAGCTTGTCAAACACTTAAGCGAAAAATTAAATGTTGAAATATATAATAATTAAACCGTATGCCCATAGAAAAAAGATGGGTGGTCAAACCGCAAGGAGACCCCGCGATCGTGGAGGCGCTGTCCACGAGGCTGCGGATCCCCCCGGTGTTGGCTAACCTGCTCGTACAAAGAGGCATAGACACGGAAGAGAAGGCGCACACGTTTTTCAATCCCCAGTTGTCGGATCTCCATGACCCCTTCCTGATGAAGGACATGGACCGCGCTGTGGATCGCGTCGAGAAAGCCGTCGAGGGCCATGAGAAGATCATGGTCTATGGCGACTACGACGTGGACGGTACGACCGCCGTGGCGCTCGTTTTCAAGTTCCTGCGCCACATCGGACATCGCAACCTGCTCTTCTACATACCGGACCGCTACACGGAAGGGTACGGTATCTCCGTCAAGGGCATCGATTACGCCGCCCGCAAGGGTGTGACGCTGATCATTGCGCTGGACTGCGGCATCAAAGCCATGGAGAAAGTCGCCTATGCCAAGACAAAAGGCGTGGATTTCATCATCTGCGACCATCATCTTCCTGCCGAGGAGATTCCTCAGGCAGTAGCCGTTCTCGATCCCAAGCGCAACGACTGCACCTACCCCTTCGACGAACTGTCGGGTTGCGGCGTAGGGTTCAAGCTCGTTCAGGCCTATGCCCAACGCAAGGGGATGAATTTTGACGAATCCGTCAAGCCGCTGCTCGATCTGCTGGTCGTGAGCATCGCGTCGGACATCGTGCCGCTGACGGGCGAAAACCGTATTCTGGCCCACTACGGACTGGAGCTGCTCAATCGCGCACCGTCGAAGGGGCTGCTCTCGATCATCAAGATCTGCGGGTTGAACAAACACGCAATTTCGATCGATGACATCGTCTTCAAGATCGGACCGCGCATCAATGCCGCAGGCCGCATGCGGATGGACGAACACGATGAAAATGCCGCTCCTTCGGGCGGTTATGCCGCCGTGAACCTGCTGGTGGAGAACAATGAAAGCGATGCCGAAGATTACGGCTCGATCATCGACGCCTTCAACCAGGACCGCAAGTCGATCGACCGGCATGTCACGCAGGAGGCGCACGAGATCATCGAAAGCAATCCCGAGCTCAAACAACGCAAAAGTACGGTCATCTACAACCCCCGCTGGATGAAGGGAATCGTCGGAATCGTCGCGTCGCGTCTGATCGAGACCTACTACCGGCCGACGGTCGTTCTGACCCAAAGCAACGGATTCGCAACCGGTTCGGCACGTTCCGTTCCGGGGTTCGACCTCTATCAGGCCGTCGAGTCCTGCGCCGACCTGCTGGAGAACTTCGGCGGGCACATGTATGCGGCCGGTCTGACGATGAAGACCGAGAATGTCGAGGAGTTCACCCGCCGGTTCAACGCCTATGTCGAGGAGAACATCGATCCGCAGATGCTCATTCCGCAGGTCGATATCGATGCCGAGCTGCTCTTCTCGGACATCACGCCGGCCTTCCGTCGGGAGCTGAAACGCTTCGAGCCGTTCGGACCGGGCAATACCGCTCCGGTCTTCATGACACGCGGCGTCAGCAACCGGGGTGATGCCAAACTTGTGGGTGCCGAGTGCGAACACCTGCGCATGGATCTCACGCAGCGACAGAAGCCCTGCACGACCCTGCAGTGCATCGCCTTCCAGCAACCGGAACACTATGAATGGATCCGTTCGGGACGACCGGTGGATATCTGTTACCAGATCGTGGAGAACCACTATCGCGGAACGGTCTCGACCCAGTTGCGGATCAAGGATATCAAGACGGTGGAGCGATAACCGCGCAAGGCAGAAAACGGACAGGGAGGGACACGCACAAGAGCGTGTCCCTCCCTGTCTGCGTTAGGTCTTCCGTGTCGCATGCGCATTATGATACGGCCGCCTGCAGATCGGCCGTCCAGCCGTTCTCACCAAACGGGACAGGGGGCCTTCAACCTGAAGACTGCCCCTGCATACTGCATTCGGCGCGTTCGGACAACTGCCGGGCACAATCGCGATCCCGAGCCGAACCCTCTTTCTCGCGGTGAAGCCGACGGAGCTCCTTGGCTTCGATCGCATCCCGGACCAAAGGACAGGCCCGCCGGAACTTGTCGAAGGTATCGCGCGAAAGATCATAATGGCGGCATATGGCGGCGATGGATCTGCCCTCCTCCAACATGCGGATAATGACCTCCCTGTTTTCAATCAATATGTTATACTTCGTGCAGGAGCCCTTTCGCCGGCCGAGGATCTTGCCTTCGCCCCGGCGAAGCGCAAGAGCCTCCTTGGTACGCATCGAGATCAGGCTGTGTTCGATCTCAGCCACAAGGCCGAAGGCAAAACACAGCACCTTGCTGTTGATGGAATTATCGAATGTATATCCCTCCTTGGTCGTATAGAGCCGAATCCCCTTTTTCAGACATTTTCCCATAATCGTCATCACCTCCGTAAGCGTACGGCTCAGCCGCGATATCTCCGTGACGATCAGCGTATCGCCCTGTTTCATCCGGCGGAGCAGTGCTCCGAGCTTGCGGTCCCGCTCGCTCTTTTTCCCGCTGGCGACCTCCGTCACCCAGCCGTCGATCGTCCAATTCCGGCTCGCAGCAAAGCGTTTGATTTCGTCCTGCTGATTTGCAGGATGCTGTTTTCCTGTACTGACGCGTAAATAACCTATTGTCATGATACATTTGATTTAAATAAAGGCACCGTTGCCTCGCGATAAAGGTAACCGGAGCTTTTCAGTTCATAGAGGCCTGTTCCGAAATCATACGTGAACGGGAGCAGATCCGGCCATATTGCCCTTCTACGCACATTCTGCACCGATCTTCATCAGCATTTCAAAAACCAAAGGAGTCTCGCAGGAATAAAACCCATCCCCATTTTGAAGGCCGCAAAATACCCCGTTACACGAACGACCGTAAGGCACGGTTCTTGCAAGAGCGTTGAAACAACCGCAACGAACCCGACGAAGACCCCCGACAATCAATCCCATGTGCCTCATGAATAAAATCTCCTCTCACGACCGCCCGCCGTGAAACGGTCCGTATCCATCTGCATCACACGATTTACGACTTTCCCTGAGATCATCGGTCGGCTTCCGTGAGATCACGAAGATTGTGCAATGACTGCATTCCCGATCTTTCATCATGGGAATCCGCTCAATAATTCGGATCCCGCTCCGGAGTACCGTTTCCGGGAATTAGCCAAGAAACAACAGGCCCACAAGATCCGAACGCGGCGGGAGAATAGGAACAATCATCTTATAATCAAATGTATATAGAGGAATATTCACATGTTGTTTCGCAACGACACGCTGCGTGAGCGACCTTTTTGATGCCGGCAATAAAGAGATAATCCGGGCCATATTGATTCTTTTCGGTTGCATGTAAAAAAGGAAAAATGTTGCTGATTTGTCTAACGGGTCGATTCACCGAAGAAATGGCGGACCACTCCTGAGCGGGCACAAAAGACAACGTTAAAACGTTCGTTAAAACGTTGGTGTTCACCGTCAAAGGTAGAAAGATATTTTCAGACTTCCAAAAAAAAGGAATTTTATTGTTTCAAATCGCCTCTGGAGGCCTTTCTAAGGCTATTGTGCTGTTTTATAAGAACCTTTAATCAAATGACAGATATAAACGAACGTTTAAAACCAAAACTTTCGAACCGGATGCAACATCATAAAACCATAAAACCTTACCCGGAAATCCCTATTGATTTCTCTCTTCCCCCACAAAAAGATGTCGGATGAAAAGGCTGCAAGTATCATATAAAATATGGGTCTGCTCGGTCGTCGCCCTGCTGAGCATCGCCCTCCCCGTTCGGGCAATCCCCCGGATCGACTCCGCACGGATCCATTTCCGCCGCGGTTACGCGGTCTGGGATCCTGCGTACCGCAACAACAAGGAGACGCTCGACAGATTTGTCGAACAGTTCGAGAACAGCCAAACCGATCCGGCCTCCCGTCGCATCAGGATCCATATCGAGGGAAAGAGTTCACCAGACGGTTTGGCGACCGCCAACAAACGGCTCTCCGAAAAACGCGCACGGACAATTTCAGCTCTGCTCCGCGAACGGCTGCAGCTGCCCGACTCGCTCGTCCGCATTACCGCCGGAGGGATCGACTGGGATGGTCTGACGCGGCTGGTGGAGGCCGATTCCGCATGTCCTGCCCGCAGAGAGGTCCTGCAGATCCTGCGCAACACGCCCGAATGGATTCGGGACGGCCAAAACCGGATCGTGGACGGCCGGAAGAAGCAACTGATGGATCTTCGTGGCGGCGTTCCCTACAACTACCTGTTGAAGACGCTCTTCCCCGATCTGCGCAACACCAGCATAACATTGTATGGCGAGATCATCGGAACGGAGTCTCCGGAGGAGAGCGGACAGGTCGATACCCCGAAGGGGCAAAAGCCCCTTGCGGAAGCCGAAACTCCCGCCTCGGGCCAGACATCGGAGCAATCACACCGACAGGCGGCCGCACAGGCAGGCACCGCCGACACGGCCCGCCCGGCCACTGCGCCGGAACAGGCACCCGCACAGGCTTCCGCGACGGCAACCACAGCGGCAACCGTTCAGTCGCTCACACCATCAGAGCTCCCGACAGCCGTTCAGAATCGGGTCGTAACCGGCACGAACGACACTCCGGACGTCAATCCGGACAATGCCCCGACGAATGAAAGTCCGACACACAGACCGGCACGACAATTGACGGATGACGGTCTCCGGACAACTGCAACGGGAGAGCAGGCTGCAAGCGCATCCGATCCTGTCGGTTCATCTCCGCTGCACCGGCTTGCCATCAAGACCAATCTGCTTTACGACGCCATTCTGATGCCCGACCTGGAGGTCGAATACCGTATCGACGACCGCTGGTCGGTGGCGGTCGAGGGGAGTGTCGCCTGGTGGAAACGGGACAGCCGGCACAAATACTATCAGATAGCGACGATCGTTCCCGAAGGCCGTTACTGGTTCCATACCAAAGGTCCCTGGCATGGACACTACGCGGGACTCTTCGCCGGAGGCAGCTGGTACGACCTCGAGAACGGCAATCGCGGATACAAGGGAGAGTTCTTCATGACGGGCATCAGTTACGGATACATGTTCCCCGTCGGACGTTGCGTCTCCCTCGAAGCGGGGATCGGCGTGGGATTTCTGCACACCGTGTATGAAGAGTACCTGCCCATCGACGGGCACTATGTCTATCAACAGACCAGCCGGACAAACTGGATCGGACCGGTAAAAATCAAGTTCGCCGTCGTTTGGCGGCTCTGGGATCAGAAGAAAGGAGGTGCGCGATGAACAAGAGCCGCATTTTCGCCCTGTTACTGACACTCTGTCTCGCCGGATCGGGCGGTTGCCGCAAGGATCTCTGCTACGACCACGACCGGCATGGACTGACCACACGCGCCTGGCTCTATCCGCAGTGGGAGCAGGAGTGGGAGCGTGACTACGGAATGGCCTGGGAAGAGAACTGGCCCGACAAGTACGGAATCGAGTACGACCTGCTTCGTCCCGACATTGCAACGGGCATCGCAACGGCCGTCTATCATGACGACGGATCCCGCACCGAGCGGCATCTTCCGGCCGAAGGCGGCGAACTGCCGATGTCCGAAGGCGAAAAGTCGATTCTGCTCTACAACAACGATACGCGGTACATCCTCTTCAGCGACCTCGGATCGTCCGCCATGGCTTCGGCTTCGACCCGCACCCGGCTCCGAACGCTCTACAACTCGACCCATGCCGAAGAGCGAACCGTCAACGCCCCCGACATGCTGTACGGAGCCTGGATCGAAAGCTATACGGCCGCGCCGACTGCAGAACCCGACTCCCTCGGCGTCGTCCTGCGACCGCTGGTATATACCTACCTGATCCGCTACGAGTTCGATTCAGGACTGGAACACGTGACCCTCGCACGCGGCGCACTGTCGGGAATGGCACAGTCGGTGTACCTCCAGGACGGACGTACAAGCGAAGATACCGCAACGATCCTCTTCGACTGCGAACTGAAGGATTACGGGGCGGAGACGCAGCTTACCTCGTTCGGCGTCCCGGGATTCGCCTCGGAACACTACACGCAGAGAGCCTCGCAACAGCAGACGCTGAATCTGGAGGTCCTGCTCAAGAACGGAAAGCTCAAGACCTTCGAGACCGATGTCACCGATCAGCTCACTACCCAGCCCCGCGGCGGAGTAATCACGGTCAGCGGACTCACCGTAACGGATGACGAGGCGGGAGGAGATGCCGGATTCGATGTCGATGTGGAAGGATGGGGTGAATATGAAGATATCGTACTGCCTCTGGATTAAAGACCGGACATTCACGAATAACACAAACACAACAAACACATACAAACATTATTAACCACTCAAAAATCATGTAATGATGAAAGGAAAGATCCTCTTTTTGGCCGTCATGGCCGCAGCATGGACCGGCTGCAGCACGACGGAAACGATCGACCAGCCAGAAGGACAGAAGATCGGCTTTACAAGCGCCCACATCGGCAATCCGGTCGATACGAGGGCCGTCAGCGTAATCGAGAAGGCGAACATCAACGAGTTCATCGTCTATGGCGGGTACAACGACATGACCCATGTTTTCGACGGCGTGTCGGTAACGGGTACGCCCAATGCGGATGACTGGACATATTCGACGACCCGCTACTGGGTTGCAGGCAAGACGTACAAATTTGCCGCCTATGCGCCGAGCGCCATCAAAGGCAACGGAACGATTGAAACGGACTTCGCGACCGGCAGTCTGAATTTCAAGGGATACACGTCGGACGCCTCCAACCAGCACGACCTGATCTATGCTACGGCTACCGAGACGACGCAGGATCCGCTGGAGCAGGCGCCTGCAAAGGTTCAGCTGAAGTTCAGCCACCTGCTGTCGCTGATCAAGTTCACCTTCATCAGCGGTTTCGGCAACGACATCACGGTTACGGTGAAGAATCTGAACGTATCGGGCATGATCTCGCAGGGCGACTATACCGGCAGCACGAACAGCTGGACATTGGGCTCCGCTACCGCAGCCTTTACGGAAATCGCAAGCGCAACGGCCGTCAACAAGACCTCAGGTCAGACAAAGGCATCGAGCGTGGATTTCGCAGTTCTCCCGCAAACGATCGTAGCAGAGGGAACGGCCGAGGGGACGAAAGTGACCGTTTCGTTCGATGTTACGGTACAGGATAATCAGAACGAGTACATCGTCGGCAGTGCCGAGGCCGGTGTCACCGTATCGGCTACACTGCCCGCATACACATGGGTTGCCGGCAACCGCTACAACTACAACGTAACGATTGCGGGTGAAAATGTCGATCTCTTCCCCATCGAATTCGGTACACCGGATGTAACGCCGATCACCGATGCACAGTTCGACGACAGCGACGAGATCATTCTCCCGACAAACAACTGATCGGCGATTTCGGTACCGGCAGCCGCAATGCGGCCGGTGCCAATCGTCCCGAAACCTGACCAATGATCCGGAGGAGGTTCTCCATCCGCCCGATGCGAATCGGGGAACCTCCTCCTTCTTTGAATCGAACGACTTGTAAAACGACACGATGGAAATGAAAGGTATTGTCCGGTCAATCGGAACGGGATTGGCGGGTCTGACATGGCTCCTGGCCGTTACGGGCTGCACCCGCAACGGCGAGGAGCAGGTCTGTCCGGAACAGCACCACGCCATCGATTTCACGCCGCACGTCACGCGTGCGGCCGTCACATCGCTGGGGGAGGGGGACTCGTTCGCCGCATGGGCCCGCAAAAGCCGCGACGGCGAATCCCGGGTGATTCTCACACAGGAAGAGGTATATTGTACGGGCGGAACGTGGAGTTACGACCACATATGCTATTGGGAGCGCGAAGCGGTCTATGATTTTTACGCGCTCTATCCGCACGATACGCCGAATGCCGAACTGCGGGAGAGCGGCACGGGAGGGAACCCGCGACTCTCCGTCACGGATTTCGACACGCGCGACGGCCGCGACCTGATGTGCGCCGAGCAGACCGGCATCCGTTACGAGGGCTCTCCCGCTCCGGTAAAGTTCACCTTCCGGCACCTGCTCTCGAAGGTTGAGATCGTCGGCCGCATCGATCCGGCACTCGCTGCCGGCGGCGTTTCGGCAAGGATCGTCTCCGCAAAACTCTTCGGGCTGCCTGCAACGGGGAGCTGTACGGTCGCTGCCGGCAGCGACGCATCGTGGGAGCCCGGCACCCCCACGACAGCCGATGCCCCGTTCCGTTCTGCCGCAGAGACGGCACTCTCCACGACCGGGGTATCCCTTTTCGGTGAATTGCTGCCACTCCCCCAGACCATAGACGGCGGGGTCACGTTGGAGATCGTCTATGAATATGCCGATACGAACCATACGGAAAACCGCTTCACGAAGACGATCCGGCTGGCCGACACGGGGCTGACCGCATGGGAACCGGGCACCGGCTACCGTTACGGCTTTACCGTCGGAAGCGATTACATCCTCTTCGGGACTCCGGAAGTCGTACCCTGGAGATCGGCGTCGGGAGGCTCCGTCACCGTAGAATAAACCAATTGCACGCGACATGAGAACACACATATTGCATCTGCTCACGGCGGCATTCATATTGATGGCCGCCTGCCGGAAGGGCGAAGAGCCGGCGGTTGCTCCGATGTCGGCGGATCCGATCCGTTTCGCCGTGCCGTCGGTAGCCTGCACCGTCGAGACAACCCCCTTTACACGGACTCCGACCAATCTTTTTCCGTCGGGCGGATCGTTCGGCGTTTTGGGCTATTGCCTGGCCTATTACGCAGGCACGACCGAAGTCGATCCGACAACCGGGCCGGCATCGTGGGATTCGAAGGCCGTTCTCAGCGCCCCGACGCTCTTTTACAAGCAGGAGGTAAAGTTCAACGGCGACGAGTGTTACTACACAGGCGTACAACAACGATGGTACGAACCGGCGGATTATCTCTATACGTTCTTCGCCTACTACCCCTACAGCGACACCTTCTACACCGTCGAACCCGCTACCCCGACGGGAATCGGCAACCCCGCACTCACCTACACCATGCCGTTTTCAGGCGGAGAGATCGCCACGCCGCGCAACCTCGACGACATTCCCGACGCCATGGCCGCAGCGACGGTCGATGCCTCACGCCATGGCGGGCATGTGGCCCTGCAGTTCAACCATCTGCTCACGGGCATCGACTTCACGATAAACAACTACAACGAAAGGAACGACCTCACGATTCACGGGCTGCGCGTATCGGGGAATTTCTACCGTTCGCTGCGGATCAGGATGAATGAAGGGCTGGACTACTTCCCGGAAACCTTTGCCGGCACATTTACATTTCTGGACGGAAGCGACGACACGGACGACATTCGGGTCGAACACAACAAATCGCAGGCAAAGGTTGCCGGCAAGACCCTGCTGTTGGTCTCCAATCTGGAGGCCGGCCCCAATTACATAGGGACCGACATATCCATCCATATCGACTATACGTTCATGGGGCGGCGTATCACCGACAAACAGATTGCGCTGCCCACCGGCTATCTCCCGCAGGGCGGGACGATCTACACCATAGAAGCGAACTTCATCGGAGACGCCTTCATCCTGAATTTCATTGTCGGGAACAATCAAGTGTGGGAAGACGGCGGCGACAGCAACATTCAATTCGATTAAGAGAGAGTCATGAAACGAAGTGAAAGAATCTGTCATCAACTGCTCGTTGCAGCACTCTGCGTTCTGCTGCTTGGCTGTACAAAGCAGGAAGAGCTGAGCGACATGGCGGCTCCCGGAGGGAAATTCACCCTTTCGACCGTCGCCGAAGGCATGTCGATCCGCACACTCGCAACCCGTGCCTCCGACCCCAAGGAGCAGGCGGAGCGCGAGATCCGTTCGCTGCATGTTTTCCTCTTCGGTTCGGACAGGAACTACCTCTCCGCGAAGGACGGATCGCATATTTATCAGGGATACCAATACATCGGATCCTCCACGCTGCACATCGACAGTGAAGGTTTCGCAAATCCGGATGCCGCCTCCCACGCGACGATCTACGTCGTGGCAAATGTCGAGGCGGGAGCCTTCGGGACCCTCACGGCCGAGGGATATCCCGAAAAGATCCGCAACCAGGACGACTTCGAGGCGTACTACTACCGGCCGACGAAACGGGAGTCCCCGACAGCCCTGCCCGACACGGGAATGCCGATGGTCGGAACGGCTGCGGACGTCAACCTGACACAATCCAACGGTTCGGTCGTCATCGAGCTGAAGGCGCTGATGGCCCGCATTGACTTTACCTTCCACATCAACTCCTCGCTGGGGACGATCGGAGGACTACCTTCGCTGCTGCTTACCGAATGCGAGATCCGCAATGCCGCTACGGCCGTCCGACTGCGGGATGTCGCCGACGGCGAGGAGAGCGATCTCGATCTGGACAATGACGGCGTTGCAGAGACTGTCACGAATCTGCAGCTCTATCTGAACCCCGCTTCAAGCGCCCTGTACAACCAGAAGAACGAAGCGAACTTCTCGTTCTATGTCTATGAGAACCGCCGCAACCCGGGTTATGACGGTTATCCCGCCGACTATGAATATCCGGCCGATGCCGACCCCGCACTCTACCAGCGTTACAAGCCCCTGCTGGCCATCAACGGCTCCAACGATACGATCCCGGCCACACGGGTCATCTTCCGGGGCATGTTTACCGACGCGGACGACATCGACTACAATGCGACCTGCACGATCTTCCTGGGCGGAAATCCGGAGAACGATTTCAATGTCAAGCGCAACCACCAATACCGCAATGACGTAACCATATCGGGCATTACCGCCACCGGCAATACGCCGACCGACGTCGTAACGTTCGATGCGCGTATCGATATGGAGCATACCAGCCCCTATTACATTTCGATATTGCGGCACAAGGATCTGGATGCCCATTTCAATATCATCCCGCTGGATTGCTACCTTTTCGACGATACGGTCGCCGGTGAAATCGACATCCGGGTCGATGCGCCGGAAACGAACGGCTGGTTCCGGATCGAACGGGTACCGGCAGAAGTAATGGCAAGCGGCAACGCCGCCGCAAACCAGATCAGCCATCCGGGCGAAGCCTTTGCCGCCGGCACGGGAAAACGGAAATTCTTCACACGGGATCTGGTCACGGATCCGGCCCAGTTAGGCAGCTCGACGTCGGCGACGTTGAAAAATCGGGACCGTCTCTACATCTATGTGGATGAGAACATCAGCGTCAATGGGCGCCAGGCCGATCTGGTTCTGGAGTACAAGGAGAATGGCGCGGTAAAGGATACCCGCACGATTACACTTGTTCAGCACGGGCTGAGACCCGTGAGGGTGGAAGACGGCGGCGTGTACCAATATACGATCTATGTGGAGGCCTGCGAAGAGTATCGGAACCACTATGACCCGCTTTCGCAGTGGGGCTCCGAACAGGTTTACGACGGGTTGCCCTGGGGGCCGGCCAACATGGGAGAGATCAATACGGGTTTACTCACCGGTTATCTGCCAAAGGACGATGCGATAGAGAACTATTTCAAAGGGAAGAGGGGGACTATCGCCATTCTGATGAAAACCGGAATTTTCAAGACCAACTGGCTCGGCACACAACCCAACGGGCCGGCGCGTGCCATGATTCTGGACGAGGTACCGCAAACGGCGGCAGAGTACTGTTATCGAAAGAACAAGACCGACTCGGATGGAATGATCTCGGAAGAGAATACCTGCTGGTATCTTCCGGCCATCCGCGAGCTGGAGAATACGCTTACGACCTACTACCCCGTTTACAAGGAGTTTCAGGAAAGTTTCTACTGGTCGTCGGCAGCTGCGGCACAAGAGAGATGGGACTCCCCTGAAGCAAGGGAGTACGCACGAGCCACGATGGCCTATGTCAACGCGTCGGGGCAGATCGTTCACAAGCCAAGCGGAGCCAGCCAGTATTATGACCCCGATTTAGGGCCGGGAAGCCCATACGGCAAGGCGTTGCGGACGCAATCTCTCCGCATACGGGCGGTGTATCGGCCGGCAGACGGCGGATTGATCGACGGCGACAACTATCAACCTTAAACCAACCCTCTCTTTATATGGTGGGGGTGCGGCTCGACAACGAGCTGCACCCCTTTTGTTCACGCCCGCAGGAAGGGACGAAACAGCCCTGTTCCGCTACACCGGAAAGGAATCGCCACGCCTCGCTCAACCGGCTGCGCCACCCGCCGATAACACTACCGCAACGAGAGCCGCGATCCGGCGACAGCCTGCGCAAAGACCCTCCGTACCTCTGAGAATCCAGCCACCCGATCGCCTCTCCGGGAGAGAGGCACCATCGTCGGCAGAAAGACAAAACGAGGGGAGTGATTGCATGGATTCCGGATCATAAGCATGTCATCGTGGGAGGTCGGACAAGGTCCGTCAAAGCTCTCCGGTTCTCCGCTTCGCCCGACATCGCTGCGACAGGCCAGACAAAAGAGTCCGGTATCGTGCGGATATAAGAAAAGCAACGCAGATGCAGCTGCGGCATGGACGCGGACAAAGTTCGGGCGGGGAAGACACGCTTCCCCGCCCGTTATCAATCATGGAGCATGGCGGAATCACTCCTTGGTGAGGTGCGCCTGCTCCTTCTGCTCACGCTCTATTTGCAGCAGGCGCGGCCTCAGATAAAAACGGTAGAACAATACATCGAACAGCAACAATACAAGCGCTGTAACCAACGTCCAGACGAGCGACAGCCGCCCGTCGGGCCGCTGAGATTCCGACGGCAGAAGGGTCATCAGCCAGAAAAAAGTAACCATTTCACGACCCGTGAGAACGAACGGACTCCGCAACACTCATCTGCCGCAGTGGGCGGAAGTTTATACCCCGCGCTTCCCCTTCTCCGAATCGCCACTCTTCTTACCGTACCAACGGTTTAGACAGAAATGGTAATCCAACAGATCGAGCATCGTCAGTGCCAGTACAACAAAGAGCGTCGCTAACAGGCACCGTCCGAGCGGAAAAGGCGTGACACCATAGTTCTGGTAGGCATAAAACAGGAAGAACATGACGAAGGCGATAATATTCTTCACAATCAATCTGTTAATATTACTCCTGTCCATAAGCGAACTAATTATTGGGTGTTACAGGTGAAATAGCAATCGATCCAAGCAAAAAATCTTTCCGCAACTCATACAATGTTGCATCATACGCATAATCAACCAACGTGTTTACAATGGAAACTGAATAACCACTATTTGCCCCATATTGATATATCAAATCAGACAATGAGGCAAAAGCCGCTCCACCCGCAGTTGCAATAGCGACCGCTTTCCAGCCGGCAGGCCCCAAAAACCTACAAGCACCACAAAATTTTCCTGTACCCGTAGTCAAGCCTCCAACCAAATCCGCTACTCCTGCCTGCTTCCAATTATATCCTAACCAACCTCGCGTTTGTGAATGATTTACCAAAGGCGCGGATAGCCGTTCGGAATCGATTATTGGAGGCAAAACAAGACCTAAAGAATCACAAATGCGATCGATATTGTCATGCCAGTATCGAAGAGAATTTTGCGCCACTGAAGCACCCATTAAAATTGCCTGCCTTTCAACATCATCCTCAATATCTTCTGCCGACTGTTTGACAGCATCAATTTGCTGACACAGAGAGTTCAAATCATAATATTATAGATTCCAATCGTGCTTTATGGGTCAAATACTGATTCGTCGGCTCAAATACAGCAGTCGTATCAATTTTTCCCGATAAACAATCTGCATGCACTTGTGAAATAGTCTTTTTGATTTCAACTTTTTCACTCTCCGGAATTGTCAACAAATCGATACAATCAAATATCTTGTAATCAATGAATATAGGCTTAATAGGATCGTTTGGCCCAATAGGATCAATAGGTAGGAAAGGATCCGTCACATTGCTTCGGCTCGAAGGCATCTGCCGAAATATTTCGTCGAACAT
Source organism: uncultured Alistipes sp. (assembly GCA_944322375.1). GTDB lineage: Bacteria > Bacteroidota > Bacteroidia > Bacteroidales > Rikenellaceae > Alistipes. Next base: position 18,953 of record CALUOX010000006.1, read on the forward strand.
CCGATCCATTATCAAGTTATGATCCGCTCCGACCTGATCGCACATTGCATCTTGAGAATCGATACGATCTACATCTACACCTCCTCCATTAGAAGAGCATGAAACAATAAAGGAAACAGTCAATATAAATACGACTGATCCGAGAGAGAGAGAATTTTTTTCATAATTTGTCTGTGTTTAAAATTATTTCGATGTAAGAGAGGCGCCATAAACATCGTTTCGCAAATATAGGAAACTTGTTACACGATTCAAAATATTTTTAATAATATTTTAAATATCTTATCATTTGCTTTTAATTTAGAATTATTCAATAATAAACACGAACACATACATAAAAAAAACGAGAGTTTATACTTTCGTATTATAATACTACTCTCCTGTTAAACTAACTTTATCAAATAATATATGCCTTTAATAGCATCTAATCCTTTAAAATAAACTCAACAAAGAGACTGCATACCAGTACTTTGCAACAAATAAAAAAAACATCCCGACCTACAAAAATTGTAGATCGAGATGCAATAAATACACTTGTTATCGAAGAGAACCGACTCCGTAATGCCTTACGGATAAATCCGGCCGCTCCTCCGATCAGAGATTGGGATTGATCTTCGTCCACTCCGATACGGGCGGTACGATGTTCAACGTTACCAGCTCGTCACGCATCTTGCAGAGGTGCTCGTAGCTGGCGTCGAGGCTTGCAAGCTCGTCGGCCGTACCCGTCGGCATCTCGTAATGACATCCCGTTGCGTCGATCGTGGTCTTCATGGCCATCATGATGCACTTGTACTTTTCGTTGTTCACGAACGTACCGGCCGGCCAGCGGAAAGGCTCGCCGCCCATGGCCGAACGGATCATCTCGACCGAAAGGTAGGCCGGACTCTGGAACGACGAACGGCCGCGCAGCTCGATGATCTTCGCACCGCCCTTCGTTACATCCTGCTGCATCTGCTTCCACTCCTCAACGGGGAAGGCAGGCGTACCGATAATCCCGCTCAGCGGTTTGCCGGCAACCTTCACGGCGCTGCCGAATACGGCCATCTGCTCGCCGTGGCCGCCATACGTTGCGCAACCCGTGATCTGGTTCTGCATCACACCGAACTTCTTGGCCAGAGCGCTCTGCAGACGTGTCGAGTCGAGAGCTGCAAGCGTCGTCACCTGCGAAGGTTTCAGACCCGAATAGAGCAACGTCACCAGACCCGTCAAATCGGCCGGATTGAAGATGATCACCACGTGTTTTACATCGGGGCAGTAGGTCTTGATGTCCTTGCCCAGCTGCTCGGCGATCTCGCAGTTGCCCTTGAGCAGGTCCTCACGCGTCATGCCGGCCTTACGGGGTGCACCACCCGAAGAGATGATATACTTGGCGCCGGTAAACGCCTCTTTCACGTCGGTCGTGGCCGTGATGTTCACGCCATCGAAACCGCTCTGACGCATCTCCTCGGCAACACCCTCCGGAGAAAAGACATCATACAGACACAGATTGGGTGTCAACCCCATCATCAGCGCCGTCTGCGCCATGTTCGAACCGATCATGCCGGCTGCGCCGACGATCGTCAATTTCTCGTTTGTCAGAAAAGCCATACTACAATTACTATTTATTGTTAATAAACTAACAGTTCTTCGACCTACAAAAGTAATGTTTTTTTTCGATTGTTCGTCATGATTCTTAGAATTTGTTCGCATTTTGCAGCGATTTCTTCGGATTCCCAACAAGAACAACTACCTTTGCGCCGCCATTAAAATGACAAGACTCATGAAACTTTCAGAAAAACAGGGAAATGTCCTGCACGGCATCCTGCTCGTCACACTCTTCTCCTGCGCCGCATTCTATCTGGCCGACACGGAGATCGCACGGCAGCTCTCCTTCAGCCCCCTCATCATCGGCATCCTCCTGGGCATGCTCTACGCAAACAGCCTGCGCAACCGCCTGCCCGAGACCTGGGTGCCGGGGATTCTCTTCTGTTCGAAACAGGTGCTCCGCGCCGGCATCGTACTCTACGGCTTCCGGCTCACGTTCCAAAGCGTGGCCGCCATCGGTGCTCCCGCCATCGGGATCGATGCCGTCGTGGTTGTCGGGACACTCCTGCTGGGAATAATTCTGGGCCGCCTGCTCAAGATGGACGGCGATCTGGCGCTTCTGACCTCGACCGGCAGCGCCATCTGCGGTGCCGCGGCCGTGTTGGGAGCCGAACCCGTCGTCAAGGGCGAACCGCACAAGACGGCCGTTGCCGTCTCGACCGTCGTCATCTTCGGCACCGTCTCGATGTTCCTCTACCCCGCTCTGTGGCGCGCCGGCGTGCTCGACCTCACACCCGAACAGATGGGACTCTACACCGGCGCCACGCTCCATGAAGTGGCACACGTCGTAGGCGCAGGAAACGCCATGGGCGAGACGATTGCCGACAGTGCCGTCATCGTCAAGATGATCCGCGTGATGATGCTCGCGCCCGTTCTGTTGGTCATGGGACTGCTGCTGGCCCGCAGAAAAGGGGCTCAGCGAGGAACGAAGGTGACGATTCCCTGGTTTGCATTCGGATTTCTGGCAGTCATCGGGTTCAATTCGTTCAACCTGCTTCCGGCGTCCGTCGTCAACGGAATCAACTCGTTCGACACCTTCCTGCTCACAATGGCCATGACGGCCCTCGGCACCGAAACCAGTTTCGAGAAGTTCAAACGGGCCGGCTTCAAGCCCTTCCTGCTTGCCGCACTGCTTTACATCTGGTTGTTGGGCGGAGGCTATCTGCTTGCAAAGTGGTTCTTATAGTCCGAGCAGGCGGAGCAGCAGACGGTTCGCGCCCTTCGACGGCGTGACAAACCGCTGTACGATCCGGCCCACGGCCCAGGGAAGGAGGACGCCCGACAGGAACAGGAGGACCGAGAAGAGCCGCGGATCGACCGACAAGCGGGGATAGAGGAGTCCGCGCAGCAGGCCGACAGGCACCACGTGCAGCAGATAGATCGTAAAGGTGTATTTGCGCAGGTCGCGGACAAACGGCAGGCGCATCTCTCTGCTGCCGGCCACAGCGCCGCAGGAGGCGACAAACAAAATCCCGGCCAGGGCATAGAGCGGTGCCGCAACATGCGACGGAAGCCACAGCGTCACCAGCGACGCAGCGCCCCAAAAAAGCACCGCCGACATTCGGGACAAAAACGGCCAGAAGCGGTTCCGACAATCGCATGCCACCATTCCCAGCAGGAAAAAGGCCGTGTACCAGAGGACGTCGGGCAGCATCAGCAACTCCCGGCCCGTGGGAGCAATCAGGCGATTGACGACGATGCAGACGACCGCAACCGCAACGAGCAGACGCTTTCGTCCGCCGCTCCAGCGATCGACAAGATACCCGACGATACTCACCTCGAACAACACCTCCAGAAACCAGAAGGGACGGATGGGATTGTCGGCCGGATAGAGGAAAGCGTGCAGATAGGCCGCAACGCTCAACTCCGAAGGCCGCATCGCATAGGCGCTCAGCAATCCCTTGGGGACAAAGACCAGCGTGGTCCAGACCCACAGCGGAAAGAGCAGCCGCCAGCCACGGCGCCGGACAAATTGCGGCAGCGTAACACGTCCGCTCCCGCCGCCGTAACGGAACAGATAGCCCGAAAGAGCAAAGAATAACGGCATGTGAAATGCGTAGATCCAACGGAACAGTGCCGTTGAATTGAACCGGACATCCGCACCCGAATGGCCCGCCACGACCAACAGAATGCCGATCACATAGCAGAGGTCGATCCGACGGTCGCGCGGCCGCGACTCCCGGAAAACGGTACTTGCGGGCGGGTTACTTCTCATAGATCGACTCCGAACGGGGCGTATCGTGGGAATGTTCATCGTTTTGACGGCTTACGCTCAGGATCATCCCCAGGGCGATGGTCGTAAAGAGCACCGACGAACCGCCGCGCGAGATGAGCGGCAGCGTCTGACCCGTTTCGGGCATCAGATTGACCGTCACCATCACATGCAGCAGCGCCTGACAGGTGATCATCATCGCCAGTCCCAGCACCAGCAGTCCCGGGAATGCCGTCCCGCACCGCACGAAGATCTCCCTCGCGCGGAAGAAGATCCAGAGATAGAGAATCAACAGCACGGCGGCCAGCAGGATACCATACTCCTCGACAAAAAAGGCATAGGCGTAGTCGCTCTCGGGATGGATCATCTCCACACGCATGGCGCTCTGTCCGGCACCTTCGCCCAACAGCCCGCCGTTGTGGATGGCGATCATTGACCGCTCGGTATCGGTCAGTTCGTCGATCGGCTTCTCGACCTGCGACGACGTCCAGAGGTCGATCCACGTGCTGAGACGTCCCGAAGCCGTCTCGCTGCGGCCCAGATTGAGCAGTCCCGCAAGCAGCAGGGCGCAGAGAGCCAGTCCCAGCAGTTTCAACAACTCCCTCATCTGCACGCGGCCGATCAGCATCATGACCAGCGAGGTCAGAAAAACCAGCAGCGCCGAGGAGGTGTGGGCCGGAAAGATCACGACACACGACAATCCCACCGGCAGCAGAATGGGGATCGTTCCTTCCCGCCAGATCTTTCGCTGGGCGGGAGTACGCCATTTGAAAGGGTTGAGCGACGGCACAAGCCGGATACGGTCGATCCGGCTCTGACGCGACGCCAGCTGCCGCGCAAGCAGCAGGATCGTCGCCACCTTCAGCGCCTCGGAGGGCTGAAACTGAAAACCAAAGATCGGGATCCAGCGGGCCGCACCATTGGTCGTCGCACCGATGAAATAGACGGCCAACGTAAGCGACAGGCTGATGACGTAGGCCGGAAGGGCAAGCCGGTTGTAAACGCGGCAGTTGATCTTGTGGACCACGAGGATGACCGGGAAACAGAGGAGCAGAATGGCCAGTTGCTGACTCAGGAAGTGTGACGTGGAGCGCACCGTACGGGTATCATAAGCCATCTTGGCTGTCGAGGAATAGACGACCAGAATGGATATGACGGCCAGGGCCAGAATGATGATCCACAATACGCGGTCACCGGTAAAAACAGACCTCAATATCGCCCGAAGCCCGCCCGGATTCTCCGCAGCCGCGGACTCTTCCTGTTGCATGTCATCCATCTTCCGCATGTTCATCCACCGTTTCATTCACATTTTCATCCTTCAAACACAAGTCGCAACGACGCTCCTCCCCTCCACACGGCAGACAACGGCCGCATCAAGGACAAGGCGTCTCTGCAATCCCGTTCAGAGCCGTTCGTTCACCCACCGTTTGAAAAGCTCGCCCCGCTGTTCGTAGTTCTTGAACAGGTCGAAACTGGCACATGCCGGCGAGAGCAGGACAACGTCACCCGGACGGGCCGCATCACGGGCCGCCGTCATCGCTTCATCGAGCGACGACGTGGAGATCACCTCCGGAACGACACCGGTGAAGCTGTCGATCAGTTTGCGGTTATCCACTCCCATGCAGACAAGCGTATGCACCTTCTCCCGTGCAAAGGCCTTGAGCGGTTCATAATCGTTGCCCTTGTCCGTACCGCCGGCGATCCAGACCGTCGGGCGCTTCATGCTTTCGAGCGCATACCATACCGAATCGACATTCGTAGCCTTTGAGTCGTTGATCCACAGGACACCGCCGACCTCCCGAACCGGTTCGAGCCGATGCTCGACCGGCGCAAATGCATAGATCGACCGACGGATCCGGTCGGGTGCCACGCCGGCCGCCAGTGCCGCCAGCGCCGCCGCCATTGCATTGTAGGCATTGTGCAGGCCGCTGATCCGCATGCGGCGCGTATCGATCGTGACGGAGCGTTCGCCGACCGTCGCCGTAAAACGGCCGTTTCCGCTCAGGAACGCATCGCCGTCGCCGCCCGCGACAACCGTCTTCGCCGCAAACGGAAGCCGGTGCATCGGAAGCCGATAGTCCGGCAGCAGGGAACAGATCGTCTCGTCGTCCGCCGAATAGATGAAATAGTCCGCGGGCCGCTGGTTCTGCGTGATGCGCATCTTTGCAGCGGCATACTTGGCAAAGGAGTGGTCGTAACGGTCCAGATGGTCGGGCGTGATGTTCGTCAGCACACCGATATCGGCCCGGAAGCGGTACATGCCGTCCAGCTGGAACGAACTGAGCTCCAGAACATACCAGTCATAGTGGCCCGTCGCCACCGAATAGGCGAAACTCTCGCCGATGTTGCCGCCCAGAGCCACCTTGTAACCGGCATCGTGCAGGATCTTGTAGATGAGCGACGTGGTCGTGGTCTTGCCGTTCGAACCGGTGATGCAGATCGTCTTCGCTCCGTCGAGGTAACGGCCCGCAAACTCGATCTCCGAGATGACCGGCACACCCCGTTCACGCAACTTGCGCACAAGCGGCGCCGTTTCGGGAATGCCCGGAGACTTGATTACCTCCGATGCCGCAAGCACACGCTTCTCCGTATGACCACCCTCCTCGTAGGGCACGCCCCACGCCTCGAGTTTCATTCTGAAGCGGTCGGCAAGACGTCCGCTGTCCGACAAAAACACATCGAATCCCATCTTACGGGCCAGAATCGCCGAGCCGTAGCCGCTGATTCCACCGCCCAAAACCACAATCTTTTTCATGCTCTATCGAATCTTTTGTTCTTCATTTTCCATTCTCACATCGTGCGGTATCCGCATCAGGTCCCGCACGTCTCATGCGGTGGAATACCGTCGTCCGCCCCTTCCGTATCGTGGCGCAGAGCGTCCGGCTCCTCCCGTCAGCGGACCTTGAGTGTCGCCAGCGCCGTCAGTGACAGCAACAGGCTGATGATCCAGAACCGCGTAACGATCTTCGTCTCGAAAAGCCCCTTCTTCTGGTAGTGATGGTGGATCGGCGCCATCAGGAACAGCCGCCGACCCTCGCCGTAACGACGCTTTGTATATTTGAAGTAGGAGACCTGCAGCATGACCGAAACGCTCTCTACCAGAAAGACTCCGCAAAGAATGGGCAGCAGCAGCTCCTTGCGGATGCAAAGCGCAAAGACGGCGATGATGCCGCCGATAGCCAGCGATCCCGTATCACCCATGAAGGTCTGTGCCGGGAAGGAGTTGTACCACAGGAAGCCGATGAGCGCACCGGCAAAGGCAGCGGCAAAGACCACCAGTTCGCCCGAGCCGGGAATGTACATGATATTGAGGTAGTCGGCATAAACGATGTGGCCCGACAGATAGGCCAGAATTCCCAAAACAGCCACAATCGGCACCGAAACACCCGAAACCAGTCCGTCGAGTCCGTCGGTCAGGTTGGCGCCGTTCGATACGGCCGTGACGACGAAGATCGCTACCAGCACGTACAGGATCCAGGTCGCAACACGGTTGCCGCCCGTAAACCAGGCGTAGTCGAATTCATTGTCCTTGACGAAGGGGATGGTCGTCTGCGTGGTCTTGACACTCTCGGTGCTCAACACCACACGGTTCGTGCTCACACGGTCGATGACCGTTCCGTCATCATCGACAACAAGCTGCTCGACCGGCTCCGAGATCTTGTCCCGCACCACCACATCGGGCGACGCACACATGATTGTTCCCACGATAATGCCGATGCCCACCTGGCCGACGATCTTGAACTTGCCCTTCAGCCCCTCCTTGTTGTGGCGGAAGACCTTGATGTAATCGTCCAGGAAGCCCAGCAGCCCCAGCCAGACAGTCGAGACCAGCATCATCTGAACATAGACGTTGTCCAGCCGTCCGAAGAGCAGCATGGGGATCAGGATGGCCAGCAGAATCATCACGCCCCCCATCGTCGGGGTGCCGCGTTTCTGCAACTGCCCTTCAAGTCCGAGGTTGCGGATCTCTTCGCCGATCTGACGGCGCTGCATGAAACGGATGACGTACTGTCCGAACGTGATCGTGATCAGCAGGGCAAGAATGACAGCCAGTGCCGAGCGGAACGAAATGTATTGGAACATACCGGCACCGGGCAGGTCGTAATGCGAATCAAGGTATTGAAAAAGATGATACAACATATTGGCAACAACTGTTTTCTGCACTGAGGGACCCTGTCGCGGAAGGGCCGGCAGCGCTTCGTTGAGGAATTCGGTTAACAGTGCCGGTTCGATTTGAAGCGGTTGACGATCTCTTCGCGGTCATCGAAATGGCGACGTTCGTCACCCACGATCTGGTAGGTCTCATGCCCCTTGCCGGCCAGCAGCACGATATCGCCCGGACGGGCAAGCATCGCCGCCGTGCGGATCGCCTCGGCCCGATCCGTAATCCGAAGATAACGCGCATCCGGATCCAGACCTGCAACCATCTCGTCAAGAATCGCCTCGGGGTCTTCATGCCGCGGATTGTCGGAGGTAAAGATTGCCGTCGTGGCATATTTCACGGCAATCTGCGCCATCTCCGGACGTTTCGTGCGGTCCCGGTCACCGCCGCAGCCGCAGACGATAATCAGCTGTGCATCGCCGCTGCGCAGTTCGTTCAGCGTCCGCAGGACGTTCTCCAGGGCGTCGGGTGTATGGGCATAGTCGATCACGGCCGTACGACCGTCGTCCGCACGCACGAACTCCAGACGTCCGCGCACGGGGGTCAGACGGCTCATCGCCGTCAATACCTCATCGCGTCCGGCTCCCAGCAACACTGCGGCGCCATACACGGCCAGCAGGTTACAGGCATTGAACCGTCCGAGAAACCGCACCCAGACCTCGTTCCCGTCCATGCGCAGCAGCATGCCGTCGAGGTGCTGCTCCAGCACCCGGCACGTGAAGTCGGCTGCCGACTGCATCGAACAGGTCGCAACCTTCGCCCGCGTATTCTGCACCATGACACGGCCGTTGCGGTCGTCGATGTTGACCAGTGCGAAGGCATCGGCCGGCAGTTGATCGAAAAATCGTTTTTTCGCCTGAATATAAGCCGCAAAAGTCTTGTGGTAGTCGAGGTGGTCGTGCGTGATGTTCGTGAAGATCCCGCCGGCAAAGTGCAATCCCCGGATACGGTCCTGAACGATGGCATGCGACGACACCTCCATGAAGCAATATCCGCATCCGGCATCGGCCATCTGACGCAACAGGCCATACAGATGGATGGCGTCGGGCGTCGTGTGTGTCGATGCAATCCGGCGTTCGCCCACCCGATAGACGACCGTCGAGATCAGACCGGCCTCGTATCCCAATGCGCGGAACAGATCGTAGAGCAGCGTGGCGACCGTCGTCTTTCCGTTGGTCCCCGTAACCCCCACCAACCGCAATGCACGGTCGGGGTGATCATAGAAGGCGGCGGCCAGATCCGCCATCGCCGCATGCATATCGTTCACCACCACATAGCAGACTCCCTCCGTCAACGTTTCGGGTAACGTCTGGCAGACAACCGCTGTCGCACCCGCCGCAACGGCCTGCGGAATGAAACGATGGCCGTCGATCGCCGTTCCCGGAACGGCAAAGAAACAGCAGCCCGGAGTCACCTCCCGCGAATCACACGTCAAAGCCGATATCGACCGGCCTGCGGCACCGCAAACCCGTACGACATCGGTCGAGCCGATCAACTCTTCAATTCTCTTCATATCTCGATTCCTTTTTGTTCTCTCTTCTGTTCTTATCCTATCCGCAGCCACCCGCCGCACCATTCGTCCGACCCGGAATCACCGCAATCTCAGCGACACCGCCTCGCCGCGCCGGATCTTCCGTCCCGGCGGCAGGCTCTGCTCCCGAACGGCGCCCTTACCGGTAAAAGAGACGCGCAACCCTCTGCTTTCAAGCAGGAACAACGCCTCCTTCAGCCCCATGCCCCGCACATCGGGCATCGAATGCAGGTCCTCATCAAGCGCCGTGACCGTAACACGTCCCGTTGAGTCGACCTGCGTGCGACCCCAACCCGAACGTTTGTCGCTCTGTACGCGCGGCATCAACTCTCCGGCCGACTCCCGGATCTGCGCAATGTCCCCGCCCTTGACCGTATGGGCATAGCTGGCTTCATCCGCCTCCTCGACACGGCCGTACCACTCCTGCTGCCGGTTATAGATGTAGTTGACGATCTGCTGTTCCACAGGCCCCGACAGCCCCGCGCCGTAATAGGTTGTTCCCAGTCCCCGCCGCGTAAACATTGCGGTAAGAACCGTATATTTCGGTTTGTCGGCCGGGAAATAGAGCACCATTGTTCCGAGATAGTACCCGTCCGAATACTTGATGCCGCCCTGGGCGTATTGTGCCGTACCGGTCTTGCCGGCAATCTTGAAGAGTGTCGTATCGCGGAAAAACTGTTTGGCCGTACCCGTCGTACCGACCTCCTCGAGGCATTCGCGCACCTTGCGCAGCGAAGACGACGAACAGATCCGATCGACCAGAACGCGCGGTTCGTTCCGTGCAACCACCTTGTCGCCGCGACGGATCTCGCGGATCAGGCGCGGCGCAACCATGCAGCCGTCATTGGCGACGGCATTGTAGAGCGTCAGCGTATGCAGCGGCGTCAACTCGATGGCGTAACCGTAGCCCATATAGACCAATGTTACGTCGGGATACCAGATCTTCATGCCCGGCATCGGAAAGATCGGCGCCACGGAGCCGAACTCTTCCAGCCCCACCGTACGGTCGAGATGTAGATGCCGCAGGTACTCCACATAGCGTTCGGGATGATCCTTGTAGGATTCATAGACCGCACGCGCAAAGAAGACATTCGACGAATGGGCCACCGCATCCTTCAGATTGAGCGGCGGCAGGCCGTGCGAATCCTGCACCGTTGTCCGCCCCACCTTGACCCGCGCGCCATTGCCCGTATCGAAGGTCGCATCGAGATCCATCCCCGCATCGTCCACCAAAGCCAGCAGGGCCGCAAGCTTGAAGGTCGATCCCGGTTCCATACGGGCGGACAACGCCCGGTTCGTCGTCTCGGCATACCCGCCGGACCGCGTGCGCGACAGATTGGCCATTGCCAACAGATCGCCCGTCTCCACCTCCATGACCAGCGCCGTACCCCACAGCGCATGCTCCCGTTCAAGCTGGCGCCGCAACGCCCGGTCGGCGACGTCCTGCATCTCCACATCGAGGGTCGTCACGACATCCAGACCGTTCTCCGGCTCCTGATTCTCCCCGTCCACGATGCGCCCCGAGAATCCCCGGGCGATACGCTGCCGGCGTGCCAGTCCGGGCCGTCCCGCCAGCGTGTCACGGAATACATACTCCACGCCGTAATTGCCCTGGTCTCCCATTTTGCCGATCGTTCGCCGCGCCAGTTCCCCCTGCGGATAGATCCGTTCGTCCCGTTCGCGCAGGTGGTAGGTCATGCCCATGTTCCAGTTCAGAATCGGATAATGGCGCAGCGTCTGCCACTCGGTATAGTCGATCTCGCGCGGAAACAACGGAACCGGCGTATGGTCGCGCAGCGTATCGTAGAGCTTCTCGGTGCGGAACTCCTCGCCACGCAGGCGGTCCCACCAACGGGCCAGGCGCCCTTCGGAGCGCGGAACGAGCGTATCTTTCCGGTAAACGACACGATAACGGCGCTCGTGTTCGCGCTGCATCATCCGGGCATAGGCCGAAGCCGGTTTGTCCTTGAAATAGAGAGCCAGCAGCTTCGCCAGCGAATCGCTCTGTTCGCGGAACGTCCGCAGCGAATCGAACCCTTCGCTGCCGTAATCCACCTCCACCTGATAACGGAACAACGACGTGGCAAGCGGCTCGCCGTTGCGGGCAAGGATGTTGCCGCGACGCGCCGGAAGGATCTCCTCGGAGAAGATCCGTCCCGCAAGACGTTCGGCGTTGTAGGCCACCTCCGTCGAAAAGAGCTGGACCCAGATCAAACGTGCAAAGACCAGCGCCGCAATGAGAATGAATGCGGCGTACAACAGATGCACGCGAAAGAGAATGTCGCGTTTGATCGGAGAGTTTTCCTTCGGCTGCGGCATGGTCACTCTTCAATGATTTCGCCCGGAGAGTCCGGATCATACAACGGGATGTTTCGTTCGGCAAGGGCCCGCACGACGGCCGAATGCGAGGTCTCGCTGAAACGCCGCTCCTGCAAACGCACCGACCGCTCCTGCAACAGCTGTACTTCCCGTTCCAGCCGGGAATATTTCATGTCAAGGTGCAATGCGGTGAACATGACCGTGATGCTCAGGAAAAAGGCCACGGCCATCCATGCCAGATAACGGTAATACCCCGAGAAGCTCTTGCGAACCAGGATGTTGCCCGAGAAGAGCTGCCAGATCACGCTCGACTTGCGACGTCGTTCGAGACGGGCCGCACGCTCTTCGGCCTCCCGCTCCTCGGCTTCCGCCTCCCGGTCGGCACGCAGATCCTCCTCCGCCTCACCGCTCTGCACGCGCAACACCTCGCGACGAATGCGCCGCGCCAGTTCGGCATCACGCGCCGCAGCCTCACGCTCGGCATCGGTAACGGGATTGAATTCGTGATCCTGGTAACTCATCGTCTATCGGATTGTTTGCTCGCTTCAACTTGTTCGACCCTCACGGATGCCGTCCTCATCGGCACACTTCACTGCAGCCCGCAATTTTGCCGAACGCGAACGCGGATTGCGGGACAGCTCCTCCGCCGAAGGGGTGACGGCCTTGCGCATAAGAAGCGTAAAGGGGATCCGGGTCCGTCCATAAAAATCCTGATCCACGTGTCCCTCGAAATTGCCGCTCCGCAGAAAATTCTTCACCAGCCGGTCCTCGAGCGAATGGTAGGAGATGACCACCAGACGACCGCCCGGGCGCAGTACCTTGAGGCTCTGTTCAAGAGCCATCTTCAATGCCTCCAGCTCGCCGTTGACCTCGATACGCAGAGCCTGAAAGAGTTTCGTCAGGAACTTCGCCTCCTCCTTCTTCGGAGTGCACGGAGCTACGGCCGCAACCAGCGCATCGGTCGTCGTGATCGGAGCCGTCTCGCGTGCCCGGATGATGCAGTGCGCCACCTTCCAGGGTGTTGTCAATTCGCCCCAGTCGCCCAGCACGTGCGTCAGCGACGCCTCATCATAGCCGTTGACGACATCGGCTGCCGTCAGATGGCCCCGACGGTTCATGCGCATGTCGAGCGGAGCGGATCCCCGGAACGAAAAGCCGCGCTCCGGCACGTCGAAATGGTGCGACGAAACGCCCAGATCGGCCAGAATGCCGTCCACCTCGACAACCCCGCGCAGTCGCAGCGCTCCGCGCAAAAAGCGGAAATTGCTCTCCACATAGTGGAACCGGGAATCCCGGGGAACATTCTCCAGCGTATCGCGGTCCTGATCAAATCCGTACAAACGTCCCTCCGGACCCAACATCGACAGAATGCGGCGCGAATGGCCGCCCCCGCCAAAGGTCAGATCCACATACGTTCCCGACGGCTCGACGCCAAGCAGCCCGACGGACTCTTCAAGCAGCACCGGAATATGGTAGTTTTGCTCCATGCTGACGGCAATAGGCATAAAGACGTAATTTGGGCGTAAAGTTACCGATAATAAAAAAATTTTCCCAACAAAATCGTATATTTGCATAACGATTCCTGCGACCCTTTCCATGCTTAGAATAGATATCGATGAGGTGTTGCGCGAGAAGATGCCTCGCCACGAAAAATACATCCCCCGCTTTGTGCGACAGTGGCTTCGGCGCACCATCCACGAAGAGGAGTTGAACCGCATTCTGGAAGAGGGGCAAACGGCCTCGCCCCGCGAATTCATCCGGATCGCCCTGCATTACATGCGGGTGGATTATACGGTCGAGGGATTGGAACGGCTCGATACGCAGGAGCGTTATCTCTTCGTGGCAAACCACCCCTTCGGCGGCATGGACGGAATGATGATCGCCGCAGCGCTGATCGACCGTTTCGGCGATGTGCGCGTGGTGATCAACGATCTGCTCATGCACGTCGAACCCCTGCGACCCATCTGGCTCCCCGTCAACAAGCACGGCCGACAAACGCCCGAATACGTCCGACAGTACGACGATGCCTTTTATGGCGATGTTCCGCTGCTGACATTCCCTGCCGGTCTCTGCTCCCGCCGCAAGAACGGCGTGGTGAGCGACACCGAGTGGCGGTTGAACTTCATCAAGCGTGCTCATGCCGCACGTCGGAAGATCGTTCCGATCTATGTCGAGGGGCAACTGTCGAACTTCTTTTACCGTCTGGCCCGTCTGCGCGAAGGGCTCGGAATACGATTCAACATCGAGATGCTGTGGCTGCCCGACGAGATGTTCCGTCAAAGCGGCAGCAGGCTGCGAATCATCGCCGGAGAACCGATCGCACCGGAAAACCTTACCGGAACGTTGAGACAACAGGCCGATACCGTACGTGAGGCGGTTTACCGGCTCAAAGACCGATTGCCATGTCTGCAATAAAACCCATCATCGATCCCCTGCCCCGCGAAACGCTGCTGCGGGAACTGACGCCGGAACGCAAAGTCCGCGACACGCGGCGCGCCGGCAATGAGATCTATGTCTTTACGGCAGCCGAATGCCCCGCACTGATGCGGGAGGTGGGCCGGTTGCGGGAGATCGCATTCCGCACGGCCGGCGGCGGAACGGGCGACGAGGTGGATATCGACGCCGAGGACCGTGCCAGCGGCGGGTATCACCAGCTCATCGTGTGGGATCCCGCAGCGCAGGAGGTTGTAGGCGGCTACCGGTTTATCGTCTGCACCTCGCCGTTCCAGCAACATCTCTCGACGGAGCACTATTTTCACTTCAGCGATCTGTTCCGCCGCCGCTACCTGCCGCATACCATCGAACTGGGACGGTCGTTCATACAGCCCTCCTATCAGGCCCGGGGAAATTCGAAAAGCATCTATGCCCTTGACAACCTGTGGGACGGACTCGGCGCACTGATCGTCCTCAATCCCAAGGCGAAATACCTCTTCGGGAAGGTGACGATGTACACCTCCTACCAGACGATGGCCCGCAATACGCTCATCTATTTCCTGCGCAAATATTTCCCCGACCGGGACCGGCTGGTGACAGGGCGGCATCCGCTCGACCTGAAACTCGACGATCCCCGTTACGAAGAGATCTTCACCGGCGAGAACTATGTGGAAAATTACCATATCCTGATTCAGCGCATCCGCGAACTGAACGAGAACATTCCGCCGCTGATCAACTCTTACATGAATCTGTCGCCGACGATGCGGGTTTTCGACACGGTGGCAAACCCCGACTTCGGCGGTGTGGAAGAGACCGGAATACTTCTGTCCATCAAGGACATCTATCTTGAAAAGCGGGAACGCTACACCCGGTGGGACGGATGGAGGGCCAATCTGCGGGCCCGCCGCGTCGCCTTTGCCGAACGGCTCCGCGCGCATCTTGAGGAGATCAAACAGAAACGGTAATACCATCGGCTGCGCCTCTTTCTCCCCTCCGGAGAGTCGTGTACAGACCCGTCGGACGACTCCGAGGATAGGACCCGCAATGCCGTGCAAGAGCTGCGGTGCCCATCTGCCGGGAGGGCTTCCGGGAGATCGGTCTGTCTGCGCTTCGGCCGAACCGGTGCAGGTGCAGGTGCGCAATACGCACACAGCAGACGGGAAAGGCGCGAAGAGACAGGCAGACAAGAGAGTGAGTGGGTAAAGGAAGGAAGGGAAGCGAAGCGTGGAAGCGAGGTGGAAGAAAAGCAAGAAACGGAGAAAAGAGGTTCAGCCCCTCCCGGTACGATATTGTCGGGAAGAGCCTCTCACCGTTCGGAACAACCGCTCCGATTCATCCGTCACTCCGGGTCGGCCGTCGTATAACGGTCCACGAGCCCATGCACAAACGTGCGGAACGATGCAAACTCCGCAGGCGTAAGCGCCGTCGGATAGCTCATTACCATCAGTCGATGGGGGTGCGGCGGGAGCTGATAGGAGGGATGAAAATAGTCGTAGTCGTTATATACGAATCCGTTGCGCTCGTAGAACTTCCGGCGGCGGCACGAGATCTCGTCCTCGGGAGGATCGATCTCCAGCCACACACGGCCGCTCCGCGCACAGAGTTCGTGCAGAATCCGCGCGCCGTAGTTCCTGCCGCGCAGGGCCGGATCGACGGCCAGATGTTCGAGATAGACATAACCCTCGTCGGCAAGCCACCAAAAGACCAGCCCCACGAAACAATCTCCGTCCCAGACCGATTCGGCATGCAGGCGTTCGTCACACAGCGCCGCGGCATAATCCCGCTCGCTGCGTTGCTCGCATCGCGGGAACGACTGCTCGTAAAGACGGTAAACGACCGGCCACGACGGATCCGAAATCGACGTAAATCTTTTACAGGTCAAATGCTCCATAACGGGCTCCAAGATACGACATTTTCTCCCGAAAACGGCGGTTTTTAGAAAGATTGCGACTTTTTCGTACCTTTGTCCCACCAAACAGCATCACAATGACGTGGTTCAACGCCCTTTTCATCGAACATTCGGCCCTCCAGGCCGTCGTGGTCATCGCTCTGATCTGTGCCGCAGGCATGGTGTTAGGCAAGATCCGCATCGGCGGGATCTCGCTCGGCGTAACCTTCGTCTTCTTCATCGGCATCCTCGCCGGGCACCTCGGGCTCTCGATCGATGCCCGGATGCTCGAATATGCCGAAAGCTTCGGACTCGTTCTCTTCGTCTATTCCCTCGGCCTGCAGGTCGGGCCCGGATTCTTCAGCTCCTTCCATGAGGGCGGCGTGCGGCTCAATCTTCTCGGACTCGGCGTCGTCGGGATCGGAATCGCCCTGGCCGTACTGCTGAGCCGATTCACTCCCGTAGCCCTGCCCGAAATGATGGGCGTCATGTGCGGCGCCACGACCAACACGCCGGCTCTCGGTGCCGCACAACAGACCCTCAACCAGCTGAATCTACCCTCCGACGGCGCAGCCCTGAGCTGTGCCGTGACCTATCCTCTCGGCGTTCTGGGCGTCATTCTCGCCATTCTGGTCATGCGCCGTCTCTGGGTACGGCCCGGAGATCTCGCCGCCGCAGAGCCGAACGACACGCACAACACCTTCATTGCGGCCTTTCAGGTGCACAATCCCGGCATCTTCGGAATGAGCATCCAGCAGATTGCACGTATCAGCCACATCCCCTTCGTCATCTCGCGCATCTGGCACGACGGAAAGGTCTCCATCCCCACCTCCGACACACAGGTGCAGGAGGGTGACCGACTGCTGGTCGTTACCGCCGAGAAAAACGTCGAAACACTCGCGGCACTCTTCGGAAAGGAGGAGCAGACCGGCTGGAACAAGAGCGACGTGGACTGGAATGCCATCGACAGCAAACTCGTTTCACAATCTATCGTCATTACGCGGCCGGAGATCAACGGCAAGAAACTCGGGACATTGAGATTGCGGAACAGTTACGGCATAAACATCAGCCGGGTCTATCGCAGCGGCGTGCCGCTACTGGCCACACCGAGTCTGGTGCTGCAGATCGGCGACCGCGTCATCGTCGTCGGCGAAGCACCCGCCGTGCACAACGTCGAGAAGGTGCTCGGAAATGCCGAAAAGAACCTCAACGAACCCAACATCGCGGCGATTTTCATCGGCATCATTCTCGGACTCGCACTCGGTGCAATTCCGCTCCACCTGCCCGGCATCTCGGCGCCCGTACGACTCGGGCTCGCCGGCGGACCGATCATCGTCGGCATTCTCATCGGCACCTTCGGCCCGCGGCTGCACATGGTTACATATACCACGCTGAGTGCAAACCTGATGCTGCGCGGAATCGGACTCTCGATGTATCTGGCCTGTCTGGGACTCGATGCCGGAGCCCATTTCTTCGAAACCGTCGTAAGGCCGGAAGGCGCGATGTGGGTCGGACTCGGATTCCTTGTCACGCTGCTGCCGGTACTCCTCATGGGGTGGATCGCGTTGCGGTGGGCTCATCTCGACTTCGGTTCGACCTGCGGCATGCTCTGCGGCGCAATGGCCAATCCCATGGCCCTGAACTATGCCAACGATACCATCGAGGGCGACAATCCGTCGGTCAGCTATGCCACCGTCTATCCGCTCTCGATGTTCGTACGGGTCATTCTCGTACAGGTCGTCCTGCTCTTCTTCCTCTGACGCCACGGAAGCGCGGCCATTTTCCGCCGGCCATCCCTTCGACATAAGAGACCTTCATCCGCCGGAAATCACCGGAGGCTGGTGCTTCGGATTGATCGGATCGATCGGGTTCGACGCCTGCATTTTTCGATGGAACAGACTTCCCGACGGAACGGCTGCTGCATCCGTCGGCTGCAGCAGAGCTATCCCGTCCGCACGGAAAGATGCAAGAAGGAGCGCAAAACCGATATTGCCGGTCAAGGAACAAATCAACGTCCCGAAGAACGAATAAAAAAGCCCCTCCGGGAGGGGCGTTCCGTCATGTGGTTCCCGACGGAAAAGAGATCAGTTCGACTGCACGTCGGTCGTACAGTTGACCCCCTTGGCATGAAGCGCCCACTCGCCGCGCGCACGTAGCACCTGCTCGATGATGTCGCGCACGCAACCTCGCCCCCCCGGGTACTCCGAGACGTAACGCGCCGCCTCAAGGATCTCCGTCGCAGCATCGGCCGGCGCCACCGGAATACCGACAGCCCGCATGCACTCCAGATCGGGAATGTCATCCCCCATGAAGATCACGTTGCGCGCATCGAGTCCGTATTCATCCAGGAACTCACGCAGGGCCGCGATCTTGTCGGCACAGTCGATATAGATCTTCGTGGCATGGAGCCGCTCGAAGCGCTCCTGAAGCCACTTGCCGCGGCCCCCCGAAATGATGCAGATCCTGTATCCCATCCGTGCCGCATACGAAACGGCATATCCGTCCTTGGCATAATAGCGACGGATGAAATCGTCGCCGAAAGGCGTAATCCCGCCATCGGTAAACACGCCGTCCACGTCGAAGACGAACGCTTCCGTCTTTACAATGTCTTCTTTGAAGTTTCCCATATGTTTTGCGATATCAGTCGATAAATGGCACACAATCGTTCATCCCCCGCCAACAGGCGCAGATGCCGCTCCTCGGTCGGCAGGTCGTTCCGCACCGCCGGGCCCGTCTGCACCTCGGCCGGCGACGTCGCGGCAAGCGCCTTGGCCGTCATTTCGCCGATCAACGGCCGCAGCAGATCGAATGACAGTCCCGCCTGCCGCAGTACCTCGGCTCCCAGTTCGAAACAGTGATTGGCGAAATTGCTGGCAAAGACTCCGGCAAGGTGCACCTTGCCGCGTAAAGCCGAATCGGCATACAGCACCGTATGGCTCAACGTCCGGGCAAAAGCCATCATCTCCGGCCGCAAAGCCGGAGTCGCCGTCTCGATCAGAATCGGAATTTGGGAGAAATCCACCGCACGACCCTTCGTAAAGGTCTGGAATGGATAAAAGACGGCCCGCCGCTCGAAACGTCCCGGCAAGGCATCGACAGCAACGCTGCCGGCCGTATGGGCCACGACGGCCGAAGAGGGGATTGGCAACGACGAGGCGACCTCGGAAACCGCTCGATCGCTGACGGCAATCAGATAGATGTCCGCCGCGGCCAATTGTGCAGGATCGTCCGCCCCGTCGCATCCCGCGAGAGCCGAAACGGCTGCCACCCGGTCGCGGTTACGACCGAAAACCTGTCGCAGATCGAGCGACGATGTGGCGATGGACCGAGCCAGCGCCTCGGCAAGGTTGCCGCTGCCGATGATGACGACCGAACGAATCAAACGAATCATGATAAAAAACGCTTGTGCATGTATGATAAAAACATCGAATCAAATATCAATCAACAAAACATTGGCCGGCGATCGCCGCGCCGCAGCCCGGATGTCGGCCAACAGCTCGCCCACACGCTCCATCTCGGGCGATTCCCGGAAATCAAGCTGCGTACACCCGTAATCCTCCACCTTCTCCAGCACATCGTAAAGCGTAAGCGTATGGATATCCACGGCCGGCGAGAAGAGCGCCTCGCGTTCGTCCGCATCGCTGCGCACCGTAAGCAGCAGGTGCGCCGTGACCAGCGAATAGAGCACATCGTTGACAATGCGCGTAGGCAACCGCAGCTCGGTATGGATATCGGTAGCAGAAACGGGACCTCCTCCCTTGCGGAAGTTGCGGGCAATGAGCAGCATGACGGCCAATGTCACCTGCCGGCGGTGATCGTAACTGATATGCAGCGATTCCCGCTCCTCGGCAAACCGCGCAATGTTCTGGTAGGCAAAGGCCAGCTCCCCGCCGAAGAGCAGGATCTGCCACGACCACTGCACCCAGATGAGGAACAGCGGCAACGCGGCAAAACTGCCGTAGATGGCGTTGTACGACGTCATGTATCCCTGCAGCCAGACATACCCCCATTGGAAACAGAGGAACAGTGTCCCCGCCACGATGCCGGCCATGATCGCACAGCCGGGTTTTACGCGCGTATTGGGGACAACAACGTAGATGAAGGAGAACATCGTCCAGATAACCAGCAGCGACACCGCAACCGACAACAGCGAATAGAGTACGCCGATCGACTCGATACCCAACAGCTCGCCCGCATAGCGTCCCACCGTACTGGCAATGACCCACAGGATCGGGGCTACGACGACCACCGCCACATAATCGGAGAACTGTCGCGACAGACTTCGCGAGACCTTGACCTCCCAAATGTTGTTGAAAGCATCCTCAACGGAGCCGAAAACCCGCATCACGGCCCAAAACAGCATGGCAATACCCACAACGGCCACCACGCCGCCCTGCGCACTCACGAGGGCCTTGTCGGCAAACGCCACGATGTAATCGACCACTTCACGATTCTGAGGGAAGAGCGAATAGAGGTTTTGCATCAATCCCTCGGCCAAGCCAAACCCCTTGACCACCGCAAAGACCAATGCCGCAATGGGAACGATCGACATGAGCGTATAGAAGGTCAGGGCCGCACTGCGTATCAGCGTGCCGTGCTCGTTGAGCCCCCGCGCCGTATAAAACAACAGTTTGTATTGACGAACCGCCCAACGGATAAAACCGTTGCGGTAGTTCCGCTCGTCCTTCAGGAAGATCGTCTCCGTAAAGAACGTAAAGAGATTTCTGAATGAAGCCATAACCTCTGAAACTTGCTGTCGATCGGGAACATCCCGACGGCCGACATCCCTCTACAACCACTTTTTGTACCGGAAATACCAGATCGTGCCCGCCGAGCAGAGAATCATCAGTCCGATGGCAAACAGATAGCCCACCGGAATCACCCACCCGTTCGGCAGCGTATAACTCCAGTCCAGTTCGGGAATGTGGAAGTTCATGCCGTAGATACTCGCAACAAGCGTCGCCGGCATGAAGATCACGGCCGCCACCGAAAAGATCTTCACGATCTCGTTCTGTTCGATGTTGATCAGACCCAGGGCCGCATCCTGGATGTAGTCCAGTCGCTGGAAGCT
The DNA here is from genome assembly GCA_944322375.1 of uncultured Alistipes sp. Classification (GTDB taxonomy): domain Bacteria; phylum Bacteroidota; class Bacteroidia; order Bacteroidales; family Rikenellaceae; genus Alistipes. The sequence continues at coordinate 40,150 of CALUOX010000006.1, forward strand.
GAAGTCGGCATGGTTGATCAGCGAATTGACGTCCTTGATCATCAGCTGCAACCGGGGATAGATGTCGTTCGGAAAGCGTTCCGACCGCAGAATGCCCGACAGAACCCGCTGCCGGTCGAAAATATTCTCCCGCAGCAACATCGTACTCTCCAGAAGGGCGTTGATGCGGTGGATGATCTTCTTGTCGATCGAATCTTCCGAATTGATATCCTTCGAAAGCGCCGCAACCTGTTTGGCGATCATCTCCACGAGGTCGGCATCGTAGTCGATGCGCACCTCGAGCAACGAAATAAAGAGATGATAACCCGTCGAATAGCTCCGCGAGTTCATCTGCAGCCGCTTCTCGGTCTCACGAAAGGTCCGGAACTCCGCATTGCGCACCGACACCAGCACACCTTCGTTCGAGATGATGAACGACACCGGCTCCACGACGAACGAATCGCCCGTCGGCACAAAAAAGTTCGAGTTGGAGATGATGGCATTCTCCGTCTCCGAGTATTTCGAGGTCGATTCGATCTCTTCGACCTGCTGCTTGGTCTGAAGACTGATCTCCATGAAGTTTTCCACGGCCTTCTGCTCCTTGATCGACGGCCGAAGCAGATCGATCCACAGAATATCGTCGTAGCCCAACTCGTCGAAGAGTTTGGGATCCGCATTGCGAATGATTTTGTTGTACTGCTTGAGGTAAATCGTAATCATAAGCACCCTGTTTCTGTCCGGCGCCCCATCCGAAGGCGACCGGTCGGTTGTCACTCGTGTAAACGTCCGAAGGTGCTGCGCCGGAGCGCGGCGATTATCCTCTTCAGCCCGGTTCGACCCGAGGCGTCACCTTGATGCCCGAGGTCCAGAATTTTTGAAGGGCCTTGTGTTTTTCGTTGTCGAAAAGAAAATCGACCGTCTGTGTCAGATGATCGTAGGCATAGGGGCGGTCACGATAGTCGCTCTCGACGATCGCCTCGTAGATCCGCTCCACGCCGAACGTAAGCGACTGCTGCAGAGCATCGGTCACCTCATAGGGGGTGCCGCGGCGAGCAACCCACACGGCAAAGGCAAACGGCATTCCCGTCGCTTCGTGCCATGCGGCAGCAAGATCATACGTATAGATGAATTCGTCTTCGTGTTCGAGGGCCTTGTCGCCCACCAGCAGAAAGGCATCGCCGTCGCGGGGCGTATCGAGAACCGAGCTGCCCGGCAGGAGAAGCCACTCCGGGGTGATTTTCCACACTTTGGAGGCAAGATAGCCCGTCAGCTGCACCGACGTGCAGGCATCCGGATCAAGCCAGATACGGCGAACCTCCTCGATCGGCGTATTCGACACGACCTGTTCCGTCCGCACCATCGATTCGGCTCCGATGCAGTAGTCCGTGACGATCTCCGCACTCTTGAGTTGCGGCACGACCGACGACGGCACCAGGGCGATATCCGCATCGCCGTCGATAAAGTGCTGTGCGCAAAGGGCCGGAGTTGTAGATAACAGAAGATCCGCACGCAGATTACCTTCGTGCCGGATACCGTAAATGAAAGGTATCGTATTGAGATACGATACGGCTGCTATTCGCGGGGTAAGAGCCATCATCCATACGTTTTAACCTTTCGTTCGACAAATTTTCCGCAACGGTACCTCCGCGCTGCCGACGACAGATTGAGGCGGAATACCGCAAATTCATCGCAAAGGTAACTTTTTTTCGGGAAACGGACAACATGGCTGCAGATTATTTTCATCGGCGCCCAAGCGTGCACACGGTTCGGGCACAGCACCATACCGGATTCCTCCATGAAAAAGTTTTTCTAAAACGTGTGAAAAGACTTGACAACGGGGGTCGGCATGTCGTATATTTGTTCCGTCGATCGACCGAAAACCGGAAGTTATCAACAAATCCAATCCGGAGGTTTCCCCTGTTTTGAACATTCCGAATTGCCGGTTCATCTTGATCCCGGCCTCTTTCCAACGGGGAATTTCATCTTATCAACAGTTTATCAAAACTTTTTTCAACATGTCCTACATCTATCTCTCGCAACAGCTGCGGGACCTGGTGAACGCGCGCGGATACACTTTCTTCACCGCACCCGAACAATACATGTCCTCCGAACTCTGCTACTATCCCGCCGCATGGCTCGTCCCCCCGAAACTGCTGGAGATCGAAGGCCGACGGCACGGCCGAAGAGTCTATGACGTAGAGCTCCACCTGCTCTGTCCGGCGCTCAAACTCTCCCTCCCCGAACGGGCCGTAAAGCTCAACGAAATGGAACAGGATCTCCTCGAGATCTTTACAAGCCTGAGTCTCTCCGAGAAGGTCATCGCCATCGAGGAGCTCATGCTTCAACCGCGCAGCCACGCCCTTACCAACCATGGCGAGATCTCGCAGAGTGCATCGGCACACGTCATCGTCTGGTTCTGACGCCGCATCGCCCCGCTGCTCCGCAGATCCGGCAGGCGGAACATCCGCCGCATGCATCGAAATTACCGGCCCGTCTCACGGTGCAGCGCACACACTTCAATTCACAACCTAAAATTCCAGCCCATGAGTTTTCTTACGATTCCACAAAACTATGCTCCGGGATTCGCACCGCAACACTACACGTACATCAACGACTCGGCCGCCGGACAGCTCACGGCCCAACTGTCCGACACGCTTACCGGAGAGGAGGTCGCATCGCTGGCCCTGAACGATCTCTGGATGCCGGATATCGAGGTCTCGACCTTCCTTCGGAGAATGGCCGACCCCGCACCCTTCGAGACCGGAACAACCGGACTCCACGTTCCGGAGCAACGCACCATCGGACTCTCGATGAAGATCGGGGCCGACGCCGCAGCCGATCGGATCTTCCTCCCGGCATCGGTTTCGACCGGGGAAGGAGAACCGCTCACCGCGCTGCCGGCCGCAAGGCTCATCGGTGCGGACGAAACCGACGAGATCAGTTTCAACTGTCGCTCGCAGGCCTCGGCAACTCTCGCCGTAACGACCGCGGCAGGTCGTACCGAGACCTCTTTCGACGCAACGGCTGCAGGGGTCGTTCTGTTCCGTCTCGACGCCTCCGCGTTTCCCGAAGCCGAAGCCTTTGACCTGACGGTCGAGATTGCCGGGCACACGACCGAACTGCACTATGAGGTGACACGATCGTCGCTGGTGGGGTGCAGAGCGGCCTGGCTCAACGACAAGGGCGGGATCGACCGCTACACGTTCCCGCTGGTCGAACAGCGCCTCTTCGAGATCGAACGCAAACGATGCCGTCTGGCCGAAAGCGGATACGTACAGTCCGACGTACGGTGCGAAGAGCATCTGTCGCTCGGTTCGGCCTACGAACCGACAGCCGTACTCGAAGCGCTCGCACGGCTTGCGGCAGCACCGGCTGTCTGGGTCGCCTCGGACCAGTCCTGGATTCCGGTCGATGTCGTCACCGATTCGGTCCGGATCGAACGTCAGGGATTGTTGCAACAGCTTTCGCTGGAGGTAAGGCCCCGGCAGAAAGGAGTGCGGCTATGATCCGGATATTGATCGACTCGAAGGCCTGCGAGCCCATCGACGGACAAAAGATCGAGCTCTCCTTCGATGCACGGACGATGGCCGATCCCGAAGCCGGCAGAAGCGGCGCCTCGCTGACGCTGGAGATCCTTTCAACACCGGAGGCCGATGCGGTGTTCGGCGCCGAACGCCACCTCTACGGCGCCGGAGCCTTCAACGCATCGCTCCACTCGGGAGAGATTCAGTCCGACGGAGTCTGCGTCTTCAACGGATCCGTGCGGTTGCTGGAGGTCCTGCGCGACGGTGAAGAGTGTCGTTACCGGGTGGAATTCCGAAGCGGCGGCTACGAATGGGCCAAAGCGGCCGCGCTGGAATGGTTCGACGAACTCGACATCGACTACTCGGCCGCACTGCTTCCGACAACCATCGCTGCAAGCTGGAGCGACGACACTCCCGTAAAGTTCTTCCCGGTACATCGCGACCAGTACGTTTCCGATACCGGCTCGACCGGGATCGAGGCTCCCGAACAGGTGTTGCTGACGGATGATTATCACCCGTTCCTCTCGCTTCACGAACTCGTTCACGCGATTTTCCGCAAGGCCGGATACACCGTCGAGAGTGAATTCCTGGAGAGCGACCTCTTCCGATCGCTCTACATGAGCGGGGCCTACCCTTCGCACAACACGGTTGCTCTCGAGCAAAAGGCGGGATTCTTCGCCCGGCGCAAGGGAGAGACCGGCACAACGGCCAATTCATTGGGACGCGTCGAAGCAAATCCCTTTGTGACGCTCAATTCGGTCGGCAATTTCGTCGATGCCTTCTCGCCGCAGGATGTCAACGACATCGGCGCAACGCTCACCGACGCCTACAGCGCCAACGGCTGTCTGCGCATGGAGGATGGAGCATTGTGCTATCGTCCGCTGACACAGATGGACGTCGGATTCGAATACGGCATCCGATACGTGACGGGCTACCGCATCCTCTCACGGACCCGTCTCGCAGGATTCGATTCGATATGGCTGGGCACGGATGCCGACATGCATTTCGAACTGGCGAACCGCTTCACGGATCATCGCAACGACCTTCACGGCGGGTATCAGTACCGCATCGTCGTCTTCGACCATACGGACGACGACGGCTGGTCGCTGAAGGCGATGGTGGACGGCACCCGGACCGAAATCATGGCATTCCCTTCGCGCAGCGTACTCGTCACGATGCCCGAAGCCGAGCAGATCGTCGATGCACAGCTCTACCGGAACGGCTCGACAACTCCATACACCGGAGACTGGGCGCTTTACGACGGATATGTCGAAGAGACCGGAACGACCGAGGTCCAACTGACCGCACGCACCTCGCCCGAACGGATCACCCCCACGGCACCGAAATATTTCCGGCAGATCAGCTTTTACGGAGCCGAACCCGGCATGGAGTTCACGCTCAGCAGAGAGTGCACCCTGCGGCCCTGTTTCTCCTCCGTACCGGGATATGGCGCACAGCTCGCCTTCGACACCGTCGCACAGCACTCCATCCGTCAAATGGAGTTGCTGCAGGCTCTTGCCCACCTCTTCGACCTGCGGTTCTTCACCGACAAGCGGCTCCGGAAAATCCGGATCGAGCCCGCCTGCAGCTTCTACGATACCGCTACGCCCCATGACTGGACCGACCGGATTGTCGGAGATGCCGCCTTCACGAACGCTGACCGGGCGCCGGAGATTCATGAAACCAGGACGTGGGGGTACACCGACGACGGTGTCGTAAGCCGTTACAATACGGCCAACGACACGATGTTCGGACGCTGGAGCCACACCTCCGCATCGAAGGCCGCCAAAGAGGGTGCGGATGTCTCGCTGAATCCGCTCTTCTCGGCGACGATCTCGGAAGCGGGCGGTTACCTCAATGCTCCGTCGGCCTTCATCCTGCAGGTCGGTGACCGCGACGATGCCACAAACGACAACCCTGCGGCCTTCACGCCGCGCATCGTCCGCTACGCCGGATTACGGGAGCTGCCCGCCGGCGAACGTTGGGGCTATCCGCTCAACGAGGAGCGGTATCCGCTGGCTGCCTTTCATTTTGCGGGAGACGGCCGGACCGAAGGCTTCACACTCTGCTTCGAAGACCGCGATGCGCTACAGGGCCTGCACGGCTACCGCGATGCCCGGCTCGCGGCCGACGACTCGCTGCAAAGGCTGACGGTCCAGCTGCGGATCCCGGCCGACGAATATGCCGCACTCTTCCGGTTGGACGAAACCTCCTCGCCGTCGCTGCGTTCCTGCTTCCGCTTCCGGATCGCCGGCGGGACGGCCTGCTACACGCTGACAGCCATAGAATCCTACGATCTCCGGACCGGAATCGCCCGCTGTCTTTTCGACCGACTTGCAAGCGACCGTCCATGAGCAGTACCTATCGCCAACGGCTGCACGACGAACTGTGCTCCGCCGTCCGGGGACTCTCCGTCCCGGAACTGCTCGACTACCTGCTCCGCGAAGGAATCATCGACGAACGGAGACTCGAAGCGTGCGCCATCCGGCACGAAGTGGCGCGCCGCATGGCGGCGGGCGAGAAAAAGTGTTACGCCATGGGGGAAACGGCCCATGAATATTGCTGCTCGTATGAGAAAGTCCGGGGAATTATCTACC